>DATLLV010000199.1:0-6679 GCA_035537655.1 Miltoncostaeaceae bacterium
GGACGGGGCCGGGCGGCGCGGGCCCGCGCGATCGCGATCCAGGCCAGGCGGATCGCCAGGTAGACCATCGGCGGGTACTGAAGCGGGACCGAGGTGAAGATCTCGCCCCGGTCGAACCAGATCAGCGAGATGCTGAACGACAGCAGCGCGAGCAGGTCGAGCGTGCGCCAGGAGATCAGCCTGCGCGGCCTCGTGAACGGCAGCAGCGGGACGAGGAACAGCACGCAGAGCGGGATCCAGATGATCGGCCGGGTGAGCGCGCGGCCGAAGGCGCCGGGGTAGCCGCGGGCCATCGACCAGGCGACCTGAGGGCCGGTGCGCACCTCGGTGATCTGGCCCGTGTCGTCGGCGACCAGCACCTGGGCCTCGACGGTCTCCTTGCCCGCGTCGTCCTCGCTGACGTAGTAGACCGTGTGGACGCGCGTCTTGGGGTCGAACTGCACCGCCGTCCGCGACAGCTCGCGGGAGTCGATCCAGTCGTGGAGCCGCCCCGAGGTGCCGGCGATGGTCTCGACCTCGTCGTCGCTGAGCGACGGCTTGGCGTTCCTCGGCGGGATGCCGAGCGACCGCTGGATCTCGGAGGCCTGGTTGCCCACCGCGCGCACGAGGCCGTTCGCCGCGCCGATCGCCTCGCTCGGCGTCGGATCCTGCACCGCGTTGGCGGGCGCGGCGGCGGCCGCGAGGGGCGCTCCGGCGAGCAGCGCGGCCATCGCCGCGACGACGGCGACGCCCCGGGTCACGGGGCTACCGGAAGGACCAGCGGCGGTTGAGCAGGAAATTGATGGGCATGACCGCCGCGATCGAGACGGCCTGGGCGGGGACCTCGGGGCTCCCGGCGCTCACCAGCAGCTCGAGCAGCACCAGGTTCAGGCCGAGCGCCACCAGGCTCACCGCCAGGTACCGGGCCCCCTGCTGCGCGGCCGACAGCCCATGGCGTCGGAAGGTCCAGTACTTGTTCCAGAGGAAGTTGTTGGTCCACGCGACGCAGAAGGCGACCACCGCGGCGAGGGCGTAGTGCGCGCCGGCCCCGTGAACCAGCGCCGTGAAGACCGCCAGGTTGACGAAGTAGCCGCTCGCGCCCACCACGCAGAAGCGGAAGAGCTGGTGCCAGTCCTCCCGCTGAGCGCGCCGGATGTTGGGCACCCGCAGCACGCGCGCCTCGGTCGATGGCACCGGCTGGACGTCCTGGGTCGGCACGGGCCGCGATCGTACCAGAGCCCTTCCCGCCCACCGCGCCGCCGGTCGCTGCCCCGGCGCCTACACTGGCCATGACCTCGACCGCGCCTCGGAGGGGAGTCATCACGGTCCCGCCCACGCCACCGTCGCGCCATCGCGCCCACGAGACCGCCCTGACGCCGGGGGACTCCGCCCTGACGCCGGGCGACTCCGCCCGGTACGACGCCCGCTTCGCGTCGCGGGCGGCCGGGATCGTCTCGTCGGTGATGCGCGACCTGATGTCGCTCTCGGAGCGCCCCGACATCATCTCGCTGGCCGGCGGCTTCCCCAACACCGAGGCGTTCGAGCGCGAGATCTACGACGAGGTGATGGAGGTCATCGCGCGCGAGCACCTGGCCTCGACCCTCCAGTACGGCCCCACCGAGGGGATGGCCGAGCTGCGCGAGCGGATCGTCGACGTGATGGCCCACGAGGGGGCCCGGGCGCGGGTCGAGGACATCATGGTGACCAGCGGCGGCCAGCAGGCCATCGACCTGGCCATCCGCACCTTCGTGAACCCGGGCGACACGGTCCTGGCCGAGGGCCCGACCTACCCCGGCGCGGTGCCCTGCTTCACGACCTACGAGGCCCAGGTGGTGCACGTACCGATGGACGACGACGGCCTGCGCATCGACCTGGTCGAGGAGGCCCTCGACCAGCTGGCCGCCGAGGGCCGCCCGCCCAAGCTGCTCTACACGATCCCCAGCTTCCAGAACCCGGGCGGCGTGACGATGTCGCTCGAGCGCCGCGAGCGGCTGGTCGCGCTGGCCCACGAGCGCGAGCTGCTGCTCGTGGAGGACAACCCCTACGGCCAGATCCGCTTCGACGGCGACCCGCTGCCCACGCTCTGGGAGCTCGACGACGGCGCCGGCTGGGTCGTCTACCTGTCGACCTTCTCCAAGATCCTCGCGCCGGGCCTGCGGGCCGGCTGGGTCGCCGCCCCGGCCGCCGTTCTGCGCAAGATGAACCTCGGCAAGCAGGCCGCCGACCTCTGCTCGTCGACCGGCTCGCAGCGGTTCATCGTCGAGTACCTGCGCCGCCACGACTGGCGCGACTACGTCGCCCGCCTGAACGGCATCTACCGGCTGCGCCGCGACGCCATGCTGCGCGCGCTGGAGGAGGAGATGCCCCCCGAGGCCCGCTGGACGCGGCCCTCCGGCGGCCTGTTCGTCTGGGCGACGCTGCCCGACTACCTCGACACCACCAACCTGTTGGCCTCCGCCGTCGAGCGCCACCAGGTCGCCTTCGTCCCCGGCCGCGGCGCCTTCCTGGACGGCCGCGGCGGCGACTCGATGCGGCTGAACTACTCCGGCGTCCCAGAGGCCGTGATCAGCGAGGGGGTCCGCCGCCTGGGCGTGGCGGTCGCCGAGATGACCGAGCTGCACCGGGCGCTCGGCGGGGGCGAGTAGTGCTCGTCGCGGTGCTGAAGGGCGGCCGTTCGCTGGAGCGGGAGGTGAGCCTGCGCTCCGGCGCCAACGCCGAGGCCGCCCTGCGGCGCCTGGGCCACGACGTGCTGGCCGTGGACGTCGACCAGCACCTGGTGCGCGCGCTGCGCGGCGAGCGCCCGGACGCCGCCTTCATCGCCCTCCACGGCAAGGGCGGCGAGGACGGCACCGTGCAGGAGCTGCTGGAGATCCTCGAGGTGCCCTACACCGGCCCCGGCGTGCTGGCGTGCGAGCGCGCCTGGGACAAGGTGGTCGCCAAGGCCCACTTCGCCACGGCGGGGGTGCCGACCCCGGCCGCCGTCGCCTTCAGCCAGGACGCGTTCCGCGAGATGGGCGCCGGCGAGGCGATCCCGGAGATCCGTGAGCGCCTTGGCCTGCCGCTGGTGGTGAAGCCGGCCAAGCAGGGCTCGGCGCTGGGCATCACGGTCGCGCGCGACGCCTCCCAGATCCCCGGCGCCCTGATGAGCGCGCTCGCCTACGACGAGCGGGTGCTGCTCGAGGCCTTCGTCGAGGGCCGCGAGCTGGCGGTGTCGGTGATCGGGACGGCAGCGCCCTGGGCGCTGCCGGTGGTCGAGGCGATCCCGCGCGACCGCGACTTCTACGACTTCGAGGCCCGCTACACGCCCGGGATGACCGACTTCGTGGCCCCGGCGCGCCTGCCCGACGCCGTGGCCGAGGAGGCCGCCGCGCTGGCGCTGCGGTGCTTCGACGTGCTGGGCTGCCGCGGCCTGGGGCGGGTCGACCTGCTGCTGGACGCCGACGACCGCCTCTGGGTGCTCGAGGTCAACTCGATCCCCGGGATGACCGACACGAGCCTGCTGCCCAAGGCGGCCGAGGCGGCCGGGCTGGGCTTCGACGAGGTGGTGGAGCGGATCCTCGCCGACGCCGCCCTCGGCGCCTGACGAGGACCCTCTCCCGTCAGCAGGTCAGCTGGAGGTTGAACGCCCGGTCTGCGGCGGCGTTCGCGTTGTCGGTCGTGAGGACGACCAGCCGCTCCGAGTCCACCGGATCGATGGCGGCGCCGATGTCCCCGAGGTCCGCGACCGACGACGTCACGATCGTTGCGGTCCACGAGCACTGGCCGACGTTGCGGTTGAGGTCGACGCGGTAGGCGCCCTCGCCCGTGCGCTGCGACGTGATGCCGCCGCTCGAGCGCGCCAGCGCCCCGTTCGCCCCGACCACGGCCCACGCCGGCAGGCGCCCGGAGAGGGACGAGGAGAGCTTGGCCTCCGAGACCGCTCCGCCGGCGATCTTCGCCGACGAGACCGAGCCGTCGCGCAGGTCCTGCGACCGCCACCCGAGCGGCTTCTGCGGCAGCTTGGGCTGCCGCCGGATGGGATCCAGGAGCTGGAGGCTCTCGTTGCTCCTGCGGACGGCCGCGATCGAGACGCGCTGGTTTGTGCGCAGCTGCTCGGCCGTGACCGCGAAGCCGCCCTGGGCCGAGGCGTCCTCCGTCGCCGCCTCGACCGCGACGACGGTCCCCAGACCCAGCGCGACGCCGGCCGCCACGCCGACCCACCACCGCGTCCTCATTAGCAGAACACCTGGACGTGGAACCCCGCGTTCACGGCGTTCCCGTTGGCGAGGAACGTCCGCACGATCAGCTGGGTCCGCGCGACGTCGGTCGTGTCGAGCGCGAGCCGGATCGAGGCCGCCGTCGGGATGGGCGGCACGTCGTCCCCGACGGTCGCCGACCACGAGCAGGTGCTGATGTTGCGGGTGAACTTGACCCGGTAGTTGCCCTCGCCGACCAGCTGGGAGCTCACCGCGCCGCGCCCGCGGACGAGGTTGGAGCCGACGGCCCCGCTGCTCACCGCGTAGAGGGGCGCGGCAGCCCCGAGCGCGGCGATGTCCTTCTGCGCCTGATTGACCCGCTTCACGGCCGCGATCGAGATCCGCTGATTCGTCCTCAGCTGCTCCCGCGAGAGCGTGAAGCCAGATTGAGCCGACGCCTCGTCCGTCGCCGCCTCCACAGCCACGACGGTGCCGAGCCCGAGCACGAGGCCCGCCGCCACCGCGATCCACCAGCGTCCCGTCATCCTGACCCCCTTCCATCCCTGGTGATGCGGACGAGGGAACGCTACGCCGCGCGCCCGGCCCCCGGCGCGGCGTTCACGGGACTCTTACCGCCCTCGAATCGTCGCCAGCGGACTGTGTGGTGACGATAAGAGCCGGCGGTGCGCCCCCCGACGGGAGAATCAGCGATCCGCGCGCGCCTCGCGCAGCGCCAGCAGCCCGTCGAGGGCGGCGTTGACGGGTGTCGGCACGCCCAGGCGCGCGCCCTCGCGCGCCAGGAAGCCGCAGAGGGCGTCCCGCTCGAGGCGCTTGCCGGCGTCCAGGTCGCGCGCCGTCGAGGGCCGGTAGTCGCGCAGCTCGGGGTTCGGGGCGGCCATCTCGTCGACGTCCTCGGTCGTGAGGGTCACGCCGCGGGCCGCGGCGACCGCCGCCACCTCCTCCATGGCCGCCCGCACCAGCCGGGCCGAGGCGGGGGTCGCCAGGGCCTCGCCGGCCGTCGCCCCCGTGATGGCGCAGATCGCGTTGAAGCCGGCGTTCCAGAGCAGCTTGTGCCAGCCGTCCCGGACGATGTCCTCGGAGAGGGTGACGTCCCACGAGCCGGCGACGATCCCGTACGCGACCAGCGCGGCGGCGCCGCCTTCGGGGTGCCCCATCGTCACCCACCCCTCGGCCTCGTGGTCGGCGACGCCCGGCTCTTCGATGTGGACGCCCACGAACGCGTAGCCGCAGAGCGTCCGGCCGTGCCCCAGCGCGGCGCCGAGACGCTGCGCGTTCTCGACCCCGTTCTGCAGCGAGAGCACCGGCGCCGCGTCGGGCAGCACGCCGCGCAGCGCGTCCGCCGCGGCTAGGGTGTCGTGCGACTTCACGGCCACCACGGCGAGGTCCCAGGGGCCGGGCTCCGGCTGCCCGACCGCGGTCACGGGCGCCTCCCAGCGCCGGCCGTCGGCCTCGCGCACGATCACGGCCCCGCGGCTCCGGAGGGCGTCCAGATGCGGTCCCCGCGCCACCATCGTCACGTCGTGCCCGTCGCGCGCCAGCAGCGCGCCGTAGTACGAGCCGACCGCTCCCGCGCCGATCACGAGCACTGATGCCAGCCGAGCCCCCCTCGTCCGGCGGGCGCCTCCTGGTGGAGGAGGACGGCCCCGCGCTGATCGTCCGGATCTCGAACCCCGGCCGCGCGAACGCCCTCGACCGGCCGGTCCTCGACGCGATGGCGAGCCTACTTCACGCGCCGCCGCCGGCCGCCCGGGCCGTGCTGCTGGGCGGCGAGGGCGACCGCCACTTCTCCGCCGGGCTCGACGTCGGCGGGCGCGGGGCCGATGAGGCGGCCGAGGCGCTGCGCGACGGCGAGCGCCGTCTGGGAGCCGCCGCGGCCGCCGTCGCCGACTGCCCGGTGCCGGTGATCGCCGTGCTCAACGGGGCCGCCTTCGGCGGGGCGCTCGAGCTCGCCATCGCCTGCGACTGGCGCATCGCCCGCGCCGGCGCGCGGCTGGGGATGCCGGCCGCGCGCATCGGGGTGGTCTACGCCCCCGAGGGGCTGCGCCGCTTCACCGCCGCCATGGGCCCGGGCCAGGCGCGCCGCCTGTTCCTGACGGGCGCCCCGGTCGAGGCCGAGGAGGCGCGCGCCATGGGCCTGGTGGAGCGGGTGGTCGAGCCCGACGGGCTGTGGGCCGCGGCGCGGACGGCCGCCGCCGAGATCGCCGCCGCGGCGCCCCTGGCCGTCGCCGGCACCCGCGCCGTGGTGCGCGCGCTCACCGACGGCTCGGCGCCGGCTGACGTGGAGGAGGTCGCCCGCCGCTGGCGCGAGCGGGCCTACGCGTCGGCCGACTTCCGCGAGGGGGTGGCCGCGTTCCGCGAGCGGCGCCCGCCGGAGTTCACCGGGCGCTGATCGGCCGCACCCGGGCCGTCCGCCCCGCCACGGCGATCGTGCGCCGGCGGGAGCTCCCGGCCGCGGGCACGACGACGTAGTCGGGCCGCCGGACGTAGGTGGGCAGGTACCGCAC
>DATLLV010000200.1:0-11991 GCA_035537655.1 Miltoncostaeaceae bacterium
GCAGGCGATGGTGGCGCCGAGCACCCGTTCCTCGTGGCGTGCGGGGAGGATCAGGGAGAAGCTGTGGGCGGCCGGCCGATCGCTCTCGGCGAAGCCGACCGCCTCGATGCCGGCCGGCTCCCGCCATGCGTAGAGCATCCAGGCGAGCGTGGTCGCCCCGACCAGAAGGAGTACCAGGAAGAGCACCACCAGCGCGCCGTAGCCCAGGGCGAGCGGGCTCGGACGCGCGAGCGCGAGCCACGCCCCCACGAGCCCTGCGAGGAGCGCCCAGCGCAGGAGGCGCGGGGTCGGGCGCCGCAGGGCGCGGGCCGGGCGGAACATCAGACCTCCCGAGGGGAGCTCACCCGCGCCTCCCTGTTGATCGTGGCCGGCGGGAAGGGGGACGGGGACCGCCGGAGCGCGACGACGACTCGCGCCGCCTCGAGAGCGATGCCCCGCGACATCTTCGAGGAGCCGAGGGTCCTGTCCGAGAACTCGATCGGCACCTCGCGTACGCGCAGGTCGGCACGCAACGCGCGGTGGGTCATCTCGATCTGGAAGCCGTCGCCAGACGACCGCGTGTCGTACCAGAGGAGGGCCTCAAGCGCCTCCCTGCGGAAGCACTTGAAGCCGCCCGTCAGGTCGCGGATGCCGACGCCGAGGATGGTGCGGGCATACCAGCGGCCGCCCCGGCTGATCAGCCGCCGCAGAAGGGGCCAGTCCGTCACCGCCCCCGCCGGGACGTAGCGGGACCCGAGCACGACGTCGGCGTCCTTCGTCGCCGCCACGAGCCGTCCGATGTCGGTGGGGTCGTGGGAGAAGTCACAGTCCATCTGGAGCACGAGGTTGGCACCCCGGTCGAGCTTGTTGCCCAGGAAGTTGACGGGCATGGCGACGCAGATGGCCACGAGCTGTGCGGCGACGGTCTCCATGACGCCGAGCAGGAGCGCCAGCAGGCCGAGGTTCACCCCGAGGGCGACGGTCGACACCACGGCGAAACGTGCCCCCTGTGAGGCGAAGCCCGAGCGCTGCCGGCGGAAGGTCACCCATCGGTTCGCCAGATAGTTGTGGGTCACCGCGACGCCGAAGGCGACCGTCGCGGCGACGGGCGGCGCCACGTCGGCGAGGGTGATCTGGCCGACGTAGACGGCCATGTTGACGACCACCCCGACGGCGCCGATGGCGCAGAGACGAGCAGCTGGAGCCAGCTCTCCGACGCCCGCCCGGCCCGGACCAGGGCCGGCAGGCCCAGCGGCGCGGCGAACCGGTTGGCGAGCAGGCCGCCCTGCCCGCCTACCTTCCCCGGCACCCCCTCGCCGGGGGCCTTGCCGCCCCCGGCGAGGTCCCGTGCCAGCGTGCTCTGCGGCACGCGTGTCCTCGCCATTGGCGCTCGTCTCCTCGGTGTTCGCGACCTGGGCTCGTTCTCGGTGGACGGTGCGTCCGGCCATTCGCGTGGCTCGCCGCGCCGCGGGCGCCAGGGGTCAGCTGCCCACGGCGGACTGCGTGTCGAGGGGATGTTTCCGGTTACGCGTCATCTGGCTTCTCTCGGACTGGGGCGCCCGCAGACTCTTGGGGGACGGCTCCGGGAGGGCAGAGATTCGCGAGTGACGATCCCGTGCGTGACCATAAGTCTCCGCTCGCCCCTTGGTCACCGGCCCGACGAGGGGGGTCCCCCCCCAAACGTCCAGGGCCCTCCAAACTCCTCAGTGGGCTCAGCAGGGTTGCGAGCCGTTGTTGCGGGTCGCCAGCGCCCCGGGCCCCGGCCGGGCGACGGCCGAGGTGGCCAGCAGCGCCAGGCTGAGCGGCCGGTGACCGGCGCCGGTGCGGCTGGGTTGTTGCCCGTCCGGGCTCAGGGGGCACGCGCGGCACCCCGGTAGAGGCCTACGAAGCGTGCATCACGGTGCCGTCAGGCAGTCGCTCGGAGCCCGTCGAGATCCTCGTGTCTCGGAAGTCATCCTCGATGAACACCGCAGCGTTGGTGTACGCCGCGACGTACTCACTGAAACTCACGCCGGTTCTGGAGGATGTGGTTGACGACCCCGCCGAGGAAGGCGATGTCCGGGTGGCCCCCGAGCAGCTGGCGGAGGGCCGGCCACGACGCGATGCGCGGCCCGATCCCCACGGCGCCTCCCGCTCGGCGGTCTGGTCTGTCGCGGCGATGCCTGGGCCCCGCCGGGCGGAGGCGTGCACGGGATGTGCGGCCACCTTGCGGCCCGCTCGGCGCTCCGGCGGGGTCGAGGCCGAGCACAGGTAGACCCCGGCCACCGGGGTGGCGTAGGGGTCGGGCCGGGCAACCGGGCGCGCGAGCGTCTGGCGCAGGTCCTGGAGCCCGCCCGCGATGTCGCCGCCGACGAGGTTCGCGTTGCCCCGCTCAAGCTCCGCCGGCCCCCGGGTGGCCCGCGCGAGCACCAGGTCGCGGAAGCCCGGCGCGAAGCGCTCGATCTGGCGCTCGATGCGCTCGGTCATGTCAACGGGCGAGCCGTTGGGGACGTGGCAGTAGGCCCAGGCGATGTGGCGGCCGGCCGGCGCGCGGCTCGGGTCGGCCACGGTGGGCTGGGCCAGCAGCACGAACGGGCGCTCGGGGTGGCCGCCGGCCGCGACCTGCGCCTCGGCCGCGGCGACCTCGGCCATCGTGCCGCCGAGGTGGACCGTCGCCGCCCGCGCGCACTCGGGAGCACGCCAGGGGATGGGCCCGGCCAGCGCCCAGTCGGCCTTGAACGCGCCGGGGCCGTAGCGGTAGCGGAGCAGGCGCGCACGGTAGGAGGGCGGCAGGCGCGCGGCCAGGATCGCCGCCGCCTGGCGCGGGCCGACGTCCAGCAGCACCGCGCGCGCGGCGGGGAGCTCGTCGAGCGAGGTCACCCGGCGCCCGGTCTCGAGCTCGCCGCCCAGCGCGCGCAGGCGGGCGACCAACCCGTCGGTGATCCGTCCCGAGCCGCCGCGGGCCACCGGCCAGCCGACCGTGTGGCCGAGGGTGGCGAGCAGCAGGCCGAAGCCACCGGTCAGTGGCGCGTCGAGCGGGCGGAACGAATGCGCGGCCATACCGGCGAGCAGCGCGCGGGCGCGGTCGCCGCCGAAGCGCCGCCCCAGCGCCACGGCCGAGCGCAGGCCCAGGGGGGCGAAGCGCGCCAGCGCCAGCGGGTGGCGGGGCACACTGAGGAGCGGCGCCAGCACGGCGTCGATCAGATCGGTGCCGCGGCGCGCGAGCGGGCCGGCCAGGCGCGCGTAGGCGGGGCCGTCGGCCCCCAGGCCGGCGGCCGTCGCGGCGACCGAGCGCTCCAGCACCGCGGCGCTCCCGTCGTCGAGGGGGTTGGCCAGAGGGGCGTCGGGCTGGACCAGCTCGATCCCCATCTGCTCCAACGGCAGCCCGCGGAAGAAGGGCGAGCCGGTGAGGGGGTGGACCGCTGAGCAGACGTCATGGACGAAGCCGGGCAGCGTCAGCTCGGCCGACCGGCAGCCGCCCCCCGGCGCATCGGCGGCCTCGAGCACCAGCACCGAGCGCCCGGCCTCGGCGATCGTGAGCGCCGCGGCGAGCCCGTTCGGCCCCGACCCGACGACGACGGCGTCCCAGTTCGGCATCCCGCGGATCCTGCCAGGCGCGCGGACGCGCCTGGGGCGGTCAGAGCAGGCCGGAGACCGCCGCGACGGCGGTGGCGACGCCGGCCCAGGTCGCCAGGCTGAGGACGATCCCCATGCTCCAGACGGCGATCGAGAGCCAATCCGGCTCGCGCGGTGCAAGCGGAGTCAGGCGCCCGCGACGCGCGGCCGACCCGTCGATCTGGTGGCGGATGGCGTTCATGCCTGTCGTAACGGCGCGCGAGGGCAAGGGGTTAACGGACCTCGGCGGGATCGGCGCGCCAATTGGCCGAACGCCCACATGCCAATTGGCAAATTCGCCAACAGGGGCCCGATGGGCCCCGGGGGTGCCCTCAGGCGACCCCCCGGCGGGGCGCCCGGCGCAGCGCCGCGGGCAGGTACCGGGCCCCCGGGCCCCGGGCGGCGGCGCGGTCGCCGCGGTTCATCAGGGCGCAGTCGCGCAGCGACAGGCAGCCGCAGCCGATGCACGTCGTGAGGCCGTCGCGCAGCGCCTCAAGCGCCGCGATCTGCTCGTCCAGGCGCGTGTGCCAGCCCCGCGAGAGCCGGGCCCAGTCGGCCTTCGTCGGCGTCCGCCCCTCCGGGAGGGTGGCGAGCGCCTCGCGGATCTCGTCCAGCGTCAGGCCCACGTTCTGGGCGGCGCGCACGAACGCCAGCCGCCGCAGCACGCTGCGGGGGTAGCGGCGCTGGCCGCCCTCGGGCCGGACCGCCGCGATCAGGCCGGCCTCCTCGTAGTAGCGCAGCGCCGAGGCGGCGATGCCGGCGCGCCGCGCCACCTCGCCGATCGGAAGCAGGTCGCCCCCGTCCATCGAGCCCTCCCTTGACTTCAAGTTCACTTTAGCTTCTACCGTAGCCTCTACGACCGTGAGGAGGCAACCGTGAACGAACCGACAAGGGTCGCCCTGGTCAGCGGGGCGTCCCGCGGCCTGGGCCGCGCGCTGGCGGCCGAGCTGCTCCGGCAGGGGTGGCGCGTGATCGCGGACGCCCGCGACGGCCACCGTCTCTCGGCGGCCGTGGCGGAGATGCCCCGGTCCGACGCCGTGACGGCGATCCCCGGCGACGTGACCAGCCCGGTCCACCGGGCCCGGCTGGCGGCCGCCGTCCGCCGCGAGGGCGGCCTCGACCTGCTGGTGAACAACGCCAGCGCGCTCGGGCCGAGCCCGATGCCGCGCCTGGCCGACTACCCGCTGTGGGAGCTCGCGCGGGTGCTCGAGACCAACGTGATCGCGCCGCTCGCGCTGTTCCAGCTCCTGGCCCCGCGCCTCGAGGAGCGCTCGGGGGCGGTGGTCAACGTCTCGTCCGACGCCGCCGTCGAGGGCTACGAGGGATGGGGCGGCTACGGCGCCTCGAAGGCCGCGCTCGACCAGCTCAGCGCCGTCGCGGCGGCCGAGCACCCGGGCCTGCGCGTCTACGCGTTCGACCCCGGCGACATGAACACCGACATGCACCAGCGGGCGTTCCCCGGCGAGGACATCAGCGACCGCCCGCCGCCCGAAAGCGTGGTCCCGGCGCTGCTGCTGCTGGTTGGTGGCGGGCGGCCGAGCGGGCGCTACCGCGCCGCCGACCTCGGCGCGCCCGTGGCGGCGTGATCGCCGCCGCCGCCGTCCACGAGCCGGAGGCCGCGGCGTCGTTCGCGATCCCGCCGGGCGCCGAGGCCGACGCGCCGCCGGAGCGCCGAGGCCTGCCGCGCGACGGCGTGCGCCTGCTGGCCGCCCGCCCGGCGGGGCTCAGCCACCACCGCTTCGCCGACCTCGCCGACCTGCTCGACCCGGGCGACCTCCTGGTGGTCAACACCTCGGCGACCCTGCCGGCGGCGCTCGACGCCTGGCGCCGCGACGGCCGGCGGGCGCCGGTGCACGTGGCGACGGCGCTCGACGACGGCGACTGGGTCGTCGAGGTGCGCCGCGCCGGCGGCGACGGCCCGGCGCCGGACGCCGCACGCGGCGAGCGCCTGCGCCTGCCGGACGGCCGCCGGCTGCGCCTGGTCGAGCCCTATCCCGACGCCTCGGCGGGCCGGTCGCGGCTCTGGCGGGCCCGGCCCCGGCCCGGCGTCGACCTCGGCTGGTACCTGGGCCGCCACGGCCGCCCGATCGCCTACGGCCACCTCGCGGGGCGCTTCCCGCTCGCCGACTACCAGACCGTCTACGCCAACGCCCCCGGCAGCGCCGAGATGGCGAGCGCCGGGCGCCCGTTCACGGCGCCGCTGCTGGTGCGCCTGATGGCGCGCGGCGTGACGGTGGCGCCGGTCGTGCTGCACGCGGGCGTCTCGAGCCCCGGGCGCGCCGAGCCCCCGCTGCCGGAGCGCTTCGCCGTGCCCGAGGACACTGCCCGCCTGGTGGCGAGCGCCCGATCGGCCGGCCGGCGGGTGGTCGCGGTCGGCACCACGGTCACCCGCGCGCTCGAGAGCGCCGTGGGCCCGGACGGCGAGGTCCGCGCCGCGTCCGGGTGGACCGGCCTGGTGCTGGGGCCCGAGCGGCCGGCGCGCGTCGTCACCGGCCTCGTCACCGGGCTGCACGAGCCGGAGGCCAGCCACCTGCTGCTGCTCGAGGCCGTGGCCGGTCCGGAACTGGTGGGGGCCGCGTACGACGAGGCCGTCGCCGCCGGCTAC
This sequence comes from Miltoncostaeaceae bacterium, assembly GCA_035537655.1. Classification (GTDB taxonomy): domain Bacteria; phylum Actinomycetota; class Thermoleophilia; order Miltoncostaeales; family Miltoncostaeaceae; genus DATAGF01. Next base: position 6,179 of record DATLLV010000200.1, read on the forward strand.
CTCTGGCACGAGTTCGGCGACTCGATGCTGTTCCTGCCGCGGCGGCTCCGGACCGAGCCCTAGACCCGTTCCCAGGCAGAGGGCGACAGCTCGAGGCCGCCGGGGCGCGGCCGCCGCTCCACCAGGTCGAGGCTGAACCCGTTGGGCAGCTCCAGGTCGTGGGCCCGCAGCAGCTCCCCGTCGGCCAGCACCTCCTCGCAGGGGCCGTCGCCGGCGACGCGCCCCTCGGCCAGCACCACCGCGCGCTCGCACAGCTCGGCGGCGAAGGGCAGGTCGTGGGTGACGACGACCATCGTGGTCGGGATGGCCGCGAGCACGTCGAGCAGGTCGCGGCGCGCGCGCGGGTCGAGGTTGGCCGAGGGCTCGTCCAGGACGAGCAGCAGCGGCCGCATCGCGAGCACGGTCGCGATGGCCACCCGGCGCCGCTCGCCCATCGAGAGCTGGTGGGGGGCGCGGTCGGCGACGTGGCCCATGCGCACGGCCGCAAGGGCCTCGGAGACGCGCTCGGCGGTCTCCGCGCGGTCGAGGCCCATGTTGAGCGGCCCGAACGCGACGTCCTCGCGCACCGAGGGCATGAAGAGCTGGTCGTCGGGGTCCTGGAACACCAGGCCAACCCGGGCCCGGAGCTCGCGCAGGTTGTCCTTCGTCACGCGCAGGCCGGCGACCTCGAGCTCGCCCTCACCCAGCAGCAGGCCGTTGAGGTGGAGGACGCAGGTGGTCTTGCCGGCCCCGTTGGGGCCGAGGACGGCGACCCGCTCGCCGTGCTGCACGTGCAGGTCGATGCCGGCGAGGGCGACGTGGCCGTCGGGGTAGCGGAAGCGCAGCCCGCGGGCGTGGATGGCGCAGCTCACGACGCCACCCCCGCGGCCACGCGCACGGCGACCAGGGCCGCCAGGACGAGCGAGAGGAAGGCGCCGTCGGCGGCGCCGAAGGAGAGGGTGCGGATCTCGGGCATGCGGCCTCCGTAGCCGCGGGCGAGCATGGCGAGGTAGACCCGCTCGCCGCGGCCGTAGCTGCGCAGGAACAGGGCGGTGACGAGGCGGCCGATCGCGGCGGCCTGCAGCGCGTGCCGGGGCCGGTAGCCGCGGGCGGCGAGGGCCACCCGCATTCGCCCGACCTCCTCGACGATGACGAACAGGTAGCGGTACATGAACGCCGCGATCAGGGTGAAGAGGCGCGGCACCCGCACCAGCTCCAGGGCGCGCAGGACATCCGGGAAGGTCGTCGTGGCGCCGAGCAGCACGGCGCTGACCGTGCCGATGACGGCCTTGATCGTCACGGTGGCGAAGGTCTCCAGGCCGGCCTGGCTCACCGAGAGCGGCCCCAGCTCGTAGACGGCGCCGCCGTGGCGGAAGAACGGCAGGAACAGGGCCACGAAGACCACGAGCGGCAGCACCACCCGGGCCCGGCGCCAGACCACGCGCGCGGGCACGCGCGCCGCCGCCGCGATCGCGACCAGGGCGACGCCGCACGCGACGTAGACCGGCCAGGCGCTGAGCGGCGCCGAGACCGCGACCACGGTGATGCCGACGAACGCCAGCAGCTTCGCCCGCGGGTCGAGGCGGTGCACCCGGCTGGACGGGTCGCCGGCGAGCCCGGTGAGGTTGATGGAGTGGTTGCAGAGGGCCACGGCGGCTATCCGGCCCGCGGGGCGGCCGGCCGGGCCCGCAGGCGGCGGAGGGTGTACGCGACGCCGAACGCGACCAGGAACACGCCGAGGGTGCCCACGAACCCGGCGAGGCCGGTCGCCAGGCGCGGGTCGTCGATCCCCGGGAACGCGTAGTCGGGGATGGGCGAGCCGTCCTGCACGCGGTGCACCTGGCCCTGGTCGATGAAGCCGTGGGTCTCGGCGACCCTCTCGAGGCCGTCCGGGCTGGACGAGGCGTAGGGCGAGACCGCGAGGCCGAGGCCCACGGCCAGGGCGAGCGCGACGGCGACGACGACGCCGAGGGGGATGCGGCGGGCCATGATCAGACCCCCCCGGCCGGCGCGGGCGCGAAGCGGCGGCCCTCGCGTGGGGCGACCGTCAGCAGGTCCGGCCGAGCGGCCAGCACCGCGCTGACGGCGGCGACCGTGATCACCGCCTCGCCGATGCCGATCAGCGCGTGGACGCCGAGCATGGCCGGCAGAACGGTGGCGAAGGGGACGGTGCCCGAGACGCCGAGCTCGATCGCGCAGGCGGTCGCGCCCAGCATGACGGCCATCCAGGCGCCGACGCCGGCGGTGGCGAGGTAGGTCGCCCGCCCGGGCGGCAGCACCTTCAGCGCCCAGACGACGCCGAAGCCGACGACCAGGGCGCCGATCACGCCCATGTTGAGGTCGTTCGCGCCCAGCGCGGTGACGCCGCCGTCGGCGAACACGAAGCACTGGGCCGTGAGGACGACGGCCATGACCACGCACGCGAGCCACGGCCCCAGCAGGATCGCCGCGAGCGCGGCCCCCAGCAGATGGCCGCTGGTGCCGCCGGCGACGGGGAAGTTCAGCATCTGGACGGCGAAGATGAATGCGGCGGTGACGCCCAGCAGCGGCACCCGCCTCTCGTCGAGGGCGGAGCTCGCCCTCCTGAGCCCGTACGCGACGGCGGCGACGGCCGGGACGGCCGCGACCGCGGCCACGTCGTTGCTCAGGAAGCCGTCGGGGATGTGCAAGGGGTCCTCCTTCCGGGAGGCGTTGTCGTGGCACGGGTCGGACGCCCCTCGCGGAGGGGGCGGTCGTGGGTGGCGGCGCCTCCGTCGCCCAGCGCCCGAAGGACCACGGGGCGCTGGGCGGATGGACGGCATCCCGCACGTCTGTGGAAGACGGCGGCGGCATCCCCCGCCTCCCGTGCGACACGCATATGCAACCCTGTCGCAGCTGCGAGTAAATCGCAAACGGGGATGTGGGACGTCGGCACCGTGGCTCCGGGGGTCGGCTAGAGGAGGGGCGGGAGCGCGCGGACGGTGAGCACCACCCCGAGCGCGACGATGGCGGCCGCCGACAGCGCGGGGATGGCCGCGGCGAGCCGTCCGTCGAGGGGCAGGCGCTCGATGAAGCGCCGCGCGTAGATGACGAGCAGGCCGATGACGCTGAGCAGCCCGGCCAGCCCGACCGAGAACGCGAGCACCAGCACCAGGCCGTAGCCGACCCGATGCAGCGCGATCGCGCCGAGCAGCAGCACCAGCGCCGAGGGGCACGGGATGATCCCGGCCGACGCGCCGACGGCCAGCAGCCTGCGCATCGAGAGGTCCTCCGGCGGCGCGTGGGTGTGCTCGCCCTTGCCGTGGCCGTGTGAGTGGCCCGGGCCGTGCGCGTGCGAATGCGAGTGCCCGTGCGGGGGGGGGTGGGGGTGCGCGACCGCCGCGCCGGCCATGGCGAGGGCCGGCATCGGGCGCTCGCGGTCCGGGGGGTGGTGGTGGTGCGGGGCCCCGTGCGCATGCACGGGGCGGTGCGCCCGGCGGTGGGCGAGGCGGCGCCGGAACGTCGCCGTGCGGCCCCATCCCGCCCAGAGCCCGACCGCCACCACCAGCGCGGCGGCGACCAGGTTGATCCAGGGGAAGAGGTCCTCCGGGAGGATGTAGCGGGACGCGAACAGCGTCACCAGGCCGAGCGCGATCACCCCGATGGTGTGGGTGACGGTCACGAACAGGCCCAGCAGCAGGGCGTGGCGGGCGGTGCCGCGCGTCCCCACCAGGTACGCCGCGACCATCGTCTTGCCGTGGCCGGGCGACAGGGAGTGCAGCGCGCCCCAGCCCATGGCCAGCAGCAGGGCGATGGCGACCACGCCGAACGAGAGGTCGTCATCCACGAGGCCCGACAGCCCGCCCGGCGACGGCTCGGTCACGCGGCTCTCCGGGTCGGCGGTGAGGGGGCCGACGGCGCCCGCGCCCTCGCCAGGGCTCCAGGCGAAGGTGGCCTCGGTCACGTCGAGGGGGCTCTTCAGCAGGCCGCCCGGGTACGAGCGCAGCTCGTCCGAGACGTCCTCGTCGGTCGCGGTCGAGTCGCCGACGCCGGCGCCGCTCGAGGCGCGCACGACCAGCTCGTGCCAGCCGAGGCGGTCGCGGTAGGTCGGCACGCCGACCGCCACGGGGCCGCCCCGGCCGTCGCGGGCGGCCCCCGGCGCGCGGTACCACGCCGCGTACCGCAGCACCTGGAGGCCGCCCTGGCCGGGCCGGAGGCTCGCCGTCTGGGAGACCGGCGTCACGGGGACGCGCCGCCCGCCGACCGTCAGGCGGATCTCGGCGGCGCGCTGGCGGGCGCGCGCAGCGGCGTAGGGCGCGAGGCCGCCGTCGGCCTCGACGACCGAGCGCTCGCGGAAGCTCGGGATCTCGGCCATGTCGACGACCTGGCGCAGGTAGAGCTCGCCGCCGCTGGCCTCGACGCGCAGGTAGCTGTTGACGGTGAAGTTGCCGAGCGGATGGGCCGAGGCCGTCCCGGCGCCGGCGACGAGCATCGCGGCGAGCGCGGCCAGGGCAGCGAGGACGAGGAGGCCGCGCCTCATGACCCCAGCCTCCGCAGCTCGCGGCGGGCGACCGGCGCCCACCGCACCGAGAAGGCGGGGTTGAGGCTCAGCGCCGAGGACAGGCGCTGCCGCGCCGCCGGGGCGTCGCCGGCGCACGCGGCCGCCATCCCGGCGTGGAAGAGCATCAGCGCGTCGCGCGTGCCCAGGCGCAGGCTGCGGGTGGCGTAGCGGTTCCCCTCACCGCACTGGCCCGCCCGGGTGAGCACCCAGCCGAGCACCTGGTCGCCGATCACGCCGGGGCGCGAGCGCCAGGCGCGGCGGGCGAACGCGACGTCGGCCGGGGTCGCCCGGCGGGCGTCGGCGCGGATCAGGGCGGCGTCGAGGTCGACGACCGAGCCGTTGGCGGCCAGCAGCCGCTGCATCGCCTCGACCAGGGCGAGGTCGTCCCGGACGAGGTCCGGTCGGCCCAACGCGCGGTGGACGTCGGCGAGCGCGGCCGGGTACTCGGGCAGCGGGACGAGGTCGATCGCGCGGGAGTAGAGCTCCGCCGCGCGGTCGAGCTCGCCGCGCGCGGCAAGCACGCGCGCGAGCCCGGCGGTCGCCGGGGCGTCGCCCGGGCGCTCGGCGAGGGCCGCGCGCATCTCGTGCTCGGCGCCGTCGAGGTCGCCGTGCCCGAGGCGCAGGAGCCCGACCTGGACGAGGGCGAAGGCGCGGTCGGGGCTGCCGATGGCGCCGGCGCCGGCGGCCAGGGTCATGAGGCGGATCGCCATGCCGCGGTCGCCGCGCCGCGCGGCCGCGTAGGAGGCGCGGCTGTAGGAGGGCAGGTCCGGGCGCAGCTCCATGCGCCGCTGGACGGCGGCGAAGCCCTGGTCGTAGCGGCCCAGCTCGATCTGGGCGTCGGCGGCGATCGCGATGGGCGCGACCCGCCCGGGGGCCACGGCCAGGCTGCGGCGGGACCAGTCGAGGGCCTCGGCGAAGCGGTGGCGGGTGAGCGAGAGGCTGCCGAGGGCGTCCATCGCGGCGAAGCGCCGCGGGTCGGCGGCGAGGGCGCGGCGGGCGGCTTCGTCGGCGCGGGTGAGCCAGCTCGGGTCGCCGGTCTCGCGCAGGCGCACCAGCGAGGACTCGGCGAGCGCCGAGAGGGCGGCGGCGTCGTCGGGGTGGTCCGCCAGGACGGCCTGGGCGCGCTCGATGGTGGCTGACGCGCTGTGCGGGTCGCCGGCGGCCTGCTCGGCGATCCCGGCGGGCGGCGCGTCGCGCGTCGCCCGCAGCACCAGGACGGCGACCGCCACGATCGCCGCGGCGATCAGGAGGGAGGCGAGGAAGGCGGGTGCTCTGCGGATCAGCGTCATGTGAAGAAGGGTGGTGGGGGTGCGGG
>DATLLV010000201.1:0-8989 GCA_035537655.1 Miltoncostaeaceae bacterium
GCTCACGCCGGGGTGCTACCCGGAGCCGCGTCAACCTGCGCGAGGTCGAGGACCAGGCCGCCAAGCACGGCTTCGGAGAGTTCCAGGAGGCGCGCTTCCCGCGCCGCGAGCTCGGCGCCGAGCAGACCGGCTTCGGCCACATCGTGGTGAAGCCGGGGCGGCGCCAGCCGTTCTCCCACCGGCACGGCACGGTCGAGGAGTTCTACGTGGTGCTCTCCGGCTCCGGGGTCCTCAAGCTCGACGACGAGCTGGTGGAGCTGTCGCCGATGGACGTGGTGCGCATCGGGCCCGGCGTGGCGCACGGCATGGAGGCGGGCCCCGACGGCCTCGAGGTGCTCGCGTTCGGACCCCTCGGCGACGGGGACGCGGAGATGGTCGAGGGCCTCTGGGAGGATCCCGAGGGCTGAGCCCGCGCCGGACGCTAGGCGGTGCGGCGGGTGCGGGACGGGCGCGGGGAGCGGCTGTGCTCGGACAGCAGCCCGCCGTCGTCCTTCACCAGGAGGTAGGCCCCGTCGTCGGGTCCCTCCAGGAACTCCACCATCTCGGCCAGCTTCTCGGGCCCGAGCGCCGCGGCCAGACGGGCGGCGAGCGCCTCCATGTCGACCTTGGGTCCGGCCTCGGCCGCCGCCGCCTCGGCGGCGCGCGCGGCGCGCTCGCGGGTGGCGCTGGCGGACAACGGCCGGCTCGGGGCCCAGACCTTGCGGCTCTGGGTGTGGTGCCAGCAGTACGGGCTCCCTCGGAAGGGGCTCTGCTGGCATCTCTTTCCGTGCGCCGCGATGGCGACGCACCGGCTCACCGAGCGGGTCTCCATGCTGGACGGCCGCGCGTGGGCGGCGCGCTCCCTTCAATCCGTTATCCGGTGTATCATTTGTAAACCTCACGAACCCTCGTGTCCAGTGGTTCGGGAGGCCCGCGGCTTGCGTGGGCACCACGATTTTCCTAGACTCCGCGGTCGTTCTCGCGGCGCCAGGTGCGCCGCGTCGTCATGTCGGGAAGAGGTCGGATCGGCTCGTGAGCACCCTCAGCGCAAAGCCCGGAACCGTCGATCGCCAGTGGTGGATCGTCGACGCGGAGGGCCAGAACCTCGGTCGGCTCGCGTCCGTCATCGCCGAGACCCTCGCGGGCAAGCGCTCGCCCTGGTACACGCGGCACTGCGACACCGGCGACTTCGTCGTCGTCGTGAACGCGGAGAAGGTCGCCGTCACCGGCAACAAGCTGCGTGACAAGAAGTACTGGCGCCACTCCGGCTACCCGGGCGGGATCCGCAGCCGCAGCCTCGGCGAGCAGCTCGAGCGCCGTCCCGAGGAGGTCCTGCGGAAGGCCGTGCGCGGGATGCTCCCGAAGAACAGCCTGGGCCGCGCCCAGCTGATGAAGCTCAAGATCTACGCGGGCACCGAGCACCCGCACGCCGCGCAGCAGCCCAAGCCACTGCGCCTCACCCGCGTCGCGGAGGTCACCGCATGAGCACCGAGACGACCGCGGGCGCCGCCCGCTACCGCGCCACCGGCAAGCGCAAGAGCGCCGTCGCGCGCGTCACGCTCACGCCGGGCTCCGGCGAGATCACCTGCAACGGCCGCCCGATCGACGAGTTCTTCGGCCGCAAGGTCCTGGTGACCGAGGCCCGCCAGCCCCTCACCGTGACCGGCACCGAGGGCCGCTTCGACGTGGTCGCGCTGCTCCACGGCGGCGGCGTGTCCGGCCAGGCCGGCGCGCTGCGGCACGGCATCGCCCGCGCCCTGACCGTGGCCGACGAGGCGCTCCGCCCCGACCTCAAGCGCGAGGGCTTCCTGACGCGCGACGCGCGCATCAAGGAGCGCAAGAAGGCCGGGCTCAAGGGCGCCCGCAAGCGCCCGCAGTTCTCGAAGCGGTAATCGCCCCGACGGCCGGAAGTACCCCAGCGCCCGCGCGGCGGCTCTTCGGCACCGACGGTGTCCGGGGGGTCGCCAACCGCGAGCTGACACCGGAGCTCGCTCTCGCGCTCGGCCGCGCCCTGGGCGGGCGGCTCCCCGAGGGCTCCCGCGTCATGATCGGCCGCGACACGCGCCTCTCCGGGCCCATGCTCGAGAGCGCGCTGGCCGCGGGGCTCGCCAGCACCGGCGCGCACGCCGTGCTGCTCGGGGTCATCCCCACCCCGGCGGTCGCCGAGCTGGTCGCGTCCTCCGACGCGGCGGCGGGCGCGGTGATCAGCGCGTCGCACAACCCGTTCCCCGACAACGGCATCAAGCTGTTCGGGGCGGACGGCTTCAAGCTGGCCGACGCGGAGGAGGCCGCCATCGAGGCGGCGATGGCGGGCGAGGGGGGCAGGCGCCCCGCCGCCGGCGCCCTGGGCACCATCGAGACGTGGCTGGGCGGCCGGGCGCAGTACGTCGACGGGATCGTGGAGCGCGCCGGGGTGGACCTCACCGGCGTGGAGATCGTGATCGACTGCGCCAACGGCGCCACCACCGTCACCGCGCCCGAGGTGCTGGTGCGGCTGGGCGCGACGGTGCGCTCGATCGGCGTGGAGCCGGACGGCGTCAACATCAACGACGGCTGCGGGTCGACGGACCTCGGCCTGCTCTCGGCCGCGGTCCTCGAGGCCGGCGCCGACCTGGGCCTGGCGTTCGACGGCGACGGCGACCGCGTGCTGGCGGTCGACGCCGGCGGCGAGCCCGTCGACGGCGACCAGATCCTGGCCCTCTGCGCCGTCGCGAAGCGCTCCCGGGGGGAGTTGCCCCACGACACCGTCGTGACGACCACGATGACCAACCTCGGGTTCCGCCGCGCGATGGCGGCGGAGGGCATCGAGGTGCGGTGGACCGACGTCGGCGACCGCTACGTGATGGAGGAGATGCAGGGCAACGGCTTCACCCTCGGCGGCGAGCAGAGCGGCCACCTGATCGACCTCTCCCACGGCCCCTCCGGCGACGGGCTCGCCGCCGGCCTGCACCTGCTGCGCGCGCTGCGCGAGCGCGGGGAGGGCCTGCGGGCCGCCGCGGCGATCGTCCAGCGCCTGCCCCAGAAGCTCGTGAACGTGACCGTCGAGCGCAAGCAGGACCTCCCGGACGCCGCCGGCGTGTGGGAGGAGGTGCGCCGCGCCGAGGCCGAGCTGGGCGACGACGGCCGTGTCGTCGTCCGTTCGTCGGGTACCGAGCCCCTCGTCCGGGTGATGGTCGAGGCGCCGACCGTCCAGTCTTGTGACCGGTGGTGTAGAGAGATCTCCATCGCGGTGGAGCGGGAGCTCGGCGGGCGAGTACCGTAGAACGCCTCGCAGGGGGCCATCGCGACGGAAGGACAACCTGCATGTGCGGGATCATCGGGTACGTCGGCGGGCGACCCTGCCGTGAGCTCATTCTGACCGGCCTGGAGCGGCTCGAGTACCGCGGGTACGACTCCGCCGGCTTCGCGCTCCTCGCCGAGGACCAGGGCGTCACCGAGTCGGTCCGCGCCGTCGGGAACCTCTCCTACCTCCGCGACGCCGCCGGGGACAAGGACGGCTCCGGCGCCACGGTCGGGCTCGGCCACACCCGCTGGGCCACCCACGGCCGCGTCACCACCGAGAACGCGCACCCGCACATCAGCGCCGACGGCACCGTCCTGGTCGTGATGAACGGGATCATCGAGAACTACCTGGAGCTGCGCGGCCAGCTGCAGGACCTCGGGGTCGTCTTCCGCTCCGAGACCGACACCGAGGTGGTGCCGAACCTGATCGCGCGCGAGTACCGCGGCGACCTGGCCGCGGCCGTCCGCGAGGTGCTCCCGCGTCTCGGCGGCCACTTCGCCTTCGTGGTGGCCCACGTGGACGAGCCGGAGCGCCTCGTCGCCTCCCGCCGGGAGTGCCCGCTGGTGGTGGGCATCGGCGATGGCGAGCGGTTCATCGCCTCGGCCATCCCGGCGTTCCTCTCGGAGACGCGCGAGGTCATGCTGCTCGAGGACGACGAGGTCGTGAGCCTCGACGCGTCCGGCCACACGGTGTGGCATGGCGGCGTCGAGGTCGGCGCCCGCGCCTCGCAGACGGTCGACTGGGACGAGGACGCCGCCGAGAAGGGCGGCTTCGAGACCTTCATGCTCAAGGAGATCCACGAGCAGCCGGCCGCCCTCTGGGACACGATCGGCGACCGCCTGCGGGGCGACGGATCGGTGGAGCTCGACGGCCTGGGCCTCGACGACGCCGCCCTGGCGCGGGTCGAGCGGATCCACGTGGTGGCCTGCGGCACCTCGTACCACGCGGGCCTCGTCGGCCGGTACCTGATCGAGGACTGGGCGCGCGTGCCCGTGCACGTCGAGGTGGCCTCGGAGTACCGCTACCGCACCTGCCTGGCCGGCCCGGGCGACCTGGTGCTCGGCATCACCCAGAGCGGCGAGACCGCCGACACGCTGGCGGCCATGCGCGTCGCCCGCGAGCGCGGCGCCCACGTCGTCGCGGTCACCAACATCATGGGCTCGCAGGCCACGCGCGACGCCGACGGCGTCCTCTACACCCGCGCCGGCCTCGAGATCGGCGTCGCCGCCACCAAGACCCACACCGCCCAGGTCATGGCGCTCTCGCTGCTGGCCCTCAAGCTCGGCCGCCTGAAGTGGGCGCTCACCGCCGCCGGGGCGCTCGACCTGGCCGACGAGCTCCGCCGCATCCCGGACGCCGTCGAGGCCTACCTGCGCTCGCCGGCGCCCGAGCGCGTGATGCAGGCCGCGGCCGCCTACGCCGAGCGGCCCTTCTTCCTCTACCTCGGCCGCCACGTGGGCGTGCCGGTCTGCTTCGAGGGCGCGCTGAAGCTGAAGGAGATCAGCTACATCCCCACCGAGGCGTACCCGGCGGGGGAGATGAAGCACGGCCCGATCGCCCTCCTCGAGGAGGGCTCGCCGGTCGTCGTGGTGGCGACGGACGGCCACGTCTTCGACAAGGTGGTCTCGAACATCCAGGAGGTCCGCGCGCGCGGCGCGCGGGTCATCGCGGTGGCCACCGAGGGCAACGAGGAGATCGAGCGCCACGCCGACGACGTCCTCTGGGCGCCGCGCACGCCGGCGCTGCTGTCGCCGATCGCCGCCGTGGTGCCGCTCCAGCTGTTCGCATACGGAATCGCACAGAGCCGCGGGCTGAACGTCGATCAGCCGCGCAACCTGGCGAAGACCGTCACCGTCGAGTAGAGGCTGAGAGTATGCGGATCGTCGGCGTCGGCGTGGACGTCGTCGAGATCGACCGCTTCGCCGCGGCCCTCGAGCGGCGCCCGCGGCTCGCCGAGCGCTGCTTCACGCCCGCCGAGGCCGCCTACTGCGCCTCGCGGCGCTTCCCGCCCCAGCACTTCGCCGCCCGCTTCGCCGCGAAGGAGGCCGTCGGCAAGGCCCTGGGCATCGGGATGACGCGCTGGCGCGAGGTCGAGGTGGTCCGCGGCCGCGGCGCGCCCACGATTGCCCTCCACGGCCGCTACGCCGCCCGGGCCGACCAGCTCGGCGTCGAGCGGGTCCACGTCTCGCTGACCCACGGGCGCGACTCGGCGGTCGCGTTCGCCGTCGCGGAGGCACCCGGGGAGTAGCGGGCGCCGGTCTGCGAGGATGACGGGCCGTGCCCACCGCCCGCTCCTCGACCCCGGCGCCGCTCGCCGGGTGCACGCCGCTCTTCGACGCCGCCGGCCTCCGCGAGGCCGACCGGCGCGCGTCCGAGGACCACGCGATGCCGTCGATCCTGCTGATGGAGCGGGCCGGCCTCGCCACCGCCGAGGCGATCCTCTCCGGGTTCCCCCGGGCGGCCGCCGCGCGGGTGGTGGTCGGCTCGGGGAACAACGGCGGCGACGGCATGGTCGTCGCCCGGCACCTGGCCGAGCGCGGCTGGGACGTCGAGGCGGTGGCGCCCGGCGACCCGCCCTCGACCGCCGACGGCGGGGCCATGACGGCGATCGCGGCCTCGCTGGGCATCGCGGTCACGCCCTTTCGCCCCGACCCGGCCGGGGGCCGGGTGGTCGTGGACGCCCTGCTCGGCACGGGCGCCCGCGGCGCGCCCCGCGACGCCGCCGCCGGCGCGGTTGAGTGGATGGCCGGCTGCGGCGCCCCGGTGGTCGCGGTGGATGTGCCCTCCGGCGTCGAGGCCGACACGGGGCGCGTGGCCGGGCTCGCCGTCCACGCCGACCTGACGGTCACCTACCACGGCGACATGGTCGGCCTGAGGGTCGCCCCGGGGTCCGGACACGCCGGGCGGGTGCTCGTCGCGGACATCGGCATCCCGGCGGCCGTCGCCGTGCCCGCGGCCGCCTGGCTGGTGGGCGAGGGCGCGGTGGCGGAGATGCCGCGCAAGGCCGCCGCCGCCGACAAGTACGCGTCCGGCGCGGTGCTGGTGGTCGCGGGCTCCCCGGGGCTGACGGGCGCGGCGGCGCTGGCCTCGCGGTCGGCGCTGCGCGCCGGCGCCGGCCTGGTGGTCGTGGCGACGCCGGTCGCGGTCCAGCCGGCCGTCGCCGCCCACCTGCTGGAGGTGATGTCCGCGCCGCTGCCCGACGAGGACGGCCACCTGGCGCCGGCGTCGGTCGAGGCGGTCGTGGAGCAGGCCCACCGTGTGACCGCGATCGCCATCGGGCCGGGGCTCGGCCGGGCGGAGGCCACCACTGCCGCGGTCGCCGACGTCCTGCGCCGGGTGGACCTGCCGGCCGTGGTGGACGCCGACGGCCTCTGGCACCTGGGCGAGGAGCCCGAGATCGCGGGCCGGCGTGCGGCCCCGGCCGTGCTCACGCCCCACGCCGGCGAGGCCGCGCGACTGCTGGGGCGCCCGCGGGCCGAGGTCGAGGCCGCGCGCCTCGACGCCGCCCGCGAGCTGGCGGGGCGCTCGCGGGTGATCGTGGTGCTGAAGGGGCCCGGCACGATCGTGGCCGCGCCCGACGGGCGCATCGCGGTCGACGGGGGCGGCACGCCCGCCCTCGCGACCGCGGGGACCGGCGACGTGCTGACCGGCGCCGTCGCGGCCGCGCTCGCCAAGGGGGTGGAGCCGTTCGCCGCCGCCGCGGCGGCCGTCGCGGGCCACGCCCGCGCGGGCCGGCTGGCCGGGCGCGGCGACGGCACCATCGCCTCGGACGTCCTCGAGGCCCTGCCGGAGGCCTTCCGGCCCCCCGCGGGGTGAGCGCCGCCCGCGCGGCGGCGCGCATCGACCTCGGGGCGATCCGTCACAACGCCGCCGTGCTGGCCCGCGCGGCGGGCGGGGCGCGGCTGATGGCCGTCGTCAAGGCCGACGGCTACGGCCACGGCGCCGTGCCGGTCGCCCGGGCGGCGCTGGAGGGCGGCGCGAGCGCGCTCGCGGTGGCCGCGGCCGCCGAGGCGCGGGAGCTGCGCGCCGCCGGGATTGACGCGCCCCTGGTGGTGATGGGCCCGCTCGCCGGCGAGGAGTGGGAGGAAGCGGCCGACGCGCGCGCGGAGGTCGTGGCCTGGACGCCCGAGTCGGTCGAGCGCGCCGCGGCCGTCGCGGCGGCGGCTGGCGGGCGGGCCCGCATCCACCTGAAGCTCGACACCGGCATGGGGCGGCTGGGCGCGCGGTCCGAGGACGTCGCCGCGCTCGCCGACGCGGCCGCCGCGGTCGACGCGGACGTCGTGGGGCTGATGACCCACTTCGCCACCGCCGATGAGCGCGACGGCGAGAACGCGTCCTTCATGGCCGAGCAGGCCGTGCGCTTCCGCGCGGTGGTGGCCTCGTTGCGCCCGCGCTTCCCTGACGCGGCCGTCCACGCGGCCAATTCGGCGGCGCTGCTGCGCGACCCGGCGACCGCCTTCGACATGGTCCGGTGTGGCATCGCCCTCTACGGCTGCTCGCCCTTCGGCGGCGACCCCGCCGACCACGACCTGCGCCCGGCCATGACGCTGGTCTCGCACCTGGGCGCCATCCGCACCGTGCGCTCGCGCGAGAGCGTGGGCTACGGGCGGCTGTGGCGCGCGGCGCGGGGGACGCGCGTCGGGGTGGTGCCGGTGGGCTACGCCGACGGCTACGCGCGCGCGCTCTCCGGGCGCGCCGAGGTGCTGGTGCGCGGCCGGCGGGCCCCGGTGATCGGCGCGGTGTCGATGGACCAGATGACGATCGACCTGGGGCCGGGCGCGACGGAGGAGGTGGGCGACGAGGTCGTCCTGCTGGGCGCTCAGGGCGAGGAGCGCGTCTCGGCCGAGGAGCTCGCCGCTGCGCGCGGCACGATCAACTACGAGATCACCTGCGCGATCGGGAGCCGGATCCCGCGGGTCCTCGAGGGGTGACCGGGCCCGCGCCGGCCGAGCCCGCCCTGCGCGCCCTGGTCGCGCCGCTGGCGCCGCTCGGCGAGCGGGCGTGGGCGGTCGGGGGCGGGGTCCGCGACGCCCTGCTGGGCCGCGGCGTCGCCGACCTCGACGTCGCGGTGGACGGCGACGCCGGCGCCGCCGCCCGAGCCCTGGCGCGGCCGGCCGGCGCGACCCCGTTCCGGCTCTCGCGCGCCTTCGGCGCCTGGCGGGTGCAGGGCGGCGACCTCCCCTTCGCGGTCGACCTGACGCCGCTGCAGGGCGGCACCCTCGACGAGGACCTCGCCCGCCGCGACCTGACGGTCAACGCGCTGGCGGTGCCGGCCGACGGCGGGGCCGCCCTCATCGACCGCCACGGGGGCCTCGCCGACCTGCGCGCCCGCCTTCTGCGCCTCGTGCGGCCCTCGGCGCTCGCCGACGACCCCGTGCGCCTGCTGCGGGTCGCGCGGCTGGCGGAGGAGCTCGGCTTCGTCGTCGACCCGGACGCGGTGGCCCAGGGGCCGGCGGCGGCGGCGCGGCTGTGGGACGCGCCCGGCGAGCGCCTCGGCGAGGAGCTCCGCCGCATCGTGCGCCTGCGCCGGCCCGACCTGGCCCTGCGCGTCCTCGACGCGCTCGGCGGCCTGGCGGCGCTGGTGCCCCAACTCGGCGAGTCGCGCGGGCTCGACCAGAGCCCGTACCACCACCTCGACGTGCTCGGCCACACCCTCGAGGTCGTCGAGCACACCGCCGACCTGGTCGCCGACCCCGAGCCGGTCTTCCGCTCGCTGGCCGGCCGCGT
>DATLLV010000202.1:0-3223 GCA_035537655.1 Miltoncostaeaceae bacterium
TTCGTGCCCGATCCGAGGCTGGGCATGCTCGCGATCTACGCCGCCACCGGCGGTTCGGAGTTCGTCATCCAGGCCTGGTTGCTGGCGCGGCGCCGTCGCCGCCCGGCCACCGCTGCTCCCGTCCTGAGTGCGGGTGAACGGAACAGTGCTGCTCGAAGCGATGGTCATCCCGGTGACGGATGTCGACCGGCGGAGACGCCCAGCGCCCAGTTCCAATCCGTACTTCGCTGCTGTGCGTCAGTCGGCGAACAAATCGCTTCGGCGCGTGACGAACTCCTCGACGGACTCCGCGGGTCGGCCGGTGATTCCTCGACCGTGGTGGTCACGCGGTCATATCGATTCTCGCGATGGAGCCGGGCCATGATAGCGAGATGCTCATCGACGTACGATCCGAGCCCGGCGCGTGCGAGCACTTGCTCGGCCCACGTCTCCCACGGGACGTCGACGTAGGTAACCGGTCTGCTCAGCGCGCGGGCGTACTCCTCGGCGACGCCATTCATGTCCTGCGATCGGGGGCCGGTCAGGTCGAAGGCCCGGCCGACATACGGCCCCGGGTCGGTCAGGACAGTGGCGACGACCCGCGCGACGTCGTCGGTCGCGACCGGCGACGTGCGACCGGTCCCGAATGGGAGCCGGATGGTGCCGCTGTCGGCAATGGAGCGCGCGGCCACGGTCGTGAACAACTGACTGTCCAAGAAGACCGTCGGGCGAACGTGTACGACCGGAAGCCCAGACCAGTTGAGCACCTGCTCCGACAGCCAGTGCAGCCGCTGATGGTGCGACTCGCTCATGCTGAGCGCGTCCATCTGGGACACGGTCATCTGGGAGATGGCGACGAGTGCATCCAAGTCGCCGACGGCACGGGCCACCGTCGCAACCGTGGCGGTGGCCTCGAGGTAGGACGGCGCCAGGCTCATGCTGAAGAGCATCCGTTGGACCGAGTCGAGGGCGGTCGCGACATCTGCCGGCCGCGTGAGGTCACCCACGACGACGTCGGCGCCGAGCGCGCGCAGGGCTTCGGCGCGGTCGTCGTCGTGGTGCGCCATCGCGCGCACGGCCCGGCCGCGCTGACGCAGCAACGCCACAACCTTGCCGCCCACGCCGCCGACTCCAGCGCCGGCACCGGTCACCAGGATGAGACCAGGCTCAGCCATCGTCGGCCTCCCTTCGTCATCCCTGCGATCGTAGGGCGCCCCGCCCGCGTCCCGCAGCACGGCCTGCGGGGACCTCCCTGCGGGGGCGCGACACGGCGCCCTGACCGAACGCTTACCGAGCCCCTTCCATTCGCTGTCCCGGGGCTCGACGACCGGCTCCTACCGTAGATGCGGATCGTAAATCCGCTCATCCACGAGAGGAGAGGGACATGTCACGAGGCAGAGGCGGCGGTCACTTCGAGGACCTGGCGCCGGCCCGTCGCCGGCGCCGCCGGGGCCGGACGCGCACGGGCACCCACACCCGCACCCAGGGGCGGACCCGCACGCGCACCCGCACCGGCCGCTAGCGCGTGGCCGGCTCGCCGTCGCCGCGGGGCCTTCGCGCCCGCCTGCGCCGCCTGCTGGTCCTCGACGAGGACCCGGCGGCGCTCGTGGCGGCGGCGCCGCCGGTGCCCGTCCGCGCCATCGCCCGCCGGTTCTGGCCGTACGCGCGCCCGTACCGGCTGACGCTGCTGGTCGTCCTGGCCCTCGCCGCGCTCGCGCCGGTGATCGACGCGGCGACGGTCTGGATCTTCAAGGTCGTGGTCGACGACGTCCTGGTCCCCCGGGACGCCGGCCTCTTCGTGTGGGTCGCCCTCGCCTACCTCGGCCTGGTGCTGCTGGACGGGGTGGTCTCGTTCGCCGACGACTACCTGCTGACGTCGGTGAGCGAGCGCTTCCTGCTGCGCCTGCGCACGGACGTCTTCCGCCACCTGCACCGCCTGTCGCCGAGCTTCCACGACCGGCGCCGCCTGGGCGACACGATGTCGCGCGTCACGAGCGACGTCGCGGCGATCGAGGGCTTCGTGCTCTCGGGCGTCGTCGACGGCCTCTCGGCGGTCGTGCGCCTGCTCGTCTTCGGCGGCGTCCTGTTCCTGCTGTCGTGGCGGCTCGCCGTGGCGGCGCTGATCGTGGCGCCGCTGTTCTGGCTGGCCTCGCGCTGCTTCTCGCGCCTGATGCGCGCGGCCTCGCGCGAGCGCCGGCGCGTGAGCGGCTCGCTGGGCGCGCTGGCCGAGGAGAGCCTGTCCAACGTCTCGCTGGTGCAGGCCTACCAGGCGGCTGACCACGAGGCCGGGCGCTTCGACCACCAGGGCCGCCGGGCCATGCTCGCCGAGTTGACGGCGACGCGCATCCGCGGCCTCTACGCCCCGGCCGTCGACCTGATCGAGGTCGCCGGCGGGCTGATCGTGATCGGCCTCGGCACCTACGAGATGAGCCAGGGCCGCCTGAGCCTCGGCGGCCTGCTGGCGTTCATGGTCTATCTCAGCCGCATGTACTCGCCGCTGCGCGGGCTCGCGAGCCTGGCGAACTCGCTCTTCTCGGCCGCCGCCGCCGCGGAGCGGGTGATCGAGCTGCTCGACGAGCGGCCGGCGGTGGCCGAGCGCCCCGGCGCCCTGCGGCCCGCGCGCCCCCGCGGCGCGGTGGCGCTCGAGGACGTCTCGTTCACCTACCCGGGCGCGCCCGCCCCCGCCCTGCGCGGCGTGAGCATGCGCGCCGACCCGGGCGAGCTCGTGGCGATCGTCGGCGCGAGCGGCTCGGGCAAGTCGACGCTCGCGAGGCTGCTGCTGCGCCTCGACGATCCCGGCGCCGGGGCCGTGCGGCTGGACGGCCACGACCTGCGCGACCTCACCCTGGACGCGGTGCGCGGCAACGTCACCCTGCTGCTGCAGGAGGCGCTGATCATCGACGGCAGCGTCGCCGAGAACATCGCCTACGGCCGCCCCGGGGCCACGCCCGCCCAGATCGCGGCCGCCGCCGTCGCCGCCGACGCGCACGAGTTCGTCATGCGCCTGCCCGAGGGCTACGCGACCCGGGTGGGCCAGAAGGGCCGGGCGCTCTCCGGCGGCCAGCGCCAGCGTGTGGCGATCGCGCGGGCCTTTCTGCGGGCCAGCCCGGTGCTGGTGATGGACGAGCCCACCACCGGGCTCGACCCGGTCTCGGGCGCGGGCGTCATGGCACCGCTCATGCGGCCGGCGCCCGACCGCGCGACGATCGTGATCTCCCACGACCTCGGCGTCGCCCGCTGGGCC
>DATLLV010000203.1:0-5117 GCA_035537655.1 Miltoncostaeaceae bacterium
GCGCTGTAGAAGTCGCCGCCGACCTGCGAGCCGGCGGCCGCCTGGTACAGGGCCGCGAGCTCGAGGCCGTCGACCGCCGGGAGCTCCTCGGCGATCAGGGCCTGCTGCAGCGTCTCGGCGATGTGGCGCTCCTGCTCGAACTGGAGCGCGTTCTGCAGGGCGCTGGACGCATGGCGGGCGAGCTCGCCCACCACGCGCAGGTCGCGCTCGCCGAAGGCGCGCACCTGGGAGCTGTTGACGCTCACCAGGCCGTAGACGCGGTCGCCCATGACCAGCGGCACGTGCATGAACGAGCGGATCCCCTCGGGGCCGGTGATGCGGCTCGAGACGCGCTGCTCGGCCTCGGCGTCGTTGCAGACGAACGGGCGCCGCGCCGCCAAAGCGCCTCCCACCACGCCCTCGCCCATCTTGAAGACCATCCGCTTGATCGTGGCCTCGCTGAAGCCGCGCGTGGCCACCGGGACCACCAGGCCGCGGCGGTCGACCGCGAGGATCGCGCTCTTGTCGCAGGCCGGCGCCAGGGCGTGGGCCTGGTCGAGCAGGTGCTCGTGGATGTCGGACAGCGTGAGGGCCGAGGCCATCATGTGGGCGGCGCGCGAGAGGGCGACCTCCTCCTGGGCGCGGCGCTCCTCGCGCTCGAGCAGCTCGGCGCGCTCGGTGGCCAGGCGGCGCGCCTCGGCGAGCGCGCTGCGCGCCGGCGTGACGTCGGTGAGGATGTCCACCCGCCCCACCAGGACGCCGGAGGGGTCGCGGACCGGCGACGACGAGTGCTCGATCGCGCGCCCGTCCACCGTCTCGGCGTCGTCGACCGACTCGCGCGAGGGGTCGTCGAGCACCGCCAGGACCCGCTCGGAATACTCGTCGGGGTTCGTGAAGCGCCACTTGATGCGCTCGCCGACGAGCTCGCGCATCGGGCGGCCGACCAGCTGCTGCAGGTCGATGCCGAGGATCTCGCTCGCGGCCCGGTTGGCCAGCGACAGGCGCCCGCGCAGGTCGCTGAGGATGACGCCCATCCGGCTCGACGAGATCACGCCCTCGAGCGTCTGGCGGGTGCGCCGGGTGCGCGCGGAGAGCTGGTGGTTGCGCACGGTGAGGGCGATCTGGGGCGCCAGCGCGACGAGGTCGTCCACGTACGCCGCGAGGGCCGGGCTCTCGCGCGTCAGCGACACCAGCGCCACGGCGCCCAGCCCCGGCTGGTGCGGCGTGCCCAGCGGGACGGCCACGCCGCCGGCGTCCAGCATCAGGCGGTGGAAGGCGCCGGCCGGGCCGCCCTGGTCGGCGAGGCGCGCGAGCCGCTCGATCTCCCCGGGCTCGGAGACGATGCGCGGCCAGACGACCGGCCCGTCGGCGTCGAGCGCCGCGTCGCCGAGCCCGATCGGGTCGAGCCCGTCGGGCGTCAGCAGGGGCGCCAGCGCCTGCGCGGCCGGCGAGGGACCGACGCAGTAGCCGCGGGTGATGTCCTCGGGGTCGGTCTCGTCGACCACGTGGACCGCGACGACGTCGACCGGGAAGATCTCGTGGACGCGCTCGGCGATCTCGTCCAGGGCCGCCGGCAGCTCCGCCGCGGCCACCGACGCGAGCCGGTTGAGCCAGCGCGTGGGGTCCAGGCCCCCGACCGCCCCGGCCTCCACCCTGCTCGCCACCGCCGACACCTCCCCGCCCGGGTGTCCCGCCCGATCGCGTCAGGGTATCGCGGCCGCCCACCCCAAACCCACGCCGGGGGCGCAACGACCCCCGCGAATCGGGTTCCTCGTCGCGTTGTTTTTCGCCCTCGGCCCCATATGCTCTCGCGGGATTCCGATCATCCGACCGGGGGTGTGCGATCGTGCGCAGGCTGTGGGCGGCTCTCTCGCTGGTCGCGGTGGTCGCCGCGCTCGGCCTGGCCACCGGCTGCGTGGACAGCAGCGAGGAGGCCGCGCAGACGCCCGCCACCTCCCCGACGGTCGTGAACAGCGCGCTCCAGACCGACTCCGAGGGCAAGACGATCACCGCCCCGCCCGCCGAGGGCGCGGCCACGGCGGCGCCGCCCGCGGGCGGCGGCGGGGGCGGGGGCGGCGCGCCCGCCGGCGACGCCGCCGCGGGCCTGATGGTCTTCGACGCGAAGTGCACCTCCTGCCACCTCGGCGACGGCAAGCAGGAGGGCGGGATCGGCCCCAAGCTCGAGGGCCTCGGCCTGGACGAGGAGACCATCCGCAACCAGGTCATCAACGGCGGCGGCCCCATGCCGCCCGGCCTGGCGACGGGCGTCGACCTCGACAACGTCGTCGCCTACGTCCTGAGCATCCAGGGCTAGCGCCGCCGGCCTGCGCGGCCCGGGGGCGGCCGGTAGCATCCCCCGCATGAGCCTGGACGTCACGACCGAGGCCCGCGGCGACCTCACCTTGGTCACGCTCGGCGGCGAGCTCGACATCTACACCGTCGGCAGCTTCCGCCAGGACCTCGAGACCCTCGACCCCGCCTCGGCGCCGCTGGTCATCGACCTGACCGACGTCACCCTGCTCGACTCGTCCGGCCTCGGGGCGCTGGTGAGCCTGCTGAACCGCGCCCGCGCCGGCCAGGGCCAGCTGGGGCTGATCTGCCCGCACCGCCGCCTGCGGCGGGTGTTCGAGATCACCGGGCTGCGCCGCGCCTTCGTGTTCGGGGACGACCTCGAGACGGTCGCCGCGGCCCTCGCCAAGGGCCCGGACGCCGCCTCGGCCTGACGGACCCGGCGCCCTGCTCGACCTCAAGCTGATCCGCTCCGAGCCGGAGCGCGTCGCCGCCAACCTCGCCCGGCGCGGCGCCGGCGACCAGGTGGCGCGGCTGCTGGAGCTCGATGAGGCCGCGCGGGCCCTGCGGGCGCGGGTCGAGACGGCGCGGGCGGAGCGGGCCCGCATCAGCAAGGCCGTCGGGCAGGCGAAGCGCGAGGGGCGCGAGAGCGCCGCTGAGGAGGCCGAGGCCCGGCGCCTGGGCGAGGAGCTCTCGCGGCTCGAGCAGGAGCTGCGCGCGGTGGAGGCCGAGCGCGACGAGCTGCTGCTGTCGCTGCCGAACCTCGCCGAGGACGACGCCCCCGACGGGGGCGAGGAGGACGCCGTCGAGGTGCGCCGCGTCGGCGAGCCGCCGTCCTTCGGGTTCGCCGCGCGCGACCACGTGGAGCTCGCGGGGGCCGCGGGCGCGCTCGACCTGGAGGCGGCCGCCCGGGTGTCGGGCAGCCGCTTCGCCTACCTGCTGGGGCCGCTCGTGCGGGTGCAGTTGGCACTGGTGTCGCTCGCACTGGACCGGGTCGAGGCGGCCGGCTTCACGCCGGTCGTGCCGCCGGTGCTGGTGCGCGAGGAGGCGATGTGGGGGACCGGGTTCTTCCCGACCGACCGCGCGTCGATCTACCGGACGGCCGACGACGACCTCTTCCTCGTGGGCACGTCCGAGGTGCCGCTCGCCGGCCTGCACGGCGAGCAGATCATCCCCGCCGAGGACCTGCCGCTGCGCTACGGCGGCGTGTCCACCTGTTTTCGCCGCGAGGCCGGCGCCGCCGGGCGCGACACCCGCGGCATCTTCCGCGTGCACCAGTTCGACAAGGTCGAGATGTTCTCGTTCGTCATGCCCGGCGAGTCGCGGGCCGAGCACGGGCGCATCCTGGGCGTCCAGGAGGAGATCCTGGGGCTGCTGGAGGTGCCATACCGGGTGGTGGACATCGCCGTCGGCGACCTCGGCGCGTCGGCCGCGCGCAAGTTCGACTGCGAGGCCTGGATGCCCGGGCAGGGGGCCTACCGCGAGGTGACCTCCTGCTCGAACTGCACCGACTACCAGGCCCGTCGCCTGCGGGCGCGGGTGCGCGACGGGTCGGGCACCGAGCCGGTCCACACGCTCAACGGGACGGCCGTGGCGGTGGGGCGGACGATCATCGCCCTGCTCGAGAACGGCCAGCGCGAGGACGGCTCGGTCGCGCTGCCTGCCGCGTTGCAGGAGCACGGCGCGCCCGCGGAGATCCGCCCGCGATGAGCGCCCCGTCCCGCCCGCGCGTGGCGGTCGTGGGCCACGTCGAGTGGATCACCCACGGCACGGGGCTGATGCCGGCCCCCGGCGAGATCCGCTACCTGGGCGACCCCTTCGACGAGCCGGGCGGCGGCGGCGGGGTCAGCGCGGCCCAGGTGGCCAAGCTCGGCGCGGAGGCGCTCTTCTACACCGCCCTCGGCAGCGACGAGGCCGGCCGCGCGAGCGCCGAGCGCCTGGGCGCCATCGGCGTCACGGTGCTGGCCACGGTGCGGGATGGACCCCAGACGCGCGGCATCAGCGCCGTCGGCGAGACGGCCGACCGGGCGATCCTGGTCATCGGCGGGCCGAGCTCGGCGCTCATCACGGACCCGCTGCCCTGGGACGACCTGGCGACCTGCGACGCCGCCTTCTTCACGGGCCACGACTCGGCGACGGTCGCGGCGGCCCGCCGCGCCGGCGCCCTGGTCGTGACCACCCGCCGCCTGGCCCAGCTGGTCGAGAGCGGCGTGCGCGCCGACGTCCTCATCGCCAGCGCCACCGACCCCAGCGAGGCGGTCGACCCGGCCGAGCTCCCGGTCCCGCCCGTCGCGGTCGTCTGGACCGAGGGCGGTCATGGCGGCCGCTACGAGACGGCCGACGGCCGCACCGGCCGCTGGGACCCCGCGCCGCTGCCCGGCCCGCCGGTCGACTCCTACGGCTGCGGCGACTCGTTCGCCGCCGGGGTCACCGTCGGCCTGGGGCGGGGGCTCGAGCTGGAGGAGGCGCTCGCCCTGGGCGCGCGCTGCGGGGCGTACTGCCTCACCGGGAGAGGGGCCCTCGGGCCGCAGCTGGACGAGCGCGCCTAAGGCGTACGCCTCGCGGGGGCCTTGAGCTGGGAGGCCTCTGAGCTCCGAGGCCCTGAGCTCTGATCGGGTCGGCTGGGGCCGAGCCTCGAGCTTTACGGAGCCGGGCCGTCCCCGTTGGGAGAGCCGCCCGTCCCGTTGCGGCCGGGCTCGTCGCGGCGCCCCTCGGCCGGCTCGATCGCGACCAGGACGACCCGCGTGCCGCGGGTCGCCTCGACGGTGAGCTGCCAGCCGTCGGCGGTGACGGTGTCGCCGGTGCGCGGGAGCCGGCCGAGGCGGGTGAACACCAGGCCGCCCACGCTG
>DATLLV010000204.1:0-8808 GCA_035537655.1 Miltoncostaeaceae bacterium
TGGAGCGCCGCGGTGATCAGGGCGACGATGGAGGGGCCGGCGCGCTTCACCGAGATCCGCAGCTCGGTCGACGGGCTCTCGGCCCGCCTGCTCGCCGAGCGCCTGCGCGAGCTCGAGGCCGCCGGCCTGATGGAGCGCCGCAAGCGCGGCGGCGGGGTCGTCGAGTACCGCCTCACCCCCAAGGGCGAGGCGCTCTCGCGGGTCGTCCGCGAGATCGAGGCGTGGGTCGAGGACTGGGACGAGGCGGACGACGGGCAACCGTCGCCACCCGCCCCGGTCCGCGGCGCGGCGCGGTAGCGGACGACCCGCGCCGGCCGCCGGGGATCGCCCTCGGAGCGTAGGCTCGGACCATGGCCGAGATCGATCCGCTGGTCGCCGACCTGCTCGGCGAGCGCAACTTCGCCCACCTCGCGACGGTCCAGCCCGACGGCGCCCCCGCCTCGCGGCCGATCTGGGTCGACCTCGAGGAGGACCGGGTCATCTTCGTGACCCAGCTCGGCAGCCGGAAGTCGCGCGACATCGAGCGCGACCCGCGCGTGGCGCTCTCGCTCGCCGACCGCGAGGACCCGTACCGCGAGGCCGACCTGCGCGGACGGGTCGTCGACCGCATCGACGGCGACGCCGCCCTGGTCCTCGCCGACCGGATCGCGCGCAAGTACACGGGCGAGCCCTTCCCGCTCCGTGGCGGGGAGACCGTCGTCTACGCCGTCGAGGTCGACGCCGCCCGCCACGAGAAGCTGCCCTTCACCGACCCCGGCTGAGTCGCGACCGCCTCCCCCGCCCCTGAGGGCCGGGGGCGCGTCAGCGCGTCGTGAAGTGGTGCCCCGCGGTCTCGCACCAGAAGACGAGGCAGCCCTCGTCCTCGTGGCGGGCCACGCAGGGGCACTCGCCCCCGTGCTCGGTGCACGGGCGCTCCACCCGCGAGAGGAGTCCCCACGACGCGACCGCTGTCGTCCCGGGGGGGAGGTCGGTCTGCGCGCGGTCGATGACGGTCATGAACTCTCCCGGGGGTGGGTTGGGGTGGGGGATGCGGTACTCGTTTCGCCGCCCGGCGCGGCGATCCTTGCGCCGCGCAGGGTCGACCAGAGGGCCTCGGCGACGGGCTCGGGCCTGCCGACCCCGACGCGCCGTGTCAGGTCCTCGAGCCCCAGCCGCAGGACCGTGGGGTCCAGCGGGGGCCGTGTCGCGCGCATGATCTTGCCGTAGCGGGTCGGGCGGACCTCCTCGTCCACGTTGAAGAGCTCCTCGTGGAGCTTCTCGCCGGGGCGGATGCCGACGACCTCGATCGCCACGTCCTGGCCCGACAGCTCGATGGTGCGGCGGGCGAGGTCCATGATCCGCACGGGCTCGCCCATGTCCAGCACGAAGATGTCGCCCCCGTCGGCGATGCCGCCGGCCTCGATCACCAGCTGCACGGCCTCGGGGATGGTCATGAAGAAGCGGGTCATGTCCGGGTGCGTCACCGTGACCGGCCCGCCCTCGGCGATCTGGCGCCGGAAGATCGGCAGCACCGAGCCTGAGCTGCCGAGCACGTTGCCGAAGCGCACGGCGGCGAAGCGGGTGCGCGAGGACCCGGCGCGGGCCTCCACGATCCGCTCGGCCAGGGCCTTCGAGGCGCCCATGACGGTCTTGGGCTCGACGGCCTTGTCGGTGGAGATGAGGCAGAACCGGTCGACGTCGAAGCGCTCGGCCAGGTCGGCGAGGATCGCGGTGGCGAGCGCGTTGTTGGCGATCGCCTGGACCGGGTTGAGCTCCATCATCGGCACGTGCTTGTACGCCGCCGCGTGGAAGACGATCTCGGGGCGCTCGGCGCGGAAGATGCGCTCCATGGCGCCCGCGTCCTTGCAGTCGGCGATCAGCGGCACCAGCAGCCCCGACTGGCCGCGCTCGCGCAGCTCGAGGTCGATCTCGAAAAGGTTGTTCTCGGAGTGGTCGACCATCACCAGGCGCCGCGCGCCGGTGGCCGAGACCTGGCGGCAGAGCTCGCGCCCGATCGAGCCGCCCGCGCCCGTGACCAGCACCGAGCGGCCGTTGAGGTAGCGGGCCACGCGGGCGAAGTCGACCTCGATGGCCGCGCGCCCGAGCACGTCCTCGACGCGCACCTCGCGCAGCAGGCTCACGGTCACGTCGCCGGTGATCAGCTCCGGCAGGCCCGGCAGGGTGGTGCAGGGGACGCCCGCGCGGCGGCACGACTGCACGATCTCCTCGCGCACGCGGCCCGGCGCCGAGGGCATGGCGATGATGACCTCGTCGACGTGCACCTCGCGCAGGATCCGCGGCAGCTCGGCGCGGGCGCCCCGCACGCGGGTGCCCTGCACGCGCAGGCGGCGCTTGCGCGGGTCGTCGTCGATGAGGCCGACCGGCGTGTAGCCCAGGGAGCGGTTGCGCTTCATCTCGCGCAGCAGCGTCACCCCGGCGTCGCCGGCGCCGCAGATCAGCACCTCCTTGCCGCTGCTCACCAGCTCGGAGCGCGGCGGGCGCTCGATCACGCTGCGCACGGCGAAGCGGGCGCCGCCCACCAGCACGAGGGTCAGCAGGAAGTTGAAGGCCAGGACGCCGCGCGGGACGGGCACCAGGTCGTCCGGCCGCCAGCTCGACAGCAGGGCGGCCAGGATCAGGCTCGAGCCGGCGGTCGCCAGCAGGATCGCCTGGAGGTCCCGCACGCTCGTGAAGCGCCACCACTTGGTGTAGAAGCGCATCGCGATGAAGACCACGAGCGTGACGCCGATGACGATCCAGACCGTCCCGGCGAAGAGCCGCTCGTAGCGATGGGGCACATCGCCGTCGAAACGGAAGTAGAACGACAGCCAGTAAGCGGCTGTCACCAGGCCAACGTCGACGGCCACCTGCGCGGCCCGATGCGCGAGCGCACGTGGACGCCATGTGAGGGGGGCGCGGCTCACGAGTGAGGCACCCTAGCGCGGCCCGCTTGCAGAATCAGGTCCAGGAGTACCTCGGGGTCGCGGAACGGCGGCGCCTGGCCGCGGTCGCGGCGGCCCAGGGGGACGTCCTCGGGCCGCTCGAGGCGGCGCAGCCGGCCCTCGTCGATCAGCCGCCGGTCTACCGCCCCGAGGCGCGCCGCGAAGGGCGTGTAGGCGGGGACGCCCAGGGCGGCGGCCTCGCGGTTCATCGTGCCGCCGGCGCTGACGACCACGTCCGCGGCGGCCACCAGGCTGGGGCCGTCGACCGCCTCGGCGGGGACGACGGCCGCCCCGCCCTCCAGCGCCCGGCGCTGCTCGGCGGTCCGCGGCAGGACCACCGTCTGCACCTCCGGTGCGGCCGCCAGCAGGCGCGCGAGGGTGGCGGCGAACAGGTCCGTGCTCGCGCCGCGGTGGTAGAGCGTGACCTCGGGCGGCGGGCGCACCACCGCGATCGCGCGCCCCGGGTCGAGCCCGAGCTCGGCGGCGACCCCCGGGTCCACCTGGTGGTCGGCGAGGTAGTACTCCTCCTTCAGGCCGGGGTAGCGCACGAGCTTCGGCGGCCGCATGCCGTAGCGCGCCAGGGCCTCCTCCGGGATCGCCGCGGGCACCAGCACGCGGCTGGCGAGGCGGCCGTTCCAGTGGTGCATGGTGGCCGCGAACTCGTAGTCGAACATCGTCACCTGCGGCGTTCCGGAGAGGCGCGCCGCCAGGGGCTGGTCGGTGCTGCCGTGGGCCACGGCCAGGTCGAAGCGCCGCGCGCGGGCGAAGCGCGCCAGGGCCGCCGAGCGGTCGAGCATCGCCCGCGCCTTCCCCCGCCGCGACCCGCCGCCGTGCGCGCCGACCACCGTGTGCTCGATGCCGAAGCGCTCGAGCAGCCCGACCGTCTGGGCGAATTCGCGCGAGGTCACGGTCACCTCGTGGCCGCGAGCGCGCAGGCGCGCGATCAGCGGGCGGAAGATGACGGCGTGGGGCGAGTTGGTGACGTCGATCCAGACGCGCATGACGCGCGGGGAGTCTAGGTACCATCGCGGCCGGGATGCGGGTCCTCCTCACCGGCGGCACCGGCTTCGTCGGCTGCCACACGGCGGCCGCCCTGCTGACGGCCGGGCACGAGCTGCGGCTGCTCGTCCGCTCGCTCGACCGCGTCGCGCCCGCGCTGGAACCGCTGGGCGTCGACCCCGGGGACGTCGAGGCCGTGGCCGGCGACGCAACCGACCCGGCATCGGTGCGGGCCGCCGCCGCCGGCCGCGACGCGACCCTGCACGCCGCCGCCGTCTACTCGCTCGACCCGCGCCGGGCCGGGGAGGTCACCCGCGTCAACGCCGCGGCCGCGGAGACGGTGCTGCGCGCGGCCGCCGAGGCCGGGCACGACCCGGTCGTCCACGTGTCGAGCTACGCGGCCCTGCTCCCCCGGACGAGCGCCGCGCCGCTGGACGGCGACGCGCCCGTGGGCGCCGTCACCCTCCCCTACGCGGGCTCGAAGGCCGCGTCGGAGATCGTGGCCCGCGGCCTGCAGGCCGAGGGCGCGCCGGTTGCGATCACCTACCCGGGGATGGTCTGGGGCCCGGACGACCCGCACCTGGGGGAGACGTCGCGGATCGCCATGGCGGCGCTCGCGGGGCGACTGCCGGCGCTGCCCCCGGGCATCGCCCCGGTCAGCGACGTGCGCGACGTGGCGGCCGTCCACGCCGCCCTGATGGCGCCGGGACGCGGCGGCCGGCGCCATGTCGCCTCGGGCGAGAACCTGCCGCTCGTCGAGATCATGCGCACCGCCGTGCGGGTGACCGGGCGGCGCCTGCCCGTCGTCGCGGTGCCGGCGGGGGCGGCCGCGGTCGCCGGGCGCCTCGGCCAGGCGCTCGGCCGCATCGGCCTGGACCTGCTGCCCGCTCGCGAGGCGACCTGGATCGCGAGCCAGGATGGCCCGGCCGACCCGGGCGGGGCGATCCGCGACCTGGGGGTCGCGTTCCGCCCCGCCGCGGACTCGATCCGGGACACGGTCCGCTGGCTCCACGCCGCGGGGCACCTCAGCGCCCGCCGCGCGGGCGCGCTGGCTCAGCCGGCCTGAGCCCCGCCGGCGGCGCCGACCGGCCGCCCCTCGAGCGCGCCCTCGACGGCGCGCGAGACCTCGGCGACGTCCTCGCGGCGCAGGTTCGGGTGCATCGGCAGCGCCAGCGCGGTGCGCGCGCACTCCTCCGCCACGGGAAGGTCGCCTTCCGCGTACCCCAGCCTCGCGAAGACCGGCTGCAGGTGCATCGGGATGCCGTAGTAGACCGCGCTGCCCACGCCGGCCTCGGCGAGCGCGGCGCGGATCGCGTCGCGGCGCGGGTGGCGCGCCATGAAGAGGTGGTAGATGTGGCGCGCGCCGGGCGCGACGCCCGGCAGGGCCATGTCGCCCAGCCCCTCCTCCGCGTACCAGGCGGCCGCCTGGGCGCGGCGGGCGTTCCAGTCGTCGAGGTGCGGGTAGAAGACGCGGATGATCGCCGCCTGGAGGTCGTCGAGGCGCGAGTTGTAGCCGACCTCGTCGAAGACGACCTTGTCGGCGGAGCCGTGGAACCGCAGGCGCCGCACGCGCTCGGCGAGCTCGTCGTCGCGGCAGACGACCATCCCGCCGTCGCCCATCCCGGGGAAGTTCTTGGTCGGGAAGAAGCTGAAGGTGGCCGCGTCGCCGAAGGTGCCCACCTCGCCCTCGGCCGTCGCCGCGCCGAAGGCCTGGGCCGCGTCCTCCACCACCGCCAGGCCGTGCGCCTCGGCCAGCGCGCGGATGGCCGCCATGTCGGCCGGGTGGCCGAAGATGTGCACGGGCAGGATGGCCTTCGTGGCCGGGCCGATCCGGGCCTCGGCGGCGGCCGGGTCGAGGCAGTACGTGACCGGGTCGATGTCGGCGAAGACCGGCGTCGCGCCGACCCGCGCGATGGCCTCGGCCGTCGCGTAGAAGGTGTACGGGGTCGTGACGACCTCGTCGCCGGGGCCGATCCCCAGGGCGTGCAGCGCGAGCACCAGCGCGTCGGTGCCGTTGCCGACCCCGACGGCCGGGCGGCCGTCGAGGCGCTCGCCGACGGCTGCCTCCAGCGCCCGGCCCTCGGGGCCGAGGATGAAGCGGCCGCTGTCGAGGACGCCGGCGATCGCGGCGTCGATCTCGGCGCGCAGGGGCCCGTACTGGGCCCGGATGTCCATCAGGGGAACGGGCATCGAACGGCGCGGGACGCTATCACGCGTCCTCCTCCGGGAGGGTGACCGTGACGGTCGTGCCGAAGCCCTCCCGGGAGGATGCCTCGGCCCTCCCGCCGAATCGTTCCGCGATGTGCTTGACGATGGAGAGGCCCAGCCCGGTGCCGCCGAGGCGCTTCGAGCGCGAGGGGTCGGCCCGATAGAAACGCTCGAACACGTGCATCAGGTGGCGCTCGGGGATGCCCGCGCCGTCGTCGGCGACGGTCAGCACGACGCCGTCGCCGTCGCGCCGCACGCGCGTCGTCGCCGTGGCGCCCGGACCGGCGTACTTGACCGCGTTCTCCACCAGGTTGCGGACGATCGTCGCCGCCATGCGGTCGCTGAGCGGCGTCCAGGCG
Organism: Miltoncostaeaceae bacterium; assembly: GCA_035537655.1. Lineage (GTDB taxonomy): Bacteria > Actinomycetota > Thermoleophilia > Miltoncostaeales > Miltoncostaeaceae > DATAGF01. The sequence continues at coordinate 6,488 of DATLLV010000204.1, forward strand.
GGCCCGTCGGCGTCCAGCTCCAGGCGCACGCCGTGGTCCTCGGCGACCCGCCACAGATCGGCGACGGTCGCGCTCGCCGCCTGGGCCAGGTCGCTCCGCGAGCCCGAGGGCCGGCCGGGCGCCGTCTCGAGCTCGGAGAGGAACAGGATGTCCGTGATCAGCGCCTCCAACCGCTGCGTCTCGCTGGTGGCGCGGGCGACGAAGTCGCGGCGCGTCGCCGGATCCATCGCCGGGTCGTCGAGCGCCTCCAGCAGGCCCCGCAGCCCCGTCAGCGGCGTGCGCAGCTCGTGCGAGACGTTGGCGACGAACTGGGAGCGCAGCTCCTGGTAGGCGACGGCCTCGCTCTGGTCGGTCAGGAAGATCAGCGCCTCGCGCCCCTCCCCGACCTCGTACGGCGCCACGGACGCCCGGTAGGTGCGGCGCCCGTCCGCGAACAGCCGCACCTCGAAGCCCTGCCGCGACAGGTCGGCCAGCGCCCGGTCGACGCCGCCGGCCAGCCGGTGCTCGCTGAAGGCCTCGAGGATCGTCATGTCCGGCACCAGGAAGGGGAAGCGCTCGAGCGCGACGGCGTTCGCCTCGATCAGCCGCCCGTCCTCGCGCACCCGGAGCGCCACGAAGGGCAGGTCCCGCAGGGCCTGGCTGCCGCGCTGCTCGGCCACCCCGAGCTCGGCCTCGGCCCGCTCCGCCCGCGCGCGGGCCGCGGCCGCCTCGGCCTGGGCCCGGGGAACGACGACGAGCCCGGCCGCGACCAGGCCCACCACCGCGACCGCCAGCAGGACCAGCACCACGACCACGCCGCAAGTCTCGCAGACCTCGGGACGACCCACGCCCGCTCCGCTTGGGGGTCTCCGGCCGCATGACTAGGCTGGCCGCGATGAGGCGCGCTGTCCCCCTCGCGCTGGCGGCGCTGGTCGCCGCGCCCGTGACGGCCCTGGCCCAGGGCCCGGTCACGTCGCTTCCGCCCGCGCGGTCGCCGGCGGTGCTCGAGGTCGCACCGGGCATCGGGTATCAGCGCCTGGTGCAGGGGCCCCAGGTCATCGACATCGTGCGGGCCGCCCCGTCGCCGCGCATCGGCCTCGCGCCGGCGATGGCCGCCGGCTCGCCGGTCGCGCGCGGCTCGCTGACCGGCGCGGTGACCGCCGGCCTGGACCAGGGCGTGGTCGCCGGCATGAACGGCGACTTCTTCAGCTACACGACCGGCTCCCCCAGCGGCGTCCTGCTGGTCGGCGGCGACCTCATCCACGAGCCCGAGGGCAGCCGGCCGGCCCTGGTGTTCCCCCCCAGCGGCCTGCTCGGCGCCGCAACGCTGGTGCTGCAGGGGCGTTTCCAGGCGGTCGACCCCACCGGCGTGCGCCGCTTCGCGCTGCGGGCCTTCGGCGGCATCAACCGCCCGCCGCTGCGCGGCAGCGAGACGATCCTCTACACGCCCACCTTCGGCGCGGCGACCCCGAGCGGCGGCTCGCGCTACGAGGTCGGCGTCCGGCTCGACCAGCCCGGCCCCCTGACCCCCAACCTGCCGCGCACCGGGACCGTGGTCGCGGCCGCCCAGGGGGGCGGGATGGCCATCGCCCCGGGGACCGTCGTCCTGACCGGCGTCGGGTCCGCCGGCCCGCCGCTGGTGGCGGAGTTCCCGCTGGGCCAGGCGGTGGCCCTGACGCCGGGCCTGCTCGGGCTGCCCGCCGGGGCCCTGAACGCCATCGGCGGCGGCCCCTCGCTGGTCAGCGGCGGCGCGGTCGCCGGGCGGCCGCCGGTCGGCTACACCCCGTCGCAGCTCGACGCGCGCACCTCGCGCTCGGCGGTCGGCCAGACGGCCTCCGGAGCGCTCATGCTGGTGACCGCCGAGGGCCCCTCCCAGGGCAGCCCCGGGGTGACCGCGGCCGAGCAGGCGAGCCTGATGCGCTCGCTCGGGGCCGAGACGGCCTTCGCCATGGACGCCGGCGGCAGCGCCCAGCTGGCGCTGAACACCGGGCCGGTGGTGCCGTGGTCGTCGCCGCGGGCGCTCTCCGACGTGCTGCTGCTGTCGTACGGCGGCATCACGCTGACGCCGCTCCCGCCGCGCCTGTCGCCCAACGCCGACCACGTGGACGACAGCACGACGGCGGTCGTGCGCTCGCCGACGCCGGGCGTCGTCACGGTCACGGTCGCGCGGCGCACCGGGCGCCCGACCAAGCGCATCTGGCAGGCCCCGCTCGGGCCCGGCGCGGCCAAGGTCAACCTCGACCCGAAGCGCCTCGGGCTCTCGGACGGCGTGTACGTGGCCGTCGCGCGCCAGACGCCCACGAACGGCACCGGCGAGACCGAGCAGCGGCGGCGCGTGATCG
>DATLLV010000205.1:0-29645 GCA_035537655.1 Miltoncostaeaceae bacterium
GCTGTCGCGCTGGCCGTCGATCAACGTTCACTTCTCGCTGCTGCCCGCCTACCGCGGCGCGGCCCCGGTGGAGCGGGCGATCATGGACGGCGCCACCCGGACCGGGGTGACGATCATGCAGATGGACGCGGGCCTCGACACAGGGCCGATGCTGGCCCGGCGCGCCATCGAGATCGGCGAGGACGAGGACGCCGGCTCCGTGACCGCGCGCCTCAGCGCGCTCGGCGGGCCGCTGCTGGCGGAGGTGCTCACCGACCTCGACGCCGGCCGGCTCGAGCCCCTGACCCAGCCCGAGGAGGGGGTCTCGCTGGCGCCCAAGATCATTCCCGAGGACCGCGCCCTCGACCTCTCCCGCCCCGCCGTCGAGCTGGCCCGGCGGGTGCGGGCGCTGTCCCCCCACATCGGGGCGACGCTCGCGATCGGCGACGCGCCCTTCAAGGTCTGGCGCGCGCGCGCCATCGACGAGCCCGCCCCCGCGCCGCTCTCCGGCGAGGGCGGCGCCTGGTCGCCGCGACCGGCGACGGGTCACTCGAGATCCTCGAGCTGCAGCCGCCGGGCAAGGGGCGGATGGAGGCGGCCGACTTCCTGCGCGGCTGGCGCGGCCCGCTGGAGGCGAGCCCTGCCCGTGGCTGAGACCGCGACCGGGGGAATCTCCCGCGAGCGCAGCGTCGCGCTGCGGGTGCTGCGCCGCGTGGACGACGGCGCCTACGCGGACCGCGCGCTGGCGGCGGAGGCCCGCCGCGCGGACCTCGACCCGCGCGCCCGCGCTCAGGCGACGCGGCTGGCCTACGGCGCGGTGCAGCGCCGGCGCACGCTCGACTGGCTCATCGACGGCGCCCTCGACCGGCCGGCGGCGCTGGAGCCGGCGGTGCGGGACATCCTCCGCCTCGGCGCGTACGAGCTCGCCTTCTCGGACGGCGTGCCGCCGCGGGCCGCGGTCGACCAGGCCGTGCGCCAGGCACGCGCCCTGCGCGGCCCCAAGGCCCGCGCGTCGGCGCGCGCCGGGGTCGTGAACGCGGTGCTGCGGCGGATCGCCGCCGATGGGCCCTCGCTGCTGGCGGAGCTCGACGCCGAGGGCCCGGACGCCGCGGGCGTCCGCCACTCCATGCCCGACTGGATCGCGCGGCGACTGATCGCCTCGCTCGGCGAGGCCGACGCCGTGGCCGTCATGGAGGCCTCGGCCCGCCCGGCCGAGTCGGCCCTGCGCTGGAACCCGCTCCGCGGCCCGAGGGCGGGCCTCGAGGCCGAGCTGCCGCCCGGGTGGGCGCGCGGCGCCCTGGCGCCCGAGTCGTACGTCCTCGCGGGCCCGTTCGCGCTCGAGGACTCGCACGCCTGGGCCCGCGGCCTGGCCATGGGGCAGAGCCGTGCCTCCCAACTGGTGGCGCACGCCGTGGACCCGCGGCCGGGCGAGCGCGTGCTGGACCTCTGCGCCGCCCCGGGGGCGAAGACCAGCCACCTGGCCGCGCTGACCCGCAGCGGCGCCCGGATCACAGCCGTCGAGCTCCGCCCGGCGCGGGCGCAGGCGCTGCGGGAGCTCCTGCGCCGGATGGGCGCGGCCGCCGAGGTCGTGGAGGGCGACGCGCGCGAGGTGCCGCTCGACGGAGGCTATGACGCCGTGCTGATCGACCCCCCCTGCACCGGGCTGGGCGTGCTCTCGGCGCGCCCCGACGCCCGCTGGCGCCGCCGCGAGGAGGCGCTCGCGCCGCTCGTCGACCTGCAACGCGCCCTGCTGGAGCGGGCGCTGGCGCTCGCGCGGCCCGGCGGGCGGGTCGTCTACTCCACCTGCACCCTGATCGCCGAGGAGAACGAGGAGGTCGTGCGGGCGGCCGGCGCGCCGCTCGACGACCTGGCCGCGGAGCGGCCCGAGCTCGCTCACCCGCGCCTGCCCGGCGCCCTGCTGACGCTGCCCCACGTCCACGGCACCGACGGCTTCTTCATCGCGCGGATGAGGGCCGCGTGAGCGCGCCGCTGCCCGCCGTGCCCACGGTGCTGCCGTCGGTGATGTCGGCCGACATGCTGCGCTTGGGCGAGCAGCTCGACGCCCTGCTGGCGGCCGGCGCCCGCACGTTCCACGTCGACGTCATGGACGGCCACTTCGTCCCGAACTTCACCGTCGGCACCGACTGGGCGCGCGCGGTCGCCGGGCGGGTGCACGAGGCGGGCGGCGCCATCGACGTCCACCTGATGGTCAGCCGGCCCGGCGAGGGCGTCGCGCTGTTCGCGCCCTTCGCCGACGCGGTCAGCTTCCACCTCGAGGCCGAGACCCACCCCCACCGGCTGCTGGGCGCGATCCGCGACGCCGGCTGCCACGCCGGCCTCTCGATCAACCCCAGCACGCCAGTCGAGCACGTCCTCGACCTGGTCGACCAGCTGGACTACGTCAACGTGCTGGCGATCAACCCGGGATTCGCCGGCCAGGAGTTCATCCACCGCACGCCCGACCGGATCGCGCGCCTGTGCGCGATCCTGCCGGAGCGGATCGCCGTCGAGGTCGACGGCGGCATCAACGCCCACACCCTCCCGGCGGCCCGCAACGCGGGCGCGCGGATGCTGGTCTCGGCGTCCGCGATCTTCAGGGCGTCCGACCCGGTCGCGTCCTACTCCGAGCTGTCCGCGCTGGCGGGGGAATGAGCCTGACCCAGCCCGAGCGCGCCGCGCTGGCGCGCGCCCGCGAGCTGGCCCTGCGCGGGCGCGGCCGCGTGAGCCCGAACCCGCTGGTCGGGGCGGTGGTCCTGCGGGGCGGCGAGACCGTCGCCGAGGGCTGGCACGAGGGGCCCGGCCTGCCCCACGGCGAGGCCACCGCGATCGCCGCCGCCGGCGAGGCGGCCCGGGGCGCGACGGTGGTCTGCACGCTCGAGCCCTGCTCCCACCACGGCCGCACGCCGCCGTGTGCCGACGCCCTGGTGGCGGCCGGCGTCGGCCGGGTCGTCATCGGCGCGGGCGACCCGCTGGAGCGCGACCGGGCGCAGGGGCGCGACGTGCTGGCGGCGGCGGGCGTCGACGTGGCGTTCGCCGAGGGCGAGGACGCGGCCGCCTGCGCCGAGCTGAACGCCGCCTTCCTGACCTGGGCCGCCACCGGCCTGCCGCACGTGACGCTGAAGCTGGCCACCAGCCTGGACGGCAGGATCGCGACCGCGGGCGGCGAGAGCCAGTGGATCTCCGGGCCCGAGTCGCGGGCGCTGGTGCACCGCTGGCGCGCCGACCACGACGCGGTCGGGGTGGGCCTGGGGACGGCGCTGGCCGACGACCCCCGCCTGACCGCGCGCGATGTCGAGGGGCCGGTACGGCAGCCTGCCCGGGTGGTCTTCGACTCGGCGGCGCGCCTTCCGCTGCGCTCGGCGCTGGTCCACGGCGCCCCCGAGGACCGCCTCATCATTCTCGCCGCGGCCGACGCGCCCCCCGAGCGGGTGGTCGCGCTCGAGGCCGCCGGGGCCGAGGTCGCGCGCCTGCCGGGCGGCCCGGCGCGGCGGGTCGAGGCCGGCCTCCACGCCCTCGGCGAGCGCGGCATCCAGTCGCTGCTGATCGAGGGCGGCGCCGAGCTGTCGGGGACGCTGGTCGCGGCCGGGGCGGTCGACCGGCTGGCCTGGTTCCTGGCGCCGATGCTGATCGGCGGCCGCGACGCGCCCTCGGCGGTCGGCGGCGCCGGCGCGCCCACCCTGGCCCTTGCGCCGCGCCTGTCCGGCGTCGCAACCGAGCGCGTGGGCGAGGACATCCTGGTGACCGGGCGCCTGCGCCCCCTGGCCGAGGCGGCCTGACGGTGTTCACGGGGCTCGTGGAGGAGGGCGGCAGGGTGGCCGAGGTGCGGCCGGCGGGCGGCGGGGCGCGGCTGGCCATCGCCGCCTCCGCGGTGCTCGAGGGGCTGCGCGTGGGCGACTCGGTCGCGGTCAACGGGGCCTGCCTGACCGCCGTCGAGGTGAGCGGGGACGGGTTCGCCGTCGACTGCGTCGCCGAGACGCTGCGGCGCACCGCCCTGGGCGCCCTCGGCCCCGGTGACCGGGTGAACCTCGAGCGGCCGATGCGCCTCGGCGACCGCCTGGACGGCCACCTGGTGCAGGGGCACGTGGACGGCGTCGGGACCGTCCGGGCCGCCCGGCCGGAGGGGGAGAGCGCGGTGCTCGAGATCGCGCCGCCGGCGAGCCTGATGCGCTACGTCGTGGAGAAGGGCAGCATCGCGGTCGACGGCGTCAGCCTGACCGTGGCGGAGCGGCTGGCGGACGCCTTCACGGTGGCCCTGATCCCCCACACCATGGCCGTCACGACGCTCGGGCCGGGGGCCGTGGGGCGCGCCGTCAATCTCGAGGTGGACGTGGTGGCAAAATACGTGGAGTCGCTCGCCGCCCCGTACCGGCCCCCGAGGGAGGACGCCGAATGACGAGCAGCACCGCCCGCTTCGCGACCGTCGCCGACGCGATCGAGGAGATCCGCGCCGGGCGCATGGTGGTGATCCTCGACTCCGAGGACCGCGAGAACGAGGGCGACCTGGTGATGGCGGCGCAGTTCGCCACCCCGGAGGCGATCAACTTCATGGCGACGCACGGGCGCGGGCTGATCTGCCTCTCGCTGACCGAGGAGCGCTGCGACCAGCTCGGCCTCAAGCCGATGGTGCGGCGCAACGAGGCGCCCAACGCCACCGCCTTCACCGAGGCGATCGAGGCGCGCCACGGCATCACCACCGGCATCTCGGCACCCGACCGCTCGCGCACGATCATGGTCGCCATCGACCCCGACTCGGGGCCCGAGGACCTGGTCAAGCCGGGCCACGTCTTCCCGCTGCGCGCCAAGCCCGGCGGCGTGTTGGAGCGGGCCGGCCACACCGAGGCGGCCGTCGACCTCGCCCGCCTCGCCGGGCTGATCCCCGCGGGCGTGATCTGCGAGATCGCGAACGACGACGGCACGATGGCCCGCGTGCCCGACCTGGTGCCCTACGCGGCCGAGCACGGGCTCAAGCTCATCACGATCGCCCACCTGATCGAGCACCGGCGGCGCACCGAGCGGCTGATCGAGCGCGGCACCGCCGCCCGCCTGCCCACGGAGTTCGGCGAGTGGACCGCCGTCGGCTACCGCTCGATCATCGACGGCAAGCACCACCTGGCGATGGTCAAGGGCGAGGTGGACGGCGCCGCGGAGGTGCTGGTGCGCGTCCACTCGGAGTGCCTCACCGGCGACGTCTTCGGCTCGCAGCGCTGCGACTGCGGCGCCCAGCTGAGGGCGGCGATGCGCCGGATCGCCGAGGAGGGCCAGGGCGTCCTGCTCTACATCGCCCAGGAGGGGCGCGGGATCGGCCTGCTGAACAAGCTGCGGGCCTACGAGCTGCAGGACCGCGGCTTCGACACGGTGGAGGCCAACATCGAGCTGGGCTTCCCGCCCGACCTGCGCGACTACGGCATCGGCGCCCAGATCCTGGTGGACCTGGGGCTGAGCTCCATCCGCCTGCTGACGAACAACCCGAAGAAGATCGTCGGCCTCGAGGGCTACGGGCTCTCGGTGGTGGACCGGGTGCCGATCGAGATGCCGCCCAACGGCGACAACGCCGACTACCTGCGGGCGAAGCGCGACAAGATGGGCCACATCCTCCACCACCAGGACCTGCGCTTCGACGCCGACGAGCCGGCGCCCGGGGAGTCCGGGACCTAGTGGCGCGGAGCGACGCGCCGTCGCCGGCGCCGCGCCTGGAGGGGCGGGGCCGCATGGCGGCGGTGGTCGCCGGGTTCCACCGCGAGATCGCCGAGCGCCTGCTGGAGGGCGCGCGCGGGCGCCTGGCCGAGGCGGGCCTGCCGGACGGCCACCTCGACGAGCGCTGGGTGCCGGGCGCCTACGAGCTGCCGCTGGCGGCCAAGGTCATGGCGCGCACCGGCCGCTACGCGGCGATCATCGCGCTGGGCGCGGTCGTCCGCGGCCAGACCTCGCACTACGAGCACATCTGCGCCGCCGCCGCGAACGGGCTCTCGGCGGTCGGCCTCGAGACCGGGGTGCCGGTCGCCTTCGGCGTCCTCACCACCGAGGACATGGCCCAGGCCGAGGCGCGGGCGGGCGGCGAGGTGGGCAACGCCGGCGCCGACGCGGCCGACGCGGCGGTGGTCATGGCGAACCTGGTGCGCGAGCAGTCCGGCTGAGCCCCGGGCGCGGCCCGGGATCCTGTCAGCCTTTCGTAATTTCTCCGCTCCGGGCGGCCGGGGGCAGGTCGGGCGCGACGCCGCGCGTGCGAGCCTGCGGCCGGGGGTGACGCCACGCGACCGAGGAGGGGCCCCATGACCGCCGCACGCGCACGCCGATCCGCGCGCCGCCGCGCGGTCCTGGCCGCCGCCGTGGCCGCCCCGGCCGCGCTGGCCGCCCTCCCGGCGCTGGCGGCCGCGGCGCCGACGATCGCCACCAGCGCCATCTGCCTGCGGCCGTCCCAGGAGCCCGGCGGCACCCAGATCGCGCCGCGCCTCGACGTCACCGGCTCGGGCTTCTCGCCGAACAGCCTGATCGCGCTCACGCGCGGCGCCCAGTCGATCACGACCTACAGCGACGCGGCGGGCAACCTCGCCTACTCGTTCAGCGTCTTCGACCTGCTGAGCTCGCGCGTCCCGCGGGCGACGCCGCTCGACGTGCTCGCCTCCGACCCGGCCCTGGGCCCCAGCAACGCGCTGCGCGTGAAGGCGGCGCCGCTGTCGTTCAGCGCCACCCCCAAGCGGACCAAGCCCTCGAGGACGGTGACCTTCCGGTTCTCCGGCTTCACGCCGGACCGGCCGATCTACGCCCACTACCGCTTCGGAGGCCACCTGCGGGCGACGGTCAGGATGGGCCTGGCGAGCAACCCCTGCGGGCTGCTGAGCGCCCGGCGCGATCAGATCCCGGTGCGCGATCCCCAGGTCGGGCTCTGGCGGGTCCAGTTCTCCCAGAGCAAGACCTTCAAGGCGAAGTCCGTCCCGCGCATCGACGCGACGGTCAACGTCTTCAACACGCCCCGCTAGACCGCCTTCGTGACCTTCCCGGCCTTGAGGCAGCGGGTGCACACGTAGGCGCGGACCGGGGTGGAGCCCCGCATGATCCGCACCTTCTGGACGTTCGGGTTGAAGCGGCGAGGGGTCGCGCGCATCGAGTGGCTGCGGTTGTTCCCGAACGCCGGGGCCTTCCCGCAGATCTCGCAGACCTTCGACATGTGCCGTTCCTCGCCTCGCCTCGTGTGCCGGTGGGGACGCCGGGGGCGTCCGAGCGACCCCGGATTATGCTCGCCCGATGGCCGCGCGCGCAACCGCGACGGATCCGCTGCTGCCGCCCATCCCCCCGCTGGGCGGATCGCGCGGCGACGGGTGGGACGCGCCGCCCCCGGCCCGGCGGCCGGGGCCGGAGCGCTGGGGGGCGCCGCTGACCGACCTGCCCGGGGTCGGGCGAACGACGGCCGAGCGCGCCCGGGGGCTGGGGATCGCCACGATCGGCGACCTCCTGGAGCACCTCCCCGCGCGCTACGACGACTTCGACGCCGACGCGCGGCCGGTCGCCGGGCTGACCGCCGGCGAGGAGGCCACCGTCCGCGTGCGCCTCGACGACATCGCGGTCCAGCGCACGCGCCGGCGCAACCTGCGCCTGGTGCGCGCCCGGGTCCACGACGACAGCGGCCGCATGACGGCGGTCTGGTTCAACCAGGACCACCTCGCCCGCATCCTGGCGCCGGGCGACGAGCTGCTGCTGCGCGGGCGCGTCTCGGAGGCCGGCCGCCGCGAGATGGCCGTGCGCAGCCACGAGGTGCTCGGCGGGCGCGGTTCGGAGGGCGTCCACACCCAGGGGCTCGTCCCGGTCTACCCGGCCACCGAGCGGTTGTCGCCGCGGCGCGTCCGCGAGCTCGTCGACCTCGCCCGGCCGCTGGCGCGCGCGGCGGTCGAGCGCCTGCCGGCCGCCATGCGGACGCGCCTGCGCATCGGGGGCGCGGCCGACTCGCTGGTCGCGGTGCACTTCCCGCGCTCGCGCGAGGAGGCCCGCCTCGGGCGCCGCCGCCTGGTGCTCGAGGAGCTGATCGTGCTGCAGCTCGGGCTGCTGGCGGTGCGCCGCGCCGAGGAGCGCACCCGCGCCGCCCAGCCGCTGCGCCCGACCGGCGAGCGCACCGGGCCGCTGCTGGCGGCGCTGCCGTTCGAGCTCACCGCCGAGCAGCGGCGCGCGCACCGGGAGATCGCCGTCGACCTCGCCCGCCCGCGGCCCATGCGGCGCCTGCTGCAGGGGGAGGTGGGATCGGGGAAGACCGTCGTCGCGGCGCTGGCCATCTGCCAGGCCGTCGAGGCGGGCGCCCAGGCCGCCCTGCTGGTGCCCACCGAGACGCTGGCCGAGCAGCACCTGCGGACGCTCGACGCGCTGCTGGCGCCCGCCGGGTTGAGCCCGGTCCTGCTGACCGGCCGGGTGCCGCGGGCCGAGCGCGAGCGGCGCCTGCTGGCGCTCTCCACCGGCACGGCACCGGTGGCCGTGGGCACCCAGGCGCTGCTGTCGGAGGGGGTGCGCTTCGACCGCCTCGGGCTGGCGGTGGTCGACGAGCAGCACCGCTTCGGCGTGGAGCAGCGCCAGGCGCTCTCCGAGCGGGCCGCGGCCGCGGCCGGCGGGAGCGCCGCCGCCCACCTGCTCTACATGACCGCGACGCCGATCCCGCGCACGCTGGCCCTGACGGCCTACGGCGACCTGCGCGTCTCGACGATCCGCGGCCGGCCGCCGGGGCGGGCGCCGGTCGAGACGCGCTGGATCCGCGACGCCGACCGCGAGGCGGCGTACGAGCTCGTGCGCGCCCAGTTGCGGGCCGGCCACCAGGCGTACGTGATCTGCCCGCTGGTCGAGGGCGGCGAGGACGCCGAGGCCCGCGCGGCCATCGGCGAGGCCGAGCGCCTGCGGGCGGGCCCCTTCGCCGACTTCACGGTCGGGCTCGCCCACGGGGCCCAGCGCGCCGACGAGAAGCGCGCCGCCATGGCCGGCTTCGCCGAGGGCCGCACCGACCTGCTGGTCGCGACCACCGTGGTCGAGGTGGGCATCGACGTCCCCAACGCCACCACGATCGTGATCGAGGGCGCCGACCGCTTCGGCCTGGCCCAGCTCCACCAGCTGCGGGGGCGGGTCGGGCGCGGCACCGACCCGGGCCTCTGCCTGCTGTTCGGCGAGCCCGTGACCGACGAGGGCGCCCGCCGGCTCGAGGCCCTGACCCAGACGACCGACGGCTTTCGCCTGGCGGAGCTCGACCTCGAGATCCGCGGCGAGGGGAGCATCCTGGGCGTCCGCCAGGCCGGCGCGACCGACCTGCGCGTGGCCCGCCTGGGCCGCGACCGGCGCGAGCTGGCCGAGGCGCGCCACCTGGCCAAGCGGACGCTGGCCTCCGACCCGCGCCTGGAGCGCCCCGAGCACGCCCTGCTGCGCGCCGCCGTGGTCACGCGCTTCGACGCCCTGCCACGGCTGCTGGACGCGTGAGGATCGTCGCCGGCACCCACCGCGGCCGGCGCATCGCCGCCCCGCCGGGCCGCGAGACCCGGCCGACCTCGGACCGCGTGCGCGAGGCCCTGTTCGCCATCCTCGGGCCGCCGGACGGCCAGGCGGTCCTCGACCTGTTCGCCGGCTCCGGCGCGCTGGGGCTCGAGGCGCTCTCGCGGGGCGCCGCGTCAGCGACCTTCGTCGACCGCTCGCCCCGCGCGGCGGCGGCGATCCGGGCGAACGCCGACTCGCTCGGCATGACCGACCGCGTCAGGGTGGTCGCCCGCGACTGGCGCGCCGCGCTGGCGGGCGAGCGGGCCGCGGGGCGGCGCTTCGGGTTGTGCCTCTGCGACCCCCCCTATAGCCTCCTGCCCCGCATCGCGGAGGGCATCGGCACGGCGCTCTCGCCCCTCATGGAACCGGGGGGGACCGTGGTGATCGAGCATCCGTCCGCGGGCCCCGACCCCGTGCCGAGCGGACTGGAGATCGCCTCGCGAATCGACCGGACCTACGGCGACACGGCCGTCAGCGTCCTCCGCCTGGCGGGCCGGTGAGCGTCAACGGCTACCGCATCGCCGTCTGCCCCGGGACGTACGACCCGGTCACCAACGGCCACGTGGACATCATCGAGCGGGCGGCGCGCCTGTTCGACGAGCTCGTGGTGTCGGTGACGACCGGATCGGTGAAGAAGCGGCCGCTCTTCGACGCCGAGGAGCGCATCGGGATGGTCGAGCAGAGCGTGGGCCACCTCGACAACGTGCGCGTCGAGGGGTTCAATACCCTGATCACCGAGCACGCCCGCGACCTGGGGGCCTCGGTTCTGGTAAAAGGGCTGAGGGCCATCTCCGACTTCGACTACGAGTTCCAGATGGCGCAGCTCAACAGGCATTTGGCGGCCGAGATCGAAACCGTCTATCTGCCGGCCTCGCCGCAGTACAGCTTCATCAGCTCGAGCGGCGTCCGGGAGGTGGCGGCGTGGGGGGGAGCGGTCGATGACTGGGTCCCCGTCCACGTGGCGCAGGCGCTGCGGGCGCGGCATCGTCCGGGTCCAGGCTCGGTCCCTTAGGAGGGTTCGTTGGACGTACTGGAGCTCATCGACAAGCTGGACGACCTGATCCACAACGCCCGGGCGGTGCCACTGACCGACCAGGTGCGCATCGACCGCGAGGCCATCTACGAGCTGCTCGACCAGATGCGGTCGACCATCCCGGAGGAGGTCAAGCAGGCCCGCTGGATCGTCAAGGAGCGCCAGGAGATGCTGGCCGAGGCCAAGCGCGAGGCCGAGCGCATCGTCGCCGACGCCCGCGACAAGGCGGCCCAGGAGGCGTCCGAGCAGGAGGTCGTGAAGCGCGCGGAGCGCGAGGCGGCCGAGATCCTCGAGGAGGCCCGCCAGCGCGAGCGCGAGGTGCGCCTCGGCGCCGAGGACTACGCCGACGAGGTGCTCGGCACCCTCGAGGTGAACCTCGGCAAGTTCCTGCAGGCGGTGCAGCGGGGCCGGGAACGGCTCCAGGGCCCGTCCGACGAGTCCCCGCTCGAGGGGGACCCGGTCCCGCAGGAGCCCGCGGTCTGACGGGATGGCGGAGGTCCTCGACACGATCGACCTCCGCGCCCTCGACCTCGCCCCCGGCGCCGAGACCCGCCTCCGGGTCCGCGTCCCCGGCGTCGAGCTCCGGCTCGGCGGCCAGGAGTACCGCGTGGAGCCGGCCGAGCCCGAGGTCCGGCTGCGGGTGTCCCGCTCCCTGTCGGGCGTCCACCTCGCCCTCGCGACCGAGGTCGAGCTGGTCGGCCCCTGCTGGCGCTGCCTGGAGGAGGCGCGCGTCCGGCTGAGCGTGGAGAGCGAGGAGTTCCAGGCCGAGGGCCGCGGGCCGGACGACCCGTTCGACGACGACCTCGACTCGGCCTACGTCGAGGACGGCCGCCTCGACCTGGCCGGCTGGGCCCGGGACGCGATCGCCGAGTCGGTCCCGGCGCTGATCCTCTGCCGCGAGGACTGCGCCGGCCTCTGCCCGACCTGCGGGGCGAACCGCAACGAGGTCGACTGCGGCTGCGTCCCCGACGAGACCGACCCGCGCTGGGACGCCCTGCGCGGCCTCTCCGAGCGCCTGGCGGGCGAGGACCCCCCCTCGGGCGAGGGCTAGCTCGGCACGATGTCGGGCCGGCGGTAGTGGCCGCCCGTGTCGAACACCCGCCGGGCGGCGATGATCGCTCCCGGATCGCAGTCGGCGTAGAGGATCTCCTCGCGCCCCGACACCGGCCCCGCCAGCAGGTTGCCCCAGGGGTCCGCGATCAGGCTGGCGCCCTGGAGGTACTCGTCCGGGCCGGCGGCGATCTCGTCGGCGAGCGGGAAGTCCGCCGGGAAGGCGGTCTTGGGCAGGTACTGGACCGGCGAGAGCACGAACGCCCCGGCCTCGAAGGCGAAGGCGCGCATGGCGGCCACCCAGACCTCGCGGTCGTCGGCCGTCGGCGCGAGGTAGAAGTCCACGCCCTGGCGGTGCAGCGCCTGGCGCGCCTCGGGCATGAAGTTCTCCCAGCAGATCAGGCCGCCCAGGCGCCCGTGCTCGGTCTCGTGGACCGTCAGGTCGTCGCCGGGCCCCATGCCCCAGAAGACGCGCTCGTGCAGGGTGGGCATCAGCTTGCGGTGCTTGCCCGCCAGGCTCCCGTCCGGCGCGAGCCAGACGAGGGTGTTCCAGAGCGTCCCCGGGCGGGCCGAGTCGCGCTCGTTGACGCCGATGGCCACCCAGGCGCCGGCGCGCCGGGCCGCCGCGCCCAGCCGCTCGACGAGCGGCCCGGGTACGTCCACGGCGGCGGCCCACATGCGCCGGTGCACCTCGGCGCCCTCGCGGCCGAAGGTCGCGCAGCGGTGGGCCCAGTGCGAGCTGGGGTAGAGGGCCACGAACACCTCGGGCAGGGCGATGATCCGGGCGCCGTTGACGCCGGCCTCGCCGATCAGGTCGCAGGCCTTCTCGACGGTGGCCTCGGCGTCCAGCACCACCGGGGTCGCCTGGACCACGGCCACGCGCACGCTCATGTCGCCCTCCTCCTCGATCGCCGTGGGGCGATCCTCGCCGATCAGCGTCGCGCGCGCGTCACGGCGACCGTCACGGGCGCGCCTTTGTCGCCGCGGCCGCGGCCCGCTACCCTTCCGCGAGTCCCGCGACCGGTTTGGTGATCCGCATGGCCGTCCCGAAGCGCAAGACCTCCCGCCAGCGCCGCGACACGCGGCGGGCGACGCACGCCATCGAGGCGACGCGCATGGGCCGCTGCCCGCGCTGCTCCAGCCCGGTCCGCACCCACCACGTCTGCGGCGTCTGCGGCTACTACCGCGGCCGCCCGGTCGTCGAGATCGAGGGGTAGCGCTCGACGCCGGCGCCCGAGGCGCCGGACACCGGGCCCATGGACGAGGTCACGGTCGCGCTCGACGGGATGGGCGGGGACGACGCCCCGGCCGCCCCGGTCGCGGGCGCCCTGGCGGCCGCCCGCGAGGGCGTCGGCGTGCTGCTGGTCGGCGACGAGGCCACGCTGACCGCCGAGCTCGCGCGGCAGGGTGGCGCCGGCGCCGCGGGCATCGGGGTCGTCCACGCGCCCGACGTCGTGGGCTCCCATGAGGAGGGCGCCCGCGCCGTGCGCGCCAAGCCCGAGGCCTCGGTCTCGCGGGCGGCGCGGCTGGTGGGCGAGGGGCGTGCCGGCGCCGTCGTCTCGGCGGGCAACACGGGCGCGACCCTGGCCGCCGCGACCCTCCACATGCGGCGGATCCCCGGCGTCATCCGCCCCGCGATCGCCGTCACCCTGCCCGCGACCGGGGGCCGCCCGGTGGTGCTGCTCGACGCCGGCGCGAGCGCCGAGGCGCGGGCCGAGCACTACCCCCAGCTGGCCCTGATGGGGCGGCTCTTCGCCCGCGACGTGCTGGGCATCGCCGAGCCCACGGTCGGGCTCCTGTCGATCGGCGAGGAGGACGTGAAGGGCAGCGAGGAGGTCCTCGCCGCCCACGTGCTGCTGCGCCGGACGCCGGGCTTCGCCGGCAACGTCGAGGGGCGCGACATCCTGGGCAGGGCGGTCGACGTGGTCGTCACCGACGGCTTCACCGGCAACGTGGTCCTCAAGACCATGGAGGGCACCGCGGGCTTCCTCCTGGGCGAGGTGCGGGCGGCCGTGAGCTCGACGCTCCCGGGCCGCCTCGGCGGGCTGCTGGTGCGCCCGGCGCTGCGCCGCATGCGCGAGCGGATCGACCCCGAGAGCTTCGGCGGCGCGGTGCTGCTGGGCGTGCGCGGGCTGGCCGTGATCGGCCACGGGAACTCCACCGGCCGCGGCGTGGCGAACGCGGTCCGCCTGGCGGCGCGCGGGACGCGCGAGCGGCTGGTGTCGAAGTTCGCGGAGGCGCTCGCCCTCGAGGGCGCCGAACGCTCCCCGGCCGCGTAGGATTCCCCCGTTCACAACGGGGATCGGATCGTCCGAGGGCCCGTGTAGGTTGACCAGCCAGAGCCGGGCGCGAGCCCGGCTGGGACGTGAGGGGGGACCAGTTGGACCGAGAGAAGGCCGTCGAGGAGGTCCGTGCCATCCTGGTGGAGCAGCTCGGGGTCGACCCGGCCGAGGTCACCGAGGAGTCGTCCTTCCAGGAGGACCTCAACGCGGACTCGCTGGACCTGGTCGAGCTGATCATGGAGATGGAGGACCGGTTCAAGCTCAAGATCCCCGACGAGGAGGCGGAGAAGATCGGGACGGTCGGGCAGGCGGTCGACTTCGTGGTGGCCAACAGCGCCTGAGCGCCGCCGACGCCGGCGGCACCGGCCTCGCCCGCCTCGTCGCGGGGCTCTCGGGCACCCGCCGGCGCCAGGTCTTCACCCACAGCTCCTGGGCACGCCGTCGTGACGCGTCGTACGAGCGCCTCGAGTTCCTGGGCGACAGCGCCCTCGGCGTGATCGTCAGCGAGGAGCTGATGCGCCGGCACCCCCGCGTGGACGAGGGCGAGCTCTCCTGGATGCGCCAGGCGGTCGTCGACCGCGAGGCCTGCGCCGCCGTCGCCGCGGCCGCCGGCCTGCCCGAGGCCTTCGCGGCCGCCGCCCCCGCCGCGCGGGCGGGCGCCGCGGCCGACCTGGCGGAGCACACCAGCGTGCGCGCCGCGCTGACCGAGGCCGTGATCGGGGCGGCGTGGCTCGACCTCGGCGTCGAGCGCACACGCGAGGCCGTGCTCGAGGCCTTCGGCCCGGCGCTCGACGCCGCCCGACCGGGCTCCCGCGACCCCAAGACGACGCTCCAGGAGGAGGCCGCCCGCCGCCGCCTCGGCGTCGCCTACGAGCTCGTGGACGCCCAGGGGCCGCCTCAGCGCCGCGTCTTCACCACCCGGGTGCGCCTCGACGGGCGGGCGATGGGGGAGGGCGCCGGGCCTTCCAAGCAGGCCTCCGAGCAGGCCGCCGCCGCCCAGGCCCTGCGCGCCCTGGCCGGGGAGGCCGCGTGCTGAGCCGCCTCACCGTGCGCGGGTTCAAGTCGTTCGCCGAGCCCACGGCGCTCGAGTTCGGCCCGGGCGTGAACGTGGTCGTGGGGCCCAACGGCTCGGGCAAGAGCAACCTGGCCGAGGCGGTCATCTGGGCGCTGGGCGAGCAGCGGGCCGGCCGGCTGCGCGCCGGCGGGATGGCCGAGGTGCTCTACTCCGGCGGCGCCCGCCGCCCCGCCGCCCCGCTGGCCGAGGTCGGCCTGGTGCTGTCCTCGTCGGACCCCGCGGCGCCCGGGCCGGCCGAGATCGAGGCCGCCCGGCGCCTCACGCGCGCCGGCGAGGCCGACTACCGCCTGAACGGGGCCGGCTGCCGGCTGCTGGACGTGCAGGAGGCGCTCGCCGCGCGCGGCGTCGGCCCCGACGCGCTGGCGGTCATCCGCCAGGGCCAGGTCGAGGCGCTGTGCACCAGCACCCCCGTCGAGCGGCGGGCGATGGTCGACGCGGCGGCGGGGGTGGCCGTGGCCAAGCGCCGGCGCCGCCGGGCCGAGCAGAAGCTCGCCCGGGTCGGCGAGAAGCTCGAGCGGGCGCGCGACCTGGCCGGCGAGGTGCGCGGCCGGGCCCGGGCGCTCGAGCGCCAGGCGCGCGCCGCCGAGCGCGCGAGGGCCCTCGACGACGAGGTCGCGGCCGCCCGCGCCGCGGTCGGCGCCGCCCGCGCCCTCGCGGCCGACCGCGAGCACCGCGCCGCCGCCGAGCGCGCGGCCGGGCTGCGCGGACGGGCCGAGCGGGCGGCCGAGGCGCTCGCCCAGGCCCGCCGGGCGCGCGGCGAGGCGGGCGCGGCGCGCGACCGGGCCGCCGCCGACGCCGCGAGCGCCCAGGAGCTGGCCAACGCCCTGCGCACCGCCGCCGAGCGCTCCGCGGGCCGCGCCGAGCTGGCCGCCGAGCGGCTCGAGGGCGCCGAGCGGGCCGCAGCCGAGCGCGCCGAGCGGCGCCGCGCCGCCGCCGAGCGCCTGGGCGGCCTGGTGGCCGCCGTCGCCGACGCCGAGCGCGTGGCCGCCGAGGCCGCGGAGGAGGCCGCCCTGGCCGACGCCGCCGCGGCGGAGGCCGAGGAGCGCGACGCGGCCGCCCGGGCCGAGCACCGCGGCTTGGAGGACGCCGCGGCCCTGGCCGCCGCCACCGTGGCCGCCGCCGAGCGGGAGGCCGCCGACGCCGACCGGCGGGCGTCCGAGGCCGCCGAGGCGCTGGTCGCGGCCCGCGAGGGCCTCGCCGCCCTGGGCGGGGCCGTCGACGCGGGGGCGCTCGGGCGCCACGAGCGCCGCGACGAGGTCGCGGCGGGCCGCGCCCGCCGCTGGGCCGAGCGCGAGGAGGCCGCCGGCCGGGCCGCCGCCGACGCCGCCGCGATCCGGGCCGGCGCCGACGAGCGGCTGCGGGAGGCGCGCGCCGCCGCCCGGGCGCTGGCACCGGGGGACGAGGTGCGCAGCGGAGCGGCCGCCCTGGGCGACGGCCTGGAGGTCGAGCCCGGCGCCGAGCGCGCGGTCGCGGCCGCCCTGGGCGCGCTGGCCGAGGCCGTGGCCGCCGCCTCGCTCGACGAGGCACGGTCCGCCCTCGACGCCGGTGCGGGCGCCGTCGCCGTCCCCGCGCCCGCCCGCCGCCGGCCGGCGCCCCCGCCCGGCGGCCGCCCGCTCTGGGAGCTCGTGCGCTCCTGCTCCGACGCCGCCCGGCCCCACCTGGAGCGCCTGCTCGCCGAGGCCTGGCTGGTCGAGCGGCTGGAGGACGTGCCCGCCGGCACCGAGGGCGTCGTCGTGACGGCCGACGGCCACGCCCTGCGCCCCGCCGAGGGCCTGGTGACGCGCGCCGGCGGCTCGTGGGCCCGCCGCGCCCTCCACGCCCGCGCCGTCGAGGCCGAGACCGGCGCGGCCGCCGGCGCCGCCGCCGCGGCCGCCGACGCCGACGGCGCTGCCGCGGCCCACGCGGCCCTGCTCGGCCGCCGCCGGGCGGCCGAGCGCGCCCGCTCGCGCGCCGCCGAGCGCCTGGCCGCGGCCCGGGCGGCGGCCGGCGGCCGGGCCGAGCGCGCCGCCCAGGCCGCCATCGAGGTGGAGCGCCTCGAGGCCGAGACCGCGGCCCGCGCCGGCGAGCGCGACGGGGCCGGCGAGCGCCGCGCCGCCGCCCGGGTCGACGCCCGCGCCGCGGCCGAGCGCGCCACCGCCGCCCGAGGCACGGCCGAGACGGCCGCCCGCCGCCTGCGCGACGTCGCGGCGGCCGCGGCGGACGCCCGCACCGACCTCGCCGCCGCCCGCGCGGGCGAGGCCGAGGCCCGCGCGCGCGCCGCCGCCACCGAGGCCCTCGCCGAGGAGGCCGACGGCCTCGCCGCGGACCTCGAGCCGGTCCGGCTCGCGGTCCGAGCCCTCGAGACCGCCGCCGCCGCGCTGGCGCCGCAGGCCGAGGCGGCCCAGGAGCGCCTCTCCGCGGCCGCGGCGGGCGTGCGGTCGCTCGACGCCGAGCTGTCGGCGGCCCAGGCCGCGGCCGAGGCGGCCGAGGGGGCGGCCGCGGCGGCGGCCGAGGAGGGCCACCGGGCCGCGGTCGAGGAGGCCGTCGCCGCCGAGCGCGCCGCCGAGGCCGGCCCGCCGCCCCCGCCCGACGCCGAGCTGCCGTCGCCCGAGGAGGCCGGCGCCCGGCTGGAGGAGCTCGAGCGCCGCCGGGCCGCCCTCGGCGAGGTCAACCCGCTCGCGGCGGGCGAGCGCGAGGAGCTGGGCGAGCGCGAGGGGGAGATGGCCGCCCAGATCGCCGACCTCGAGGCCGCCGCGACGGCGCTGCGCGGCCACCTCGACGAGCTCGACGCGGCGGTCGCGGAGGGCTTCGATTCCCTCTTCGACGGCCTGCGCGACCGCTTCGGCGAGGTCTGCGGGCTGCTGTTCCCGGGCGGCGAGGGCCGCCTGCGCGCGGTCGAGGACGAGGAGGGCGAGGCCGGCATCGAGGTCGAGGTCGTGCCAGCCGGCAAGCGCCCGCGCTCCCTCACGCTGATGTCCGGCGGCGAGCGCTCGCTGGTGGCCCTGGCCTTCCTGCTGTCGCTGGCGATGGCCCGCCCGGCGCCCTTCTACCTGCTCGACGAGGTCGAGGCGGCGCTCGACGACGTCAATCTGGGACGATTCCTGGCGGTCGTGACCCGCCTCGCCGCCAGGACCCAGTTCATCCTGATCACCCACCAGCAGCCCACCGTCGAGGCCGCCGACACGCTCTTCGGCGTGACGATGGGCGCCGAGGGCGTCTCGCAGGTCGTCGCCCGGCGGCTCAGCCGCGACGTGGAGGGGCCCGCGCAGCCGTACGTGCGGCGCGCGCTGCGCGCGATCCCGGGCGGCCGCTCGGCGTGAGCCCCGCGGGGCCGGACGTCGATCGGGCGGCCTGGGCGGAGCTCTTCGAGCTGGCCGCCCCGGCCGACGGTGACGACTCGCCGGTGCGGCGCGGCCTCTTCGCCCGCCTGCGCGAGAACCTGACCAAGCCGCGCCAGACCATCTCGCCCCAGCTCGCGGGGATCTACGCGCCCAAGCTCGTGACCGCCGCGACCTGGGACGAGCTCGAGGACGCCCTCATCACCGCCGACGTCGGCGTCGAGACCACCACGGACATCGTCGAGGAGCTCCGCGGCGAGGCCGAGCAGGGGCGCATCGCCAGCGGCCCCGACCTCGCCCGGGCGCTCTGGGAGGCCGTCGCCGCACGCATGGCCGCCGGCCCGCCGCCCAGCGGGATGCGCGGCGAGCCCACCGTGATCCTGATCGTCGGCGTCAACGGCAGCGGCAAGACGACCACCATCGGCAAGCTCGCCCACCGCCTGGGCGAGCTCGACCAGCGCGTCGTCATCGGTGCGGCCGACACCTTCCGCGCGGCCGCCATCGACCAGCTCGGGGTCTGGGCCGAGCGCTCCGGCGCCCAGCTCGTGCGCCAGTCGGCGGGTGCCGACCCCGGCGCGGTGGCGTTCGACGCCGTCGCCTCGGGCAAGGCGCGCGGCGCCGACGTGGTCCTGATCGACACCGCGGGCCGCCTCCAGACCCAGCACAACCTCATGGAGGAGCTGCGCAAGGTCGCCGCCGTCGTGGGCAAGGTCGACGGCGACGCCCCCCACGAGGTGCTGCTGGTGCTCGACGCCACCACGGGCCAGAACGGCCTCAGCCAGGCGCGCCTGTTCAACGAGGCGGCCGACCTCACCGGCGTCGTCCTGACGAAGGTCGACGGCACCGCCCGGGGCGGCATCGCGGTCGCGATCCGCCACGAGCTGGGCATCCCGGTGAAGCTCGTGGGCTCGGGCGAGCGGCTCGAGGACCTGCAGCCGTTCGACGCCCGCGCCTTCGCGCGGGCGATCTTCTCGCCCGAGTAGTCGTCGGCCGCTCCGCTAAGATCAGCGGTCGCGCCCATGTTCGACGCCCTCACCGACAAGCTGCAGGGGGTCTTCTCCGGCCTGCGCGGCCGTGGGAAGCTCACCGAGTCCGACATCGACCAGGCGATGCGGGCCATCCGGCTCTCCCTGCTCGAGGCCGACGTCAGCCTGCCGGTGGTCAAGCAGCTGACGACCGCCATCGCCGAGCGGGCCAAGGGCGCCGAGGTGATGGAGTCGCTCACTCCGGACCAGCAGGTCGTGAAGATCGTCAGCGACGAGCTCACGGCGCTGATGGGCGACGCCAACGTGGCCCTGCCGCTCGCGTCGAAGCCGCCGACGATCGTCCTGATGGCCGGCCTCCAGGGCTCCGGGAAGACGACCTGCGCCGCCAAGCTGGCGCGGTACTTCCAGGGCCAGGGGCGGGCGCCGATGCTGGTGGCCTGCGACGTGCACCGCCCGGCCGCCGCCGAGCAGCTCGCGGTCCTGGGCGCGTCGATCGACGTCCCAGTGCACCGAGAGGACGGCACCGACGCCGCCGCCATCGCCAAGCGCGGCGTCGAGGCGGCCAAGCGCGGCGGGCGCGACGTGGTGATCGTGGACACCGCCGGCCGGCTCACGATCGACGACGAGATGATGGACGAGCTCGTCCGCGTCAGGGACGCGGTCGACCCCACCAGCGTCGTGCTCGTCCTCGACGCCATGACCGGCCAGACCGCGGTCGAGGTCGCCGGCGCGTTCAACGAGGTCGCCCACGTGGACGGGGTCGCGCTCACCAAGCTCGACGGCGACGCCCGCGGCGGCGCCGCGCTGTCGGTTCGCGCGGTCACCGGCCTGCCGATCCTGTTCATCGGCACCGGCGAGAAGCTCGACGCGCTCGAGCCCTTCCACCCCGACCGGATGGCCTCGCGCATCCTCGGGATGGGCGACGTCCTCAGCCTGGTCGAGAAGGCCCAGGCGACGGTCGATGTCGGCGACGCCCAGCGGCTCGAGAAGAAGATCCGCGGTGGGTCCCTCACCCTCGAGGACTTCCTCGAGCAGATGAGCCAGGTCCGCAAGATGGGGCCGATGTCGCAGGTCCTGGGGATGATCCCGGGCTTCCGCAACGTGGCCAAGGCGCAGGACGTGCAGGTCGACGACCGCCAGCTCGACCGCATCGAGGCCATCATCCACAGCATGACCCCGTCCGAGCGCCGTCACCCCGAGATCATCAACGGCAGCCGCCGCCGCCGCATCGCGATCGGCAGCGGCACCAGCGTGCAGGAGGTCAACCAGCTCCTGTCGCAGTTCAAGCAGATGCGCAAGCTGATGAAGCAGATGGGGCGCGGCGGCCTGCCGGCGCTCCTCGGCGGCGCGTCACCCTCGCCCTGACCCCAGCACAAGGAGCACCGTGGTCAAGATCCGCCTCGCCCGCGTGGGCAGCAAGAAGAACGCCATCTACCGGGTGGTGGTGGCCGACGTGCGCTCGCCGCGCGACGGCCGCAACATCGAGACGATCGGGCGCTACAACCCGCAGCCCGACCCCTCCATCGTCGAGATCGACCTGGAGAAGGCCAACAGCTGGATCGCGCGAGGCGCCCAGCCGACCCCGGCGGTCAAGAAGCTGCTGAAGATCGCCGCCAAGGCCGAGGCGGCGGCCTGACCATGGCCGACGCGAGCCCGCTCGCCGACATGATCGGCACCCTCGCCCGCGGTCTGGTCGACAATCCCGACCAGGTCGAGGTGCGCGAGGAGCGCGACGGCAGCGCTCGCGTCCTCTCGCTGTACGTGGCCGAGGAGGACCTCGGCCAGGTGATCGGGCGCGGCGGGCGCATCGCCCGGGCCCTCCGCACCGTGCTGCGCGCGGCGTCCACCGCCCGCGGCGAGCGCGCGACGCTCGAGATCGTCGACTAGCGGACCGGAGGGCGCCATGGCGGAGGTCTCCGTCGTGATCGGCGTCATCGGCCGTCCCCACGGCATGCGCGGCGCCGTCCGGACGATCGCCACCGGCGCGACCCTCGCCACCGTGGGCCCCGGCGAGGCCGTCGAGGCCGCCGCCGCCGGCGCGCCCGCGCGCCGCCTGGTCCTCGCCGCCCGCGCCGGCACCCCCGAGCGGCCGATCCTGAGCTTCGAGGGGGTCGCGACCCGGGACGAGGCCGCCGCCCTCACCGGCGCCGAGCTCCGCGTGCCCGCGGGCCGGGTCGCCCCCCTGCCCGACGACGACACCTTCTTCGTGCGCGACCTGGTCGGCTGCGAGGTGGTCCTCGCCGGCCGGGTGGCCGGGCGGGTGACGGCGGTGCACGAGACGCCGGCCAACGACGTCCTCGAGGTGGCCGGCGAGGAGGGGGTGCTGCTGGTGCCCTTCACCGGGGACGCCGTGACCGCGGTCGAGCCCGCCGCGCGCCGGATCGTCCTCCGCCCGGACCTGTTCGGGGGCTCGACGTGAGGATCGACGTCTTCACGCTCTTCCCGGAGTGGTTCGACTGGATGCGGCGCCCCCGCCACCTCGCCAACGCCGCGCTCTCCGCCGGCCTCGAGCTGCGCGCGTTCAACCCCCGCGACACCACGCCGCTGCCCCACGGCCAGGTGGACGACTCGCCCTACGGGGGCGGCCCCGGCATGGTCCTGCGGGTCGACGTGATGGCCACGGCCCTGGAGGCCGTCTACGGCGGCCCCGCCGAGCGGGTCCGCGAGGGCCGGCGCGTCGTCGTCCTCACGCCGCGCGGCCGCCCGCTCACGGACGCAGTGGCCCGCGAGCTGGCCGCCGACGAGGCCCTGACGCTGCTCTGCGGCCGTTACGAGGGCTTCGACGAGCGCGTCCACACCGACCTCGCCAACGACGCGATCAGCCTCGGGCCGTTCGTGCTGGCGGGCGGTGAGGTGGCGGCGATGGCGGTCATCGACGCCGTCGGGCGCCGCATCCCGGGCGCCCTCGGGAACGCCGAGAGCCTGGAGGGCGAGTCCTTCTCCGAGGCCCTCGGCGGCGGCCTGGAGCACCCCCACTACACCCGGCCCCCCGAGTTCCGCGGCAGCGGCGTGCCGGAGGTGCTCCTCTCCGGCGACCACGGCGCCATCGCCCGCTGGCGGGCCGAGCGGGTGACGGCGCCGCAGGGGTGAGGGCCGCCCGCCCGCCTTGCTAAACTCGCCGTCGTTTTGCCGGGACCGGACCCCGGCGCGCCGATCGAGGAGCACGCGCGATGAGCGTCATCGAGAGCTTGGAGCGGGAGCAGCTCCGCGACGACATCCCCGACTTCAAGCCCGGGGACACGGTGCGCGTGCACTTCCGGGTGATCGAGGGCTCCCGCCAGCGCGTGCAGGTCTTCGAGGGGACCGTCATCCGGCGTCAGGGGTCCACGAACCGCGAGACGTTCACGGTGCGGAAGCAGAGCTTCGGCGTCGGCGTCGAGCGCACGTTCCCGGTCCACTCGCCCAAGATCGAGCGCATCGAGCGCATGATGGAGGGCGACGTCAACCGCGCCAAGCTCTACTACCTTCGCGGCAAGGTGGGGAAGAAGGCGCGGATCCGCGAGAAGCAGCGCTCCTAAGGCCCACCGTGGCGCCGGCGCGAGGGCGGGGGAACGGACGCCGCCCCGCGGTCCGGCTGTTCGCCCACGATCGCGGCTTCGGGGTGCGGCGCGTGGCGGGCGCCGACGAGGCCGGGCGCGGGTGCCTGGCCGGTCCGCTGGTCGTCGCGGCGGTCTGCCTCGACCTTGAGGGCCTGACGCCGCGCGGGCGTCGCTCGCTCAGCGACCTCGACGACTCGAAGCGCCTCACCCCCGACGTGCGCGAGCGCGTCGCCGACTCGATCCTGCGCCACGCCGACCAGGTGGTGGTCCTGGTCGCGAGCCCGGCGACGATCGACCGCGACGGCCTCCATCGCACCAACCTCCGCCTGCTGGCGCGGGCGCTCGCCGCGCTGGAGCCCTGCCCGTCGGTGTGCCTGGTCGACGGCTTCCGTCTCGGCCCCCAGGCGCCGCCCCACCGGGCCATCGTGGGCGGCGACCACCGCAGCGCCTCCATCGCCGCCGCCTCGGTCATCGCCAAGACCGCCCGCGACCGGCTCATGGCCGGCCCCGTCGCCGACGCCTACCCGGTCTTCGGCTTCGACCAGCACGTGGGCTACGCCACGCCCGAGCACCACGCCGCCCTGCGCGCCCAGGGGCTGTCGCCGCTGCACCGGCGCTCCTTCCAGTCGCTGGCCTACCCGGTGTTCTGAGCGCGTCCCTGACGCGACGGCGGCCGCTCACGGCCCTCGATCGCCCCGGCCCGGTGGGTCACGCGCGCCCGCAGGCGCGAGGTGCGCACGGCGATGAGGTCGAGCCGCACCGTGCGGCCCTCGAGGTCCGGCCGGGAGGCGAGGAAGGCCGCCGCCGCGCGGCCGATGCGCTCGCGCTGGGCGGCGGTGACCGGCTCCTCGAGCACCGCGGGGTCGCCGCGCGCCTTCACCTCGCAGATGGCGACGACGTCGCCGCGCGCCGCCACCAGGTCGAGTTCGCCGCCCGCGCCGCGCCAGCGCCGGGCGAGGATCGTCCACCCCCGCCTGATCAGGTGGCGCGCGGCGGCGGCCTCGCCGCGGCGCCCCTCCTCCGAGCGATCTCCCATGTCCGCGATGGTCGCGCCGCCGCCCGTGACGGCTCCACCCTCAGACGCGTCAACGGTGCGACGGGCGCGTGACGTCCGCCGTCACGACTCCCAGCGGAAGCCCGTCGGCGCCGCCGCGACCGCAAGGGGCGTGTCCGGCAGGCCCGGCGGCGAGGCCGGGTCGTTGTAGCCGCCCGGGGCGACGTCGTTGGGCCCATCCGGGTGGAACAGCGACGCCAGGTACTGCACCTGCCCGCGACCGGGGCCGAGCTCGGTCTGCCCGCCCCCGTAGGCGCCGATGCCGCGCTCGGCCAGGTGGTCGTACGTCGCCATCAGCGCGCTCAGCGGCCCGAAGCGCGAGGGCTTGATGTTGATCATGCGCGGCTGCCACTCGAGCGCCCGCACGTCGGCGACGGAGTGGATGGGCGCGTCCCAGGTCACGCGGTCCTCTGCGCCGCGCAGGGCCTCGCGGAGCGGCGGCGTGAGGCGCGGGTCCTCGATCCAGGCGTCGGGGAAGAGTGCCACCACGCCTGCGTAGGTGCGCGGGTCGGTGGGGATGCTCATCGGGACGTCGTCGCCGTAGTGGCCCTTCATGTCGAGCGTGTCCACGACGCCCAAGGCGGCGAGCTCCCGCATCATCGCCGGCGTCCACTCGTCGGTCGGGTCGAGCTTGAAGCGCAGCCCGGGGGCCGACTCCAGCAGGCCCCGCAGCCGCTGCGTGCCCCCGCCGTCGAGCCGTGTCGAGACGACGAAGCGGACCGGCCTCGGCTCGCGTCCGAGCGCCTCGCCCAGCGAGATGCCCGCCTGGCGCAGGGCGAGGTCGAGGGCGGCGCTCTCGAAGGCCCAGCGTCGGTAGTCCAGCGACTGCGGGCGCACCGGCGTCTGGGGGAAGAGGTCCAGGCCCTCGAGGTGGCGGGAGAGGCCGTCGATGGTCCACTCGCCGGCCAGCGGCAGCACCGGGCCCGCGGCGCGCTGGGCCTCATGGTCCACGGCGTCGTAGACGACGTCCTCGCCCACGCCCCGCTCGCCGCCCCCGTGGAGCGTGATCACCGTCGTCAGTCGCGTGAACTCGGGCGCGAGCTGGAGGGTCAGGACCTCCAGCTCGTAGCCCTCGATCCGCACGGGCAGGCCGGCGATGCGGGCGTAGGTCCCGCTCACGCGCCGGGCGGGTAGGCGATGATCTCGGTCTGCAGCGAGCCCGGCCCGGTCAGGTAGATGCTGCGGGTGGCGTCGCGGTGGGTCGCGATCGCGACGCCGTGCTCGGCGGCGAGGCGCTCGAGCTGGCCCGCGTCGACGCGGAACGCGACGTGGTCGGGGTGCTGGGAGGGGAGCACGAAGGCGATCCGGGCGCCGCCCGACTCGACCAGGGCCCAGGTGGGATCCTGGTGGAGAACGGTGGTCCCGGGCACGGTGCGCTGCTGCCAGGCCACGGCCTCGGCGATGTCGGGCACCTGCTGCGCGACGTGGTCGAACCTCACGGCTCCTCCTTTGCCGGGGATAGGTTAGGCGCTCGGGTGTGCCCCACGCCGTCTCCGGACCGGCCCGCCCTCGTCACACCCGCGGCGCCGCCCGCGCGCCCGGGCCCGGCAGCCTGGG
Source organism: Miltoncostaeaceae bacterium (assembly GCA_035537655.1). Taxonomy (GTDB): domain Bacteria; phylum Actinomycetota; class Thermoleophilia; order Miltoncostaeales; family Miltoncostaeaceae; genus DATAGF01. Next base: position 25,368 of record DATLLV010000205.1, read on the forward strand.
GCGCGTGGTCGCGCAGCTCGTCAGCCCGGCCGTCCTCGGCCTCGAGACCTCCACCGTCCAGGTGGAGGTCGACCTGCGCGCGGGCCTGCCCGCCTTCTCGGTGGTCGGGCTGCCGGACCCCGCCGTCCAGGAGGCGCGCGAGCGCGTGCGCTCGGGCCTCGCCAACCAGGCGTTCGCCGTGCCCGCGCGGCGCATCGTCGCCAACCTCGCGCCCGCCGACCTGCGCAAGGCCGGGCCGCAGTACGACCTGCCCCTGGCGCTGGCGATCCTCTGCGCCTCCGGGCAGATCGCGGCCGACGCCCTCCGCGGCGTCGGCGCGGTGGGCGAGCTCGCCCTCGACGGCTCGCTGCGCCCGGTGCCGGGCGCCCTGGCGATGGCCGAGCACGCCGCCCGCCGCGGCTGGCGCCGGCTGGTCGTCCCGCGCGGCAACGCCGCCGAGGCCGGCCTCGTGCCGGGCGTCGAGATCCTGGGACCCGGCACCCTGCGGGCGGCCGTCGACCTGCTCGAGGGCCGGCCGGGGCCGGCCGCCGTGCGGCTCGACGCCGAGGCGCTGCTGGCCGGCGGCGACCGCGCCCCCGGACCCGACCTCGGGGAGGTGCGCGGCCAGGGGGCCGCCCGGCGCGCGCTGGAGGTGGCCGCGGCGGGCGGCCACTCGATGCTCATGATCGGGCCGCCCGGAGCCGGCAAGACGATGCTCGCCCGGCGCCTACCGGGCATCCTGCCGCCCCTCGGCCTCGACGAGGCGATCGAGGTCACGCGCGTCCACTCGGTCGCCGGGCTCCTCGACCCCGGTTGCCCGCTCGTCGTCCGGCGGCCCTTCCGCGCGCCGCACCATACGATCTCGGCCGCGGGCCTGGTGGGCGGCGGGCGCATCCCGCGGCCCGGCGAGGTCACCCTCGCCCACCGCGGCGTGCTCTTCCTCGACGAGGTCTGCGCCTTCGCGCCGTCGGCGCTCGACGCCCTGCGCCAGCCGCTGGAGGAGGGCCGCATCGACGTCGCCCGCGCCATGGTCAGCGCCCGCTTCCCGGCCCGGACGCTGCTGGTCTGCGCGGGAAACCCGTGCCCGTGCGGCTTCGACGGCGACCCGGTGCGCCGTTGCGTCTGCCCGCCGGGGCGCGCGGAGGCCTACCGCGCCCGCCTCTCGGGCCCCGTGCTGGACCGCATCGACCTCCACGTCGAGGTGCCGCGGCTCGCCCGCGACGAGGTGCTCGACGGGCGCGCGAGCGAGCCGAGCGCAGCCGTGCGGGCGCGCGTGGACGCCGCCCGGGGGGTCGCCGAGGCCCGCGGCCAGGAGGTGCCCAACGCCCAGCTGGGGCCGGCGGCGGCGCGCCGGGCGGCCGCGCTCCCGGCCGGGGCGCGGACGCTGCTCGGCCGGGCGATCGACCGGCTGGGGCTGTCGGCGCGCGGCCACGATCGCCTGCTGCGCGTGGCGCGGACGATCGCCGACCTCGCCGGCTCGGATCGGGTGGGGGAGGAGCACCTCGCCGAGGCCCTGGGCCACCGGGTGCCGGCGTCCGACGGCGCCGTTGCCGCGTGACCGGGGCGCCCGACTGGCCGCTCGGGCTGGCGTGGCTCGCGCACGTCCTGGGACGCGACCTCCAGCGCGCCGCCCGTCGCGCCGGCGGCCCGGCCGCCCTGTGGCGCGCCGGCCGCGAGGGGCTCGGCCGCGCCCTGGGCGCGACCGGCGCCGAGCTCGAGGCCGCGCTCGCCGCCCGCGCCCGCTTCGACGCGCCCGCGCGCCGGCGCGGCCTGGCGGACGCCGCGATCGCCCATCTGGACGGCTCCGACCCGCGCTGGCCGCGACGCCTCGACGAGCTCCACGACCCGCCGTTCGGGCTCTTCGCGCGGGGGGCGGTCGAGCCGGTGACCGCGGCGCTGGCCGGGGCGCCGGTCGTGGCGATCGTCGGCAGCCGCCGGGCGACGGCACAGGGGCGGGCGTTCGCCCGGGCGCTGGCGGCGCGGCTGGCCGAGCGGGGCGCCGTCGTGGTCAGCGGCCTGGCCCACGGCATCGACGCGGCGGCCCACGAGGGCGCCCTCGACGGCGGGGGGCTCACGACCGCGGTGCTCGGGTCGGGCGTCGACGTGCCCTACCCGCGCCGCAACCGCCGGCTGGCGGCCCGGATCGCCGAGGGCGGGGCGCTGCTGTCCGAGTACTGGCCCGGGACGGCGCCGGCGCCCTGGCGCTTCCCGGCCCGCAACCGCATGGTCGCAGGCCTGGCGCATGCGGTTGTCGTGGTCGAGGCGGGGCGGCGCTCGGGCGCGTTGATCACGGCCGACTTCGCCCTCGAGCTCGGGCGGCCGGTGATGGCGGTGCCGGGGTGGCCCGGCGCGCTGGCGTCGGAGGGCTGCAACGCGCTCCTGCGGGCCGGCGCGGCCCTGGTCGAGGGGCCGGACGACGTCGTGGCCGAGCTCGCCGACGCCGGCTGGAGCGACGCCGCGCCGGGCGCCGAAGCGGTCCTGGAGGGCCTGGGCGGGCGCATCCACGCGCTCCTGCAGCGCGAGCCGATGGGCGCCGACCGCCTCGCCGCAGAGCTCGGCGAGGAGGCGGCGACGGTCTCGGCCGCGCTCGCGCTGCTGGAGGTCGAGGGGCTGGCGGTCCGCGGCGAGGCCCAGCGCTTCTGGGCCGCGCCCCTGCGCGGCGCGCTGTAGGAGAGCGCAAACCGACGAATCTGACAGTAGGGGGACCGGGCTCCCGTGTCCCTGGGGGCGTCGCGGGTAGGTTGGGTGCATGACGGGTGCGACGCCGCCGCCGGTTCCCGGCCGGTATGCGGGCCCAGCGCTCATCGGCGCCGGCGGGATGGCCGAGGTCTACCGCGCCACCGACCTCCATCTCGGACGGGAGGTCGCGGTCAAAGTCCTCGCGGCCAGGCTGGCCGGGGACCCCGACCACCGGCGCCGCTTCGAGCGCGAGGCGCGCGCGGCCGCGCGGATCCGGTCGCCGCACGTCGCGGCGATCTACGACGTCGGCGAGTGGGAGGGGCGGCCGTACATCGTGATGGAGCTGGTGCCGGGCGGCTCGCTGGCCGAGCGGCTCGCGCGGGGCCCGGTGCCGGTCGGGCAGGCCCTGGGGTGGGTCGCCCAGGCCGCGGCGGCCATCGACGCCGCGCACGCCGAGGGCGTGGTCCACCGCGACGTGACGCCGTCCAACCTCATGCTGACCTCGGACGGGCTGATCAAGGCGGTCGACTTCGGGATCGCCCGGGTGTTGGAGGGGGAGGGCTCGGCGACCATCACTGCCACGGGGACGCTCCTCGGCACGGCCGGCTACCTCTCTCCCGAGCAGGCCCGCGGCGAGCGCGGCGGCCCGGCGAGCGACGTCTACGCCCTGGCCGTGGTGGCCTACGAGCTGCTGACCGGGGCGCGCCCCTTCGCCGGCCGGTCGGCGCCGGCCGAGCTGGCCGCGCGGCTGCGCGAGCCGCCGCCGCCGGCCTCGGGCCGCCGTCCCGAGTTGCCGCCGGCGGTCGATCCGGCCTTCGCGCGGGCCCTCGCCGTGGACCCCGGCGCGCGCCCCCCCGACGCGCGGGCCTTCGCGGCTCAGCTCGCCGAGGCGGTCACCAGGACGCCGACGGCCCGGGCTCCGGTCGTCCCGGAGGTGCGCCGGTCGCCCCGGCGGCTGCTGGCCGTCGGCGGCGGCGCGGCCGCGGCGGTCATCGCCCTGGCGGCGGGGCTGGTGGGCGCGTTCGGGACCGGCGGGGGGGGCGGCGGCGGCGCGGACGCGGCCGAGCGGCCCTCGGCGCCCGCCCCGTGGGCCGCGCCGGCCTCTGCGGCCGCGACGACGCCGGCGCCGAAACCGAAACCGAAACCGAAGCCCACGCCGGCGCCGGCGCCGGCGCGAGGCCTGACCAGTGCGGCGATCCCGACGGCCAAGGGCCGGCCGCCCTCGCTCGACCACGCGCGCCGGATGACCGACGACGCCTGGGCCGAGATCGAGCGGGGCCGCCCCGAGAAGGCGGTGAGGTTGATGCAGCGCGCGGTCCCGGCGCTCGCCGGCTCCGGCGACCCCTACGAGGGCTACGCGCTCTACAACCTCGGCCGGGGGCTCCTCGACCTCGGCGCCTGCGACCAGGCGGTGCCGAGCCTGACGGCCTCCCTGGCCCGGCCCGGCTCGCGCGCCCAGCTCGCCGAGCGCGCCGAGACGCTCCGGCGGGCGCGGGCCTGCGGCTGAGGGGGCGGGCTAGCGGGTCGGCGCGCGGCGGCGGCGGCCGCCGCTGGGGCGGTCGGCGCCGTAGCGGTCGAGCACCTCGGCCGCGAGCTCGGCGACCGTGCGCCGCAGCGACA
>DATLLV010000206.1:0-4327 GCA_035537655.1 Miltoncostaeaceae bacterium
GGGCGAGCTGTCGGGCGAGCAGGCCCGCCGCCGGGTGGCGGCGCGCTCGCCGGGACGGCTCGTGCGCCGGGTCCTGGCGCGCGGGAGCGCGGGCAAGCGGTACTTCCTCTACCCCCGCCGCGGCAGCACCAGGTAGACGAGGACCATCGCCCGGTAGGCGAGGGCGTCGGCGGCGGCGAGCGCCTCCGGCGGCGGGGCCGGGTGGGCCATCCGCGCGAGCGTCGTCACCGGGAGGGTCGACCAGGCGCGCCGCCCCTCGAGCTCCCGGCCGTCGCCGAGCGCGACGCGCACGCCGTCCGGCGCGAGCTCCAGGCGGGTCGCCTCGGCGCCGAGCAGCACCTCGGCGCCGGCCGCGCGCGCGCCGTCGGCGATCGCCTCCCACAGCTGCCCGTAGCCGCGCCGGGGGTAGAGGAAGTACCGCTTGCCCGCGCTCCCGCGCGCCAGGACCCGGCGCACGAGCCGTCCCGGCGAGCCCGCCGCCACCCGGCGGCGGGCCTGCTCGCCCGACAGCTCGCCCGGCTCCAGGCCCCAGAGCTTGCGGGCGTAGGGGAAGTAGAAGCGCTCGCACAGCGTCGGCCCCAGCGCCGCGCGCAGCACCTCCTCGAAGGTGTCCTCGCGCGGCGGCGGGCGGCGGAAAGCGAGGGCCGCGTCGCGCGCCGCGCCCGCGGCCATCGCCGGCGGCAGCCCCCGCACCAGGTCGAGCGGGCGCAGCGGGAAGGCGATCCAGCGGCCGCCCAGGCGGATGCGCCCGTTGCGCAGCCGCCGCTGCAGGTCGGCGCCAAGCAGGGCCCGCAGCTCGGCCAGGATGCGCGGCTCGACGGACGGGTGCAGCCGGTGGCTGCCGAGGTCGACGCGCACCCCGGCGACGTCGTGGCTCGCGGCCGCGCCGCCGACCCGGTCGCCGCGCTCGACCAGCGTGACCCGGTGGCCGCGGACGGCCGTGCGGTAGGCGGCCCCGACGCCCGCGGGGCCCGCGCCCAGCACCAGCAGGTCGGCCGCGGTCAGCGCCTCGCGGCGACGGCGGCGCCCGCGCCGGTGGGCCAGGCCACCGTGGGCGCGCCGCTGAACTCGAGCGCGACGGGGGCGCCCGGCTCCAGGTCCGGCGCGCCGATGATGCGCGCCCGCACCGTGCCGCTGCCGTTCAGCGAGACCACGTAGACCGCGTCGTGCCCGTAGTAGTCGATGCGCTCGACCGTCCCGGCGCCGCCGGGACGGGCGCGCAGGCGCTCGGGGCGGATCATCACCTCGACGTCGCCCCAGTGCTCGGCGTGCAGCGGGACGGTGCCCAGCGGCGTCTCGGCCTCCCCGCCCGACGCCACGCCGGGGACGAAGTTGGCGTCGCCGATGAACTCGGCGATCTCGCGCGTGGCCGGCAGCTCGTACAGCTCGGTCGGCCCGCCCTGCTGGGTGACCTGGCCGGCGCCCATCACCGCGACCTCGTCGCCCACCAGGAAGGCCTCCTCCTGGTCGTGGGTCACGAAGACGGCCGTCGCGTCGATGGCCGTCAGCATGCGGCGCACCTCCAGCCGCAGCTCGGCCCGCAGCGGGGCGTCGAGGTTCGAGAAGGGCTCGTCGAGCAGGATCACCGACGGCGCCGGGGCCAGCGCGCGCGCCAGGGCCACCCGCTGCAGCTGGCCGCCGGAGAGCGTGGACGGCATGCGGTCCTCGTAGCCCGAGAGGCCGACCAGGGCCAGCGCCTCGGCGATGCGCGCGCGCCGGTCGGGGGCGCGGCGGGGCAGGCCGTAGCCGACGTTGCGCGCGACGCTCAGGTGGGGGAAGAGGGCGGCGTCTTGGAAGACCATCCCGATCCGGCGGCGCTCGGCCGGCACGAAAGTGGCGGGGCCCGAGAGCACCCGGTCGCCGACGCGCACCTCGCCCGAGTCGGGCCGCTCGAGCCCGGCGACGCTGCGCAGCAGGGTCGTCTTGCCGCACCCGCTCGCACCGAGCAGGGCGACCAGCGCGCCGGCCGGCACGGCGAGCTCGACGCCGCGCAGGACCTGGGCGTCGCCGAACGCCTTCGCCAGGCCCGTCACGACGACCGGCTCGGCGCCCCCCTCGCCGGGGCGCGGCGCGGCGGGCATCAGCCGGGGAGGACGTACAGGCCGGCGGCGGCGCGGTCGCCGATCGCGCGCTCGGCGCCGCCCACGGCGATGGTCAGCTGGCCCGCGGCCGGGTCGGAGCGCACCACCTCGACCTCGGTGCCGGGCACCAGCCCCTGCTCGTAGAACCAGTGGAGCAAATCGCCGTCGTGCTCGGCGAGCCGGACGATCGTCGCCTTGCCCGCCTCGACGGCCGCGAGCGGCCGCAGGTCGCGGTTCTCCTCCACCTCGTGCGAGGGGTCCACCGGCCAGCCGTGCGGGCACCGCTCCGGGTTGCCGAGCTGCACGGCGAGGCGCTCGACCATCTCGTCCGAGAAGGCGTCGCCCAGCTCGTCGGCGTGGACGTGCGATTCGGCGGCCGAGTAGCCCATGAAGTCGGTGAGGAAGCGCTCGATGACGCGGTGGTGGCGCACCACCCGCTCCGCCTCGGTGCGCCCCCTCTGGGTCAGCAGCGGCCCCTTGCGCGGCCCGCGCTCGACGAGGCCCTCCGCCTCGAGCCGCTTTAGCATCTCGCTCGCGGTGGGGGGCGTGACGTGCAGCATCTCGGCGACGCGCGCGGCGGGGACCGGCGCCTCCTTCACGACCGGCCCGTACTCGCCGATCGGCGTGGCGAGGAAGTAGATCGCCTCGAGGTAGTCGTCCACCGTGTGCGTCCGGGCCACGATCCGATCTTAGCCCGACCTGATGCCGAAATGTCAGCGCGCCGCACCGGTGGCACCGGTGCGCGCGACTCGCTACATTCGGCACATGTCCACGTCGCCCGAGGGCGGGGTGCGCCCCCGCAGGGTTCTCGTGATCGCGAACGAGACCTGCGCGGCCCGGGGCGTGGTCGAGGAGGTCCGCTACCGCGGCGGCCCCGGCGGCGAGGTGATGGTCGTCGCGCCCGCGCTGGCGCGCTCGCGCCTGGAGCACTGGCTCACCTCCGACTCCGAGCGCCGCCGCGCCGACGCCCTCGAGCGCCTCGACGCCTCGGTCAGCGCCTTCACCGCGGCCGGCATCCCGGCCCAGGGCGCCCTGGGCGACGCCGACCCGCTCCAGGCCCTCGACGACGCGATCCGCACGTTCGACCCGGACGAGGTGATCATCTCGACCCACCCGCCCCAGCGCTCGAACTGGCTGGAGCGCCAGGTCGTCAGCCGCGCGCGCAGCCGCTACGACCTGCCGATCACCCACGTCGTCGTCGACCTCGAGCTGGAGGCCACCGGCGGCGACCCCGTCACCCGGCCCGCGCCGGCGACCAGCGACCAGAGCCGCTCGCTGCGCGTCTACCACGCCAGCGACTACGACGGCGCCCTGGCGATCCGGGAGTCCGGCTTCCGCGACGCCTCGGACGGCGGCACGGCGGGCGTCTGGGTCACCGACCGCCGGCCCGACGACACGGGCGACAGGGTCCTCTTCGTCGTCGACGTGCCCGAGGCCGTCGCGTCCGGCTACCAGCAGCGCGCCGGCGACGACGACGGGCGCTTCCTGATCCCCGCCGAGCTCCTCAACCGGCACGGGCCCCCCGTCATCGAGGGCGACTGGTCCGAGTAGTCCGGGGGGGCGGCGGCGCGCCGACCGGCGGCGTGCCAATTGGCGACCGGCCCGTTGGCCAATTGGCATAACCGATCGGAATGCCAATTGGCCGATGCGCGGTTGGCCAATTGGTACGCCGGCGCGAACGGGCCCCGCGGCGCCGCCCGGGTCAGGGCCCGGAGACGGTCACCCGGTCGATGAAGATGGTCTCGGTCGGGCGCTGGGAGGACGGGTCCGAGGGGTCGGCGTCGGGGCGCGCGAACGACTCGATCGTCCGGGCGACGTCGAGGCCGCGGGTGACGCGGCCGAAGCGGGTGTAGTCGTTCGGCAGGCTCGAGGCGTCGCCCGTGACGATGAAGAACTGGGAGCCGTTGGTGTCCGGGCCGGCGTTCGCCATGGCGACCGAGCCGGGCGGGTAGCCGTCGCTCGGCAGCTCGTCGTCGAAGGAGTAGCCGGGGCCGCCGCGGCCGGTGCCATCGGGGTCGCCGCCCTGGATGACGAAGCCCCGCACGACGCGGTGGAAGGTGAGCCCGTCGTAGAAGCCCTGGCGGGCGAGGAAGACGAAGTTGTTGACCGCGATCGGCGCGCGCCGCGGCTCGAGGGCGATCGTGATGTCGCCGCAGCTCGTCCGCAGCGTGGCCACGTAGCGCGCCGACGAGTCGATCGTCTGGGGCGGCGGGCGGGTGTAGGTCTTGGGGTGGGCCCGCTCGGGC
>DATLLV010000207.1:0-5331 GCA_035537655.1 Miltoncostaeaceae bacterium
CCGGCAGGAGCATCGTGCGGGCGATCTGCGCCGCCGTCTCCGCCTCGATGTTGATCGAGGTCGTGTACTGCTCCGCGAGGATCTCGTAGCGGGCCTCGAGCTCGCGCACGGACAGCACGTCGTACCTGCCGAAGATCTCGACCGTGGAGGGCGAGATCAGCGCGGGCAGGGCGTCCGGCGTCGTGCGCAGGTTCTTCAGCCCGCGCGCCTCAGCCTCGGCGTGCCATTCGTCGGCGTAGTTGTCGCCGGCGAAGATGACGCGCTTGTGGTCCCCGTAGGCCTCCTTGACGACCGCGGCCAGCGCCTCGTCGAGGTCGGTGCCGCCCTCGACCTGGGACTCGAGCCGGTCGGCGAGGTCGTCGATCGCCTCGGCCGCGATCGTGTTCAGCACCGTGTTCGGGAACGACAGCGACATGCTCGACCCGAGCGCGCGGAACTCGAACTTGTTGCCGGTGAAGGCGAACGGCGAGGTCCGGTTGCGGTCGCCGCCGTGCATCGGCAGCGGCGGCAGCACCGGCGTGCCGAGCCCCAGCACGGCGGCCGGAGTGTGCGGGTCGCCCTCGCCCGAGGCGATCGCCTGGAAGACCTTCTCCAGCTCGGCGCCGAGGAAGATCGAGATGATCGCCGGCGGCGCCTCGTTGGCGCCCAGGCGGTGGTCCTGGCCGGGCGAGGCGATCGACGCGCGCAGCAGCTCCTGGTGCGTGTCGACGGCCGAGAGGACCGCGGTGCAGAAGAACAGGAACTGCAGGTTCTCGTGCGGCGTCTCGCCCGGATCGAGCAGGTTGATGCCGGTGTCGGTCCCGAACGACCAGTTGTTGTGCTTGCCCGAGCCGTTGACGCCCGCGAAGGGCTTCTCGTGCAGCAGGCAGACCAGGTCGTAGCGGCGCGCCACCGTCTTCATCACCTGCATGCAGAGCTGCTGGTGGTCGGTGCCGACGTTCGAGCTCTCGAAGACCGGCGCCACCTCGTACTGGGCCGGGGCCACCTCGTTGTGGCGGGTCTTGATCGGCACGCCGAGCTTGGCCAGCTCGTACTCCACCTCGAGCATCCAGGCCAGCACCCGCTCGGGGATGGAGCCGAAGTAGTGGTCGTCCAGCTCGTGCCCCTTCGGCGGCTTGGCGCCGAAGAGCGTGCGGCCGGTGTTGACCAGGTCGGGACGCTCGTAGAAGAAGACCTCGTCGATCAGGAAGTACTCCTGCTCGGGCCCGATGGTCGTGAATACGCGGCTCGCGGTGTGGTCGCCGAACAGCGCGAGCGCGCGCAGCGCGGCCTTGCTCAGCGCCTCCATCGAGCGCAGCAGCGGGATCTTCGTGTCCAGCGCCTCGCCGGTCCACGACGCGAACGCGGTCGGGATGCAGAGGTAGGCGCCGTTCGGGTTCTCCATGATGAACGCTGGGCTGGTCGGGTCCCACGCGGTGTAGCCGCGGGCCTCGAACGTCGCCCGGATGCCGCCCGTGGGGAAGCTGGACGCGTCCGGCTCGCCCCGGATGAGCTCCTCCCCGCTGAACGTCGCCAACGCGGTCCCGTCGCCGGCGGGCCCGTAGAACGAGTCGTGCTTCTCGGCCGTCGACCCGGTCAGGGGCTGGAACCAGTGCGTGTAGTGCGTCGCGCCCTTCTCGAGAGCCCAGTCCTTCATCGCCGTCGCGACCTGGTCGGCGAGCGCCGGGTCGAGGGGCTCGCCCAGCTCGATGGTCCTCTGCAGGCTGCGGAAGACCTCCTTCGGCAGGCGCTGGCGCTGGGCGATGGGGCCGAAGACGTTGGCGCCGAAGACGCCGGCGCCGGGGGCGGTCAGGTCGCCGGTCCCGATCGACCCGTTCGGGCTCCACTGGGCGGCGGCGACGTTCTTCTGGCGAACTCTTGGCATGGCGCGGGCGACCCTCCTTGTCCGGGCGGTGGCAGCGCAGGATTGTACGCATGGCGCGGGTTCCGCCGACTCCGACGGCGGGCCAAACGCCGATGCCGATCTTTCGCCCGGTGGACAAACCACGCCGTTGGGGGGCGCGGCCCGCTTGAAACCGGGGTGACGGTCCCCCATCCTCGGGCCGGTGACGACGAGAACACGGAGCGTGGCCGCGCCGCCCGACGACCGGGTGCGGCTCGCCGACCTCGCCCAGGTCCCGTCGCTCGCCGGCGCCCGGCGCGTGCCCGCGGCGGCCGACCTCGACCGGCCGGTGTCGGGGCTGGCCCTGCTCGACGAGGCGGGCCCCGCCGAGCCCGACGCCCTGCTGCTGTGCCCCGGGGCGCCGCCCGATGCAGCGCCCGTCGGCGGCGCGGGGGTGGTGTGCCGGACCGCCCCGGCCGGGGACCTCGGCGTGCCGGTCCTGGTGCTGCCGCCCGACGCCCGCTGGAGCGCGGTCATCGCCGACCTCGTCGCGGCCCTCGACGGCGGCTCCGGCCTCGCCGGCTCGCTGGCCGCCCGCGCCGCCCTGCGGACGCCCCTCGCCGACGGCCAGGGCTTCCCCGGCCTCGCGGCCGCCGCGAGGCAGGTCATCGGCGCGCCGGTGGCGATCCTCGACGAGTACCTCGACCTGCGCGGCGCCGCCGGGCTCACCGAGGAGCAGGAGGGGACGCTCGACGCGGCCGTGGTGCGCGCGCGCGGCCACGGGCCGGCCTCGGTGGTCGGCCCCTTCATGGAGGAGGAGATGCCGGGCCGCACCCGGGTGCTCATCGCCGGCGGCCACGGCCCCAACGGCGTGGTGGTGGCGTGGGTGGGCGGGCGCCTGCCGCCCGCGACCGACGCGGCCCTGGCCGAGCTCTGCGACGCCTGCGCCCTCGAGCGGGCGCGCGAGGAGGTGCGCACCGAGACCGAGTCGCGCCTGCGCGGCGACCTGATCGAGGAGCTGATGGCCGGCGAGGCCGTCAGCCGCGAGTCGCTGGTGCGGCGGGCGCGCCACCTGGGCGCCGACCTGTCGCGCGGCGCGGTCGCGCTCATCGGCAAGCTCCAGGACCCCCACACCGAGGGCCGGCTGATCACGGATCCGCGCCTCACCCGGCGCTTCCTGCAACAGGCGCGGGCGGCGATTGACATGCACTGGCCGCGGGCCCTGGTCGACTGGAACGAGGGCCGCCTGCTGGCCCTGCTGCCGCCCGCCGCGGCCGGGGCCGACGAGCCGCCGCGCGAGGAGGTCGAGGCCCAGGCGTTCACCCTCGGCAAGCGCCTGCTCGGCGCTACCCGCGAGACCGTGCCGGGGCTGGTGCTGACGCTCGCCCTCTCGCGCTTCACGCCCGAGCCCGAGCGCCTGGGCGCCGCGCTCGACGAGGCGCGCCTCGCCCTGGCGATCGGCGATCGGCTCGGGCGCATGGGCGAGGTGGTCACCTTCGAGGAGACCGGCACCTACAAGCTGCTCTTCCAGATCTTCGCCGACCGGCCCCAGGAGCTCAGCTCCTTCTACGACCAGACGATCGCGCCGCTCGTGCGGTACGACGAGCAGTACCAGACCGAGCTGGTCGGGACGCTGTCGACGTACCTGGGCAACGACTGCAACCTCGCGGCGACGGCGAGCACGCTCTACACGCACCGACACACGGTGCGCTACCGCCTCGACCGCATCGCCGAGCTCTCGGGGCTCGACATCGCCAAGACCGACGACCGCGAGAAGCTGTCGCTGGGGCTCAAGGCGATGCGTCTGCTGGGGCGGCGCGTCTCCATCGTGGCCGAGAAGCGGCCGCGCCGGGGCGAGCGCCCGGGCTGACCGCGACGCGGCCGGGGCGGGCCGCGGTGGCGATCAGGCCGGGCGGATCTCGAAGCCGTAGTCGGGGTCGGGCTCGGGCTGGTCGACGAGCGCCCTGACGATCGTGTCCAGGTCGCAGAGCGGCGGCAGGTCGCGTCCGGCGCCGGCGACGAGCCGCAGCAGGTAGAGCTCCGGGTCGTCCGTGTAGGGCGGGTGGACCGCGCGCGGCGCGATCGCCGGCAGCTCGGCCGCGATCTCGGCGACGGACAGCGGGCCGCGGTCGTGCACCAGGCGGTAGACGACCTCGCGCACCGGGAGCAGCTCGGCGGCGCCATCGAGGTGCTCCGGGATCCGCGGCCGGGTGGTGCTCACCATGAGGTCCGCGGGCGCGTAGTGCCCCTCCGGGTCAAGCGTCTTCTGTGCCTTGCGCGCCACCGTGCCCCCTTTCGACCCGCGGGAGACTACCCCAGGCCGCCCGCAGCGCACCGGCGATCGTGCGCGCGAGCGCCCCTGGACGGCCGTCCCCGACCGGCGCTCCGTCCACGCTGACCACGCTCACCGCCCCGGCCAGCGCGTTGGTCAGGACGATCTCGCGCGCGCCGCGCCAGGCCGCCTCCGGCAGCGCCTCCTCGCGGGCGCCGGTCGCCGCGATCGCGACCTCGCGCGCCACCCCCGCCAGCAGCCCCCGCGCGGGCGCCGTGGCCGGGCCGTCCTCGGCCGCGACCAGGACGTTGGCCAGCGCCGCCTCGCCCAGCCGGCCCTCCGCGTCGAGCAGCAGGGCGTGGTCGGCGCCGGCGGCCTCGGCCCGCCGCTGGGCGGCGCGGTGGCCGGCGTACGAGAGCGTCTTGTGCTCGGCCAGGCGGTTGCCCGGCCACCAGGCGCCGCGCACGGCGACCGCGGTGACCGGGGGCGGCTCGGCGGGCAGCGGCGGTGCAGGGGCGGCCTCGACCAGCAGGGTGGGCCGCGGCGTCGCCGTCAGGCGCACGCGCGCCGGGTCGGCGCCGGAGGCGGCGAGCGCGGCGGCCACGGCCTCGCGCATCAGGGCGCGCGGCGGCATCGGCTCCAGGCCGAGGGCGGCGGCCGAGGCCTCGAGGCGGTCGAGGTGGCGCTCCAGCAGCGCGACCCGGCCGCCCTCGGCGCGCATGGTCTCGAACAGCCCCTCGCCCCAGCGCACCGCGGGGTCGTCGATCGAGAGCGCGGCGCGGGCCGCGGGCACCAGCGAGCCGTCGAGCCAGACGGTCCGTCCGCCTTCGGTCACCCGCCGGTCGCGGCCAGGAAGGGGGCCGCCTTGGCCCAGGCCTCGGCCCGCTCGGCCTCGGGGTCCGAGTCCCAGACCACCGCGCCGCCGCACCAGTAGCGCGCCGCTCCGCCGGCGACCCACGCCGTACGGATCGCGACGCTGGCCTCGAGCGACCCGTCCGTCCCGAGCGAGACGACGCTGCCGTAGGCCGGCCCGCGGGCGACCGGCTCGAGCTCGCGGATGACCTCCATGGCGCGCACCTTCGGGCAGCCGGTCACCGAGCCCCCCGGGAAGATCGCCCGCAGCAGCTCCGCCGGGCCGGCGTCGTCGCGCAGGTCGGCCACCACCTCGCTGACCATGTGCTCGACGTAGGGCGTGGGCAGGGCGTCGAAGAGGCGCGCGACCCGCACCCCGCCCGGC
>DATLLV010000208.1:0-7628 GCA_035537655.1 Miltoncostaeaceae bacterium
CTTGGGCATACTGGCGCGATGCCGTCCCTGCCGTCCTACGCGAAGGGCGACCCGCCGGTCGACGACCGCCTGCGGAGCCTGCTCGAGGCGACCCACCTCCGCTGGACCGCGCCCGACGAGCGCCGGCGCATGCGCGCCTTCGGCTTCCGCCCCGCCGTCGAGCCGGGCGTGCTCAAGCGCGATTGGCACGGCCTGGCGGTCCGGGTGTCGGAGGCCGGCATCCGCGCGGCCCGCCCCGGCCGCGGCGAGCTCGCCTGGATCGCCGCCGACCACACCCTCCTGGTCGACGGCGCGCCCTACACCGGCGGGCGGTCCGGCGTCGGGCTCATCCAGGAGCTGCTCGACCTGATCAGCGCCTACGAGCGCTGGGTCGAGGCGCGCGAGGGCCGCGAGGGCCGCATCCGGCGCGGCGTCGAGGCGATCCCCGACCGCCGGCCGGTCAACGCCCTCGCCGAGACCCGGCGGCTCCAGCGGATGCTGCACACCCCGGCGCGGAGGGGGCGCGGGCGCTGACCGGCGCCGCGCGCGCCGCGACCGCGCCGCCTAGAACTTGCCCGGGACGCCACCGCCCTTGACCACCGAGAGGTCCTCCAGCCAGCCCTGAAGGCGGGCGTGGTCCCTGTCGTCGGGATCGAGCCCGGCGAGCGCGGCGTTCACCTCATCGGCGACGGCGTCCACGTTCGACTTGTTCGCGGTCGACACCTTGTCGCGCAGGGCGCTCTTGACGGACTGCTCCAACGGCATCGGGATCCTCCCGGGATCGAGAAATGGGGGGCCGCCATGGCCGGAGAAGCCCGGCGGCGAGGCGATTGTGCGCGATGGGCCCAATCGGTGTCCAGACCCGTTGGGTGGGACCGTGTGGGGGGATCTGCCAATTGGCCGATGGCCCCGCGGCCAATTGGGTCGACGCCCGGCGCGGGGGCGTGTGCGAGGCGGCCGGCCTCGGCGCTGATCGGTGCGCCGCGGCCTGGGAGGCTCAGGTCATGGCGAGGAGCCTCTACAAGGGGGCGCGGCTGGGGAAGGCCCCGCCCTGCCTGATCTGCATGGGCCCGGGCGAGGGCGGGCGGGCCCCGCTGCACCTGACCAGCACGGTGTCGGTCTGGCTCTGCGCCGCCCACCGCGGCGCCGCGTTCCAGGCCCGGCGGGCCGGGCGCGACTTCGGGGCCAGCCTGCTGGGGGCCTGGCGGGCGGCGGGCTGCCTCACCAGGGAGCGCGCGCGGGCCCTCGATGCCCACCGGGCCCGCCTGGGCCCGCGCCCTGGCCGGCCCCGGCCCGGCTCCTACGCCTGGCCGGCGCTGCGCCAGGAGGCCGAGGCCCGCTTTGGCGCCGGCGAGCGCCCGGGGCAGGTGATCGATGAGCTGCGCGCCAGGGCCGCCGCCGGCCCCGCCCGGCCGCCCTCCCGGCGCACCATGACCCGCTGGTTCCGGGAGGGGCGCTGGCTCGAGCCGCCGGGCCCACCCGGGCCGCCGGCGCGGCCTCCGTCAGCGGATCCGGACCGTCCTGGTGACGATGGCCGGGTTCCCCGCCCGGTCGCGGAGGTCGATGTGGACGCGGTAGCGGCCGCGGTCCAGGCGGCCGAGGACGATGGTCCGCAGCGGTCCGGGCTTGACCTTCACCGTCCGCTGGGCGACGCGCCGGCCGGAGGGGGTGCGGATGTCGAGCCTGGCGGTCAGGGTGCCGGTCGTGCCGGTGTCGGCCAGGGCGACGAGGAGCGCGGCCTGGCGCCTGACGCCGCGCGCGCGGCGGGGCCGGCGCTCGGCCTCGGCGGAGCCCGGCGCGACGTACCGCACCGAGCGCACCACCAGCTGCGGTCGGGTGTTGTCGACCTTGATCGACCAGTCCTTGATCCCGACGTTCCCCGAGAAGTCCTTCGCCTGGACCGAGAGGGCATGGAAGCCGTCGGGCAGCCGCCGGGTGTCGACCGTGATGCCCTTGGGGTAGGTCTGGGCGCGTCGCACGGCGGGGTGGCCGTCGAGGTGCAGGATCCACTGGGTGACCTTCGAGCGGGCGACCGCCTTGAACCTGACCGTGACCCTGCCCCGCACCGAGGCGAGCGAGGCGGGGGCGATCGCGCCGAGCCGCGGCCCCTCCACGTTCACGCGCACGCGCCCGTAGCCGAAGACCGTGTCCGGCCCGGGGGCGCCCAGGTCGACCGCGAGGGCGGTGAGCTGGCCGCGCACCTCCGCGGCGGACGGGTTGCCGCCGGCCCGGCGCGCCGCCGCGAGCATGACGGCCGCGGCGCCCGCGGCGTTGGGGGCGGCGATCGAGGTGCCGCCGACCGAGCGCAGACCGTTCGGGCCCTGCAGGCGCGTGTCGGTGGGCGCCATGATCTCCGGCTTGAGGCGCCCGTCGTCGGTCGGGCCCTGGGAGGAGTAGGCCTTGAAGCCGTCGCCGCGCCAGTTGACCGCGCCGACCGCGATCGCGCCGGCGGCATCGCCGGGCGTCGGCAGGCTGCTGACGGCCGAGCCGCCGATGTCGGCCAGCGGGATCTCGCGAGAGAAGAGCGTGAGCGGCCCCTCCGGCGGCGGGCCCGAGGTCAGCACCGCCCGCAGCCGGAAGGTGCCGTCGGCCGGCGGCGAGTAGCCGGTGATGTGCTCGGCCGCCGGGGCGCCGGCGGACTGGCGGTCGTTCGAGCCCATCGCGGGCAGCCAGCCGCCGGTGGCGGGGTCCTGACGCTCGAGGGCCAGGTCGATGTCGGTCGGCCGCCCGCCGGGCGGCGACGTCCAGGACAGGGCGAAGGTGATCGGCTGGCCGGCGCTGCGGGTGAAGGTCCAGTTGTCGCCGTTGGGCCAGTCGAGGTCCCCGTCGGCGTCGGCGTCGCTCCAGTCGCCGCTCCAGTGGAGCTGCGCGTAGTTGCCGGCCGAGTTGAACCAGAGGATGCCCGCCTGGGCGGCCCGGTCGACGGCAAGGGCGGTGGGGCTGGTGCCGTCGAACGGCCCCTCGATGAAGCTGTTGGAGTGGACGATGATGTCCGGGTGACGCGCGATGAGCGCGTCCACGGCCGCGATGAAGTCGGCCTCGGTGTGGTAGTTGACGAGGATGTAGCGGGCCTTCGGCGCGTAGTCGAAGAGCGTCTGGGCGACCAGCTCGCCGTGGTTGGTGCGGTTGCCGTAGGCGTTGCTACCGGCCAGCCCGCCCGCCGCGTCGAAGGACAGCGTCTCGAGGTTGCCCGGGAGCGGGATCTCGCCCTTCGCCTGCTGGGCGGCGAGGTTCTGGCCGAAGCCCAGGTCGAGGACCGCGATCGTCACGCCCTCGCCGCCGTTGGCGACGCGGCCGAGCACGTCGGCGCCGCTGCGCTGCACGCCCTGGGAGGTCGCGACCGCGTCGGCGAACGCGCTGGACGCAACGCGGGCGCCCGCGACCCCGGGCAGGCGGGCCAGCGCGCGGACGCGCCCAGGGGCGGCCACCACCTGGAGCTGGCCGGCGTGGCGGCGCTGGATCTTCAGGCCGCTGCGCCCGAGGGCGGCCGCTGCCGCGGCGACCTGGCCGCGCTTCGCCTGGACCGAGATCGCCTGCGGCGCAGCCGAGGCGCCCCCCGCGGTCGCGACGATGGCGAGCGCGGCGGCCGCGGCCGCGCCCGCCGCGACGCCGGCGGCGCGCCTCACCGGGCGCCCCTCCCCCGCACGACGCGGGTGCGCGTGACGACGTTGCCGGCCATGTCCTCGGCCGAGACGAAGAGGCGGTTGGGGCCGCGCCGTAGCGCGGGCAGCTTCACCCCCACCGCCGGGCGACGCACCGCGCGCAGCGCCCGGCCGTTCAGGGTGACGCGCACGAGGCGGATCGTACCGTCGTCGGGCGCGCGCACCCGGACGACCGGGTGCGCGGCCGCGCTGATCCGGACCGCCAGCCGCGGGGCCGCCGTGTCCAGGCGGGCCATGCCAGCGCCGTAGAGTGGGTCGACCCCGCGCTGGCCGAGGTCGAGCGCGCCGCTCACCAGCGCCGCGCGCAGGTCGCCCGGGGCGACGGGCTGGCCGGCGCCCTGGCGCGCCTGGCGCAGCAGGGCGGCGGCGCCCGCGACGTGCGCCGCGGCCGCCGAGGTGCCGGCCGTGCCGGGCCACTCCGGGTTCGACGTGACGTAGGTCGGGCCGACCAGGTCGGGCTTGGTGCGGCCGTCGGCGGTCGGCCCCTCCGACGAGTAGGGCTCGAGGTCGGTCCCGGTCCACTTCACCGCCCCCACCGACAGGGAGCCGGCGGCGTCGCCCGGGGTCGGGACGCTGCCCTGCGCGACGGCGAGCGGCCCGAAGCCGACGGTCTGGGAGTAGAGGGTGAGCTCCTCGGGGGCGCCGGCCTCCTGGCGGACGACCAGGCGCCACGCGCCCCCGTCCACGTTGAGCGCGGTCGTGGCCGACTGGGTCGGGCCGACCGGCGCGCTGCGCTGCACCTCGACCCAGGCGCCCGAGGGGTCGGCGCGCTCGATCGCGACGCTCGCGCGCGCCGCCGGCGAGGACCAGGAGAGGCTGAAGAGCAACGGCGACCCGGGCGTCGGCGCGATCGGGATGACGGCCGTGCCGCCGGGCGGCGTGCCGCGCCAGTGGCGCTGGCCGTAGTTGCCCGCCGAGTTCACCCAGAGCACGCCCGCGGCGGCGGCCCCGTCGACCGCGCGCGCCGCCCGGCCGGTGCCGTCGAAGGGCGGCGTGAGGAACGAGTTCGAGTGACTGACGATCGGGATCCCCTGGCCCACGATCCAGGCGACGGCCTGCTCGAACTGCTCGAGGGTGCGATAGCCGACCAGCACCAGGTGGGCCTGGGGGGCGATGTCGTGGACGAGCTCGGCCATCCGCACGCCGTGCTGGGTGGGGATGCCGAACTCGGTGAGGCCGTCGAGCCCGCCGGCGGGGTCGAAGGTCTGGATCGTGAGCTCGTTGCGCGGGGGCAGCTCGCCGAGCGCGATCGAGCGGTCGAGGCCGGCGAAGCCCTCGTCGAGGATCGCGACCGTCTGGCCCTGGCCGAGGACCCCCTGACTCCACATGACGTCGGCGCCCATGCGCAGGGCGCCCTGGCTGAGGACGACCGCGTGCGCCGGAGCGGCCAGAGTCGCCGCGACGAGGACGGCGGCGCCGGCCGGGAGGAGCCTCTTCACGGCGGCCCAAGCAAGCAGACCCCCGTGGAGCCGTCCAGCGGGGCGGGTGAGGCGATGCGCCGCATCGGCCAATTGGCACACGGACACCCCCACCCCCGGGCTCAGCTGAGGCTGACGAGCCCGCCGGCCTCCTCGAGCTGGGACTTGACCTGGTCGGCCTCCTCCTTCGCGACCCCCTCCTTGATGTTGCTGGGGGCGTTGTCGACCAGCTCCTTGGCCTCCTTGAGGCCGAGGCCGGTGACGGCGCGGACGACCTTGATCACCTGGATCTTCTTGTCGCCGGCCGCGTCGAGGCTGACGGTGAAGGCAGTCTGCTCCTCCTCGGCGGGCGCCCCGGCGCCGTCGCCGCCGCCCGCGCCCGGCGCCGCCGCCACGGCCACCGGGGCGGCCGCGGTCACGCCGAAGGTCTCCTCGAGCGCCTTGATGCGCTCGGAGAGCTCGAGCACCGAGATGCCCTTGAGCTCCTCGATCCACTCCTCGGTGGTCTGTGCCATGTCGTGCTCCTGACTGTGTCGGTGGGGGTGGGTGCTACTCGGCCGGCGCCTCGGCCTCCCGCTGGGCCTGGAGCGCCGCCAGGCTGCGGGCGAGGCCGCCGATGAGGTTGGAGAGGGTCCCGGCGAGGCCCGTGAGCGGCGACGCGATGCCGCCGGCCAGCTGAGCGAGCAGCTGCTCGCGGGAGGGCAGCCGGGCCAGCCGGATGACGTCGGCGCTCGGCAGGTCGGCGCCCTCCAGCAGGCCGCCCTTCACGGTCAGGGCGTCCGGGTGCTCGGTGGCGAAGCCGTTGAGCGCCTTCGCCGCGACCGCCGGATCGCCGGCGACCCAGGCGATCGCCGTCGGGCCCTCGAGGTACGCGAGCAGGGCGTCGCGGCCGGTCTCGCTCGCGGCGCGCCGAGCGAGGGTGTTCTTGATGACCGTGAACTCGGTCTCGGCCTCGCGGAGGCGGGTGCGGAGCTCGGCCATCTCCTTCACGGTCAGGCCGCGGTAGTCGGCGGCGAAGATCGTGTCGTTGGCGGCCAGGCGCTCGCTCAGCGCGGCGATCGCCTGCTCCTTCTCGTCTCGTCTCAGTGGGTCACCTCCGTGGTCCTGCCCGCGCGGGCGGGCAAGAGCCGGGGTGCCCGTGGGCCCCTCAGCCGCTCGCCGACCTCGCACGGGTGCCCGCTCGAGGCGGGCGGTTTGAGGCGGCCGTGCCGCCCCCGTGGGTCTTCGGTCGCGTGTGGGGGCGGCGCCGCCTAGGCGTTGTCCTCCAGGACGTCGCTCGGCGAGGTGCGCGTGGTGTCGATCGGGATGCCCGGGCCCATCGTCTGGGCCATGGTGATCGACTTGAGGTAGCGGCCCTTGGCCGCGGCGGGCTTCACCCGCACGATCTCCTCGATCACGGCCTGGTAGTTCTCGATGAGCTGCTGCTCGTCGAAGGAGCGCTTGCCGATCCCGATGTGCACGATGCCCGTCCGGTCGGTGCGGTACTCGACCTTGCCCGACTTCACGTCGGCGACCGCCTTGCCGACGTCGAACGTGACCGTGCCGCTCTTGGGGTTGGGCATCTTGCCCGACGGGCCCAGGATGCGGCCGAGGCGGCCGACCGTGCCCATCATGTCCGGCGTCGCGATCGCGACGTCGAAGTCCGTGAAGCCGTCCTGCACCCGCTTGGCCAGGTCGTCGCCGCCCACGAAGTCCGCGCCGGCGGCCTCCGCCTCGCGCGCCTTGTCGCCCTCGGCGAACACGGCGACGGTGACCTCGCGGCCGGTGCCGTGCGGGAGGCTGATCGTGCCGCGCAGCTGCTGGTCGGCGTGCCGGACGTTGACGCCCAAGCGGAAATGCACCTCGACCGTGGGGTCGAAGCGGGTGAGGTCCTGCTCCTTGACCATCCGGACCGCGTGCAGCGGGTGGTAGACCCGCTCGGTGTCGATCTCGGACTTCGCCTGCTGATAGCGCCTGCCGCGCTTGCCCACGCCCGCTCCTTACTCGGCGTCGACGGTCACGCCCATACTACGCGCCGTCCCCGCGATGATCCTCATGGCCGACTCGACGCTGTTCGCGTTGAGGTCGGGCATCTTCGTCTCGGCGATCTGGCGCAGCTGCGCGCGCGACAGGTTCGCCACCTTCTCCTTGTGGGGCTCCGGGCTGCCCTTGTCGATCCCCAGCGCCTGGCGGATGAGCACGGCGGCCGGCGGCGTCTTCGTGATGAAGGTGAAGGAGCGGTCCTCGTAGACCGTCACCTCGACCGGCGTGATCGTGCCGTTGCCCGACTGCGTCTGAGCGTTGAACGCCTTGCAGAACTCCATGATGTTGATGCTCGCGCCACCCAGCGCCGGGCCCACGGGCGGGGCCGGGGAGGCCTGGCCGGCGGGGATCTGGAGCTTGATGACCTGCAGGACCTTCTTCGCCATGACGTCCTCGATCGCTGGGGCACGCGCCCCGGGTGGTGTACGGGCCTGTGGAGCCGGAGCCCCGGGATGCTAGCGGGCTTGCACCGCTACGACAGCTTCTTGACCTGGTCGAACGAGAGCTCGGCCGGGGTCTCGCGGCCGAAGATGCTGACCAGCACCTT
>DATLLV010000209.1:0-8334 GCA_035537655.1 Miltoncostaeaceae bacterium
GCGTTGCGCCCGTGCAGGCGGAGGTAGGCCAGCGACGGGGTGGTGACCTCGACGATCGGCGGCATGACGTTCTTGGCGTCGATGCGCGGCGCGTCCACCACGACCCACGAGGCGTCGTGGGCGCCGAGCAGCTCGGCCGCCGCCTCGCGCTCGCCCGGCTCCGCCCAGGAGCGGTGGCGGAACTCGACCGCCGCGCGCGCCGGGCGCAGGCGCTCGAGGATGTGGGCCAGCTCCGCGCGCTGGCGGTCGCCGGAGACGACGTACGGCGGCAGCTGGACGAGGATCGCGCCGAGCTTGTCGCCCAGGGGCCCGACGGCCTCGAGCAGCGAGTCGATGATCGCGTCGCGCAGCTCGCGGCTGGGCCGGCGGATGCGGCCCTTCGCGTCGTAGGAGGCCGGCAGGTCGCGCAGCGGCGGCGGCAGGCGCCCCGGCTCGGACGGGTGGCCGGAGATGAGCTGGTGCGCCTTCACGTGGAAGCGGAAGCCGGGCGGCGTGCGCTCGGCCCAGGACGCCGTGGTCTCGACCGTCGGCAGCGCGTAGAAGCTGGCGTTCACCTCCACCATCGGGAAGCGGTCGGCGTAGTAGCGCAGGCGCGCCTCGGCGTCGCCCTTCACGTCGTCCGGGTACCAGCCCGCCTTGATGAACTCCGGATCGGTCCAGGAGGCTGTGCCCACCCGGATCCGCCCGGTCGCGGCGGGCGTCATCCCTGGCGGCGGAGCTCGTCGTCCAGGCGGCGCGACTCGTCGGCCGTCGGCGGCGGCGGGTCGGGGCCGGCGGCCGCCGGGCGGCGGCGCGACCAGAGCCACGCCAGCAGCGAGATCCCGCCGATGGCGGCCAGGATCAGCAGCCCGGGCACCAGCCAGGCGATGAGGTCGAAGCCCGACTTTGCGGGCGTCGCGAGGACGTCCTCGCCGAACTCGTCCACCAGCCCGTCGATGATCCGCTGCTTGTCCCAGCCGCGCTCGATGCGGACGGCGATGTACTGCTTCATGTCGGCCGCCGCGGGCGAGTTCGAGACGTCGAGGGGCGTGTTGCAGGTGGGGCAGCGCACCTCGCGCGCGACCTCGTTCACGGTCAGCGCGGCGGCGGCCGAGGGCAGCGCCACCAGGGCGAGCAGGGCGAGCAGGACCGCCAGCCGCCTCACAGCTGGTCGATCGCGGTCGTGAGCTGGGCCGGCTCGGTCACCTCGCCGACCACCTTCAGGGCGATCCGCCCCTGGGGATCGATGACGAACGTCTCGGGCAGGCCCGTGAGCTGGTAGTCGCGGTAGGCGCCGTCGCCGGTCTCGCGCAGCGACGGGTAGGCGACGCCGTGGGCCTTGGCGAACGCGCGGGCCTTCTCGCTGAGGTCCTGGACGTCGAGCCCCAGCACCACCGCGTCGCCCGAGCCGCGGTGGCGGCGGGCGACCTCGTTGAGGATCGGGGCCTCGCGCTCGCAGGGCTGGCACCAGGAGGCCCAGAAGTTCAGCACGACCGTCTTGCCGCGAAGGTCGTCGAGCGAGACCTGCGTGCCCGCGGGGCCGATGCCGTCGGCCGCCAGGAGCACCGGTGCGGTGAAGCCGGGCGCGTCCGGGCGCTCGCCCGCCTCGAGGGCATCCTGGATCGAGGTGCCGACGTCGCGGTTGGCGAGCCCGATCGCCAGCAGCGCGACCACGGCGGCCACGATGACCCCGCCCACGATCGCCCCGACGGTGCGGCGACGGTCCCAGCGGCGCCCGCCGGGGGCGGCGCTGCCGTCCTCTGCCGGAGCCTCCATGGGCTCAGGGTAGCGGTTGGGAGGGGCCCTCCCCGTCGCCCTCGGGCGCCCGCTCCTCGCGCTCGCCGCGCCGCGTGATCGAGTCCTCGAAGCGCTGGATGACCCAGTCCGGCACGCGCCCCTCGGGGGGCGGCTCGTCCCGCTCCTCGGGCTGGGCCGGCGCGCGGGCCGGCTCCTCGCCCTGGTCCGACTCCTCGGGCTCGTCGGGGCGGCCGGGCTCCGGCTCGACCGGCGCCTCGGCCTCCGGCGCGTCCTCGCGCGCGCGGCCGTTGAGGAGGTCCTCGCCCTCGGCCTGGGGCACCTCCTCGGCGACGATCTGCTGGTCCAGCATGACCAGGATGCGCCAGGAGGCGGCCCCGCCGCCATGGATGACCTCCAGCCGCGAGCGCTCGATCCGGGCCGCCTCGACCGCCTCCGACTCGGAGCGGTGCTCCGAGATGACGGTGCGCTGGGCCGTGGCCTGGCCCGAGACCCCCTCAACCACGACCTGGTAGCGCCGGCGGAACTTCACGGGACGGCCTTCGACCTCCGGCGCACCGACCCTTCCGGCGCGCGGGCGATCAGCCCAGCAGCTCCCGCACGGCTCGTTGCATGTCGTCGGCGCGCATCAGGGCCTCACCGACCAGCATCGCGTCGACCCCGGCGTCCTCGAGATCGGCCACGTGGCCGCGGTGCGTGATGCCCGACTCCGCGACCACGACGGTGCCCGCGGGCACGTCCGCCAGCAGGCGGAAGGTCGTGTCGAGGTCGACCTCCAGGCTGTGCAGGTCGCGGTTGTTGATGCCGACGACCTCCGCGCCGGCCTCGACCGCGGTCTCGACCTCCTCCTCGTCGTGCACCTCGACCAGGCTGTCCATGCCCAGCTCGGAGGTCGCCGCCATCAGCTGGGCGAGCCGCTCGCCGTCGAGGGCGGCCACGATCAGCAGCACGGCGTCGGCGCCGGCCGCCCGCGCCTCCAGCAGCTGGTACTCGTCGACCACGAAGTCCTTGCGCAGCAGCGGCAGCTCGGACGCGGCGCGCGCCTCGACGAGGTCGTCCAGGCTGCCGCCGAAGTGCTCGGGCTCGGTGAGGACCGAGATCGCCCGCGCGCCCGCGGCCTCGTAGGCGCCGACCACCTCGGCGACGCTCGCGCCGGGCCGGATCGGGCCCCGCGAGGGGCTCGCGCGCTTCATCTCGGCGATCAGCGAGATGCCCTCGTCGATGAGCGCCTCCGAGAAGGGGCGCCCCCGGCGCGCCGGCCCCAGTCGCGCCTCGAGCTCCGCGGCGGGCGTCTGGCGCCGCCGCCGGGCCACGTCGGCCTGGGTGCGCTCCACGACGGTCTCGAGGAAGGTGGCCACGCCCGACGAGTCTACGCGGCGCCCAGCCGGCGGGTGGTGGCGATGAAGACCTCCAGGCGCTCGCGCGCCGCACCGACGTCGATGCTCTCCTCGGCCGCGGGCACGGCCCCCTGAAGGTCGGGCGCGCCGCCCGCCAGCCAGATCGCCGCGGCCGCGTTCAGCACCACGACGTCGCGCGCCGGACCGCGCTCGCCGCCCAGCACGCGCCGCAGCACCTCGGCGTTCCCGGCCGGGTCGGCCCCCTCGATGTCGCCGTCGCGCGGCGGCGCGAAGCCCAGGGCGGCCGGGTCGACCGTCGTCGCCGCCACCTCGCGGCCGTCGACGTTGACGACGTCGTTCACGGCGCCGGTCGACAACTCGTCCATGCCGTCGCGCCCCCGCACGAGCATCGCCCGCTCGCAGCCCAGCTCGGCCAGGGCCAGCCCCATGCGCTCCAGGTAGGCCAGGTCGCTGACGCCCAGCAGCTGGCGCGGCGCGCCGGCCGGGTTGGTGAGCGGCCCGAGCAGGTTGAAGATCGTCCGCACGCCCAGCGCCCGGCGCACCGGGACGATGTGGCGGAACGCCGGGTGGTGGGCCGGCGCGAACATGAAGCCCAGGCCGGTCTCCTCGAGGCAGCGGCCCACGGCGTCGGGGTCGAGGTCGATGCGCGCGCCGAGCGCCTCGAGCACGTCCGCGCTGCCGCAGCGCGACGTGGCCGAGCGGTTGCCGTGCTTGGCCACGGCCACGCCCGTTCCGGCGACGACGAAGGTCGCGGTCGTGGAGATGTTGAACGTCGACCGCCCGCCGCCGGTGCCGCAAGTGTCGATGAACGGCCCCGGCGGCGGCGTCACGTGCTCGGCGCGGGCCCGGATCGTCGCCGCCAGCCCGGCCAGCTCGGCCGCCGTCTCCCCCTTCGCGCGCAGCGCGATCAGGAAGCCCGCCGTCTGGGCGTCGCCCGCCTCGCCGGACATGACCGCCTCCAGCGCCTCGGCGGCGCCGTCGCGGCCGAGGTCCTCGCCGGCGAGGAGCCGGTCGATGGCGCGGGAGATCACCTCGGAGGGCACGGGGCGGCGCGGGTCGCGGGTCGGCTCAGGCGGACAGCGCGAGGAAGTTCGACAGCAGTGCCTTGCCCGAGTCGGTGAGGATGGACTCGGGGTGGAACTGGACGCCCTCGACGGGCAGGGAGCGGTGGCGGACGCCCATGACGACGTCCCCGTCGCACCAGGCGGTCAGCTCGAGGTCGGGGGCGAGGTCGGGGTCGACCACCAGCGAGTGGTAGCGGGTCGCGACCATCGGGTTCTCGAGGCCGGCGAAGACCGTGCGGCCGTCGTGCTCGATGGCGCTGGTCTTGCCGTGTACCGGCTCGCGCCCGCGCACCACCCTGGCGCCGAACGCCTGGCCGATCGCCTGGTGGCCCAGGCAGACGCCGAGGATCGGCACCGAGCCGGCGAGCTCGCGGATGGCGTCGACCGAGATGCCGGCCTGGTCGGGGGTCTTGGGGCCGGGCGAGATCACCAGGTGGGTCGGGGCCAGGGCGCGGACGCCGGGGACGTCGATGGCGTCGTGGCGGCGCACCTCGACCTCGGCGCCCAGCTCCCCGAGGTACTGGACGAGGTTGTAGGTGAAGCTGTCGTAGTTGTCGATCAGGACCACGCGGGCCACGTCACCAGTCCTCCTGGGCGGCCGCGACCTCGATCGCGCGGAAGAGGGCCGCCGCCTTGTTCTGGGTCTCCTCGTACTCGGTCGCGGGCACCGAGTCGGCCACGATGCCGGCGCCCGCCTGGACGTGGGCGACGCCGTCGCGGCAGACGATCGTGCGGATGGTGATGCAGGTGTCCAGGCTCCCGTCCCAGCCCAGCCAGCCGACCGCGCCGCCGTACGGGCCGCGCTTGGTGGGCTCGAGCTCGTCGATGATCTCCATCGCGCGCACCTTCGGCGCGCCCGAGAGCGTGCCGGCGGGGAACGTCGCGCGCAGGGCGTCGGATGCGCGCCGGCCCGGCGCCAGGCGCCCGACCACCGAGCTCTCGATGTGCATGACGTGGCTGTAGCGGCGCACGTCCATCAGCTCGGTCACCTGTACGGTGCCGATCTCGGCGACCCGGCCCACGTCGTTGCGGCCGAGGTCGACGAGCATCACGTGCTCCGCCCGCTCCTTCGGGTCGGCCAGCAGCTCCTCGCCCAAGCGCTGGTCCTCTGCCTCGTCGGGGCTGCGCGGCCGGCTGCCGGCGATCGGGTGCATCTCGACGCCGCCGCCGCCCACCTTCACCAGCATCTCCGGCGACGAGCCCACCAGGGTCACCTCGTCGGTCTCGAGGAAGAACATGTACGGCGAGGGGTTCACCGTGCGCAGGCCGCGGTAGACGGCGAAGGGGTCGAGGCCCATCGGCGCCGAGAAGCGCTGCGAGGGCACGACCTGGAAGGCGTCGCCGGCGAAGATGTACTCGCGCGCCCGCTCCACGCCGGCCTCGAACGCCTCGCGGCTGAGGTTGCTGGTGACCGGGCCGAGCGTCGGCTCCTCCTCGCGCTCGGGCGGGCGCGGGACCGGGCCCGACAGGCGGGCGCGCAGCTCGGCGACGGTCGCGACGGTGCGCCAGTAGGCCGCCTCGGGGTCCTCGTCGCCCACCGGGCAGGGCGCCACGATGGTCAGGGAGCGGCGCATGTGGTCGAAGACCACCACCGGGCCGGTGATGAGGGCGATCAGGTCGGGGATGCCGAGGTCGTCGGGCGGCTGGTCCGGCAGGTGCTCGACGGTGCGCACCAGGTCGTAGGAGAAGAACCCCACGGCGCCGCCCCAGAAGGCGAGCGCCCCGGGCGGCGGCGCCATGCCGACCCGGTCGACCGCGTCCTCGACGGCGCCGAACGGGTCCGAGGCGTCGAGCCGCCGCGTCGCGCCGTCGGCGCCGGTCTCGACCAGCTCCCCGCCGGCGCCGCGGATCACCGCCTGGGGCCGTACGCCGATCATCGAGTAGCGTCCCAGGCGCCCGTGCTCGACCGACTCCAGCAGGAACGCCGGGCCGCCGTCGCGCAGCTTGAGGAAGGCGCTCACCGGCGTCTCGCAGTCCGCGATGTAGGTGTGCACCAGCGGCACCTGGCCGCGGCGGCCGCCCATGGCCCGCAGCGCGTCGACGCCGGGGGAGACGTCCAGCCGCGAGCCGCGCCGCTCGGGGACCTCCAGGCGCAGGCGGGTCATCGGCGCCGCGACGCGAGCTCGCGCGCCACGTCATCCAAGGTCACGTCGCTCGCACGCCACAGCACGGCGAGGTGGTAGAGCAGGTCGGCGCTCTCGTAGACGACCTGGTCGCGCTCGGCCCCCTTGGCGGCCACGACGACCTCGGTCGCCTCCTCCCCCACCTTCTTGCAGACCGTGTCGATGCCGGCCGCGAGCAGCCGGGCCGTGTACGAGGCCTCGGCGTCGCCGGCCTCCGCGCGCTCGGCGATCGTGCGCTCGAGCTCGGCCAGGGCGGCGAAGGGCGCGGGAGGCTCGCCGCCCAGCGGCTCGTGGAAGCACGAGGTCTCGCCCGTGTGGCAGGCGACGCCCGTCTGGTCGACCAGCACCAGCAGCGAGTCGCCGTCGCAGTCGAGCACGACCGCCCGCACGGCCTGCGTGTTGCCGCTGGTGGCGCCCTTGCGCCACAGCTCCTGGCGGGAGCGGCTCCAGAACCAGGTCTGCCCGGTCTCCAGGGTGCGCTCGAGCGACTCGCGGCTCATCCAGGCCTGGGTGAGCACCCGGCCGCTGCCGGCGTCCTGGACGATCGCCGGGACGAGCCCGTCGGCGCCGAAGCGGACCCTGCCCACGAGGTCCGAGGCGGGCGCCGCCGGCTCAGACATCGCCGTTGAGGACCGCCAGCTCGGCCATGACGCTCACGGCCGAGGACGTCCCCACGCGGGCCGCGCCTGCCCCGATCATCGACTGCACCTGCGCGAGCGTGCGCACGCCGCCCGCGGCCTTCACGCCAACCGCCTCGGGCAGCGCGTCGCGCATCAGCTCGACGTCGTGGGTGGTGGCCTGGGTGCCGGCCCCGGTGCAGGTCTTGGCGAAGTCGCCGCCGACGCCGTCCACGATCATGCAGGAGAGCCGCTTGAGCTTGTCGTCCATCAGGGGCGCTTCGATGATGACCTTGATCAGCACGTCGCCGCGGGCGTCGTTGGCGGCCCGGCCGCGCACCGCCCGCACCACGTACAGCAGGTCGTCCCGCGCCAGGCTGAAGTCTCCTGCCAACATGGCACGGTAGTTCATGACCACATCGAGCTCGTCGGCGCCCTCGGCGACCGCCTGGTCGGCGGCGCGCACGCGCTCCGCCATCGAGCTCTCGCCCGTGGGGAAGTCGATGACCGCGCAGGTCTTCACGTCGCAGCCGCGCAGCAGGTCGGCGATCAGGGGAACGTGCTCGGGGTAGGAGCACAGCGCCGCGAAGTGGTGGTCGCGCGCCTCCTCGCACGCCTTGGCGATCTCGGCCTCGGTGAGGTCGGGCGACAGGAGCGTGTGGTCGAGCGTCTTGGTGAGATCCTCGGCGCGCATCACCACGGCGCCGGGAATGACGGCTCGCGCATCCGGGCGAGTATAACGACGCCCCCGGAGCGGGCCCGTGCCTGAGCTGCCGGAGCTCCAGGCCCTCGCCGAGGGGCTCGACGGCGCCCTGCGCGGGCGCCGGATCGAGGGCGTCCGGATCCACCACCCGGCGACGATCCGCTCCGCCGACCCGCCCCTCGAGGCCCTGGCCGGGCGGGCGGTCGAGACCGTCTGGCGGCGCGGCAAGATCATCGGCCTCGTCGCCGAGGGCGACCTGACGCTGGTCGTCCACCTGATGCAGGCCGGCCGCCTGGGGCTGGCCCCGCGGCCCGAGGACGGCGCCCGCCCGCCGCGCACCGCCGCCCTCGACCTCGACGTCGGCGACGGCCAGGTGCTGCGCCTGCGCGAGCTCTCCACCCACCGGCGCGCCTCGGCCCACCTGCTGGATGCCGCCGGCCTCGCCGCCCACCGCCCCCTCGCCCGTCTCGGGCCCGAGCCGATCGGCCTCGCGCCCCAGGGCTGGCGCGAGGCGCTCTCTGGCGACGGCGCCGTGCTCCACACGGCCCTGCGCGACGGCCGGCGCGTGGCCGGCATCGGCCGCGCCTACGCCAGCGACATCATGTGGGCCGCCAAGCTCGCGCCGTTCGCACGCGCCGGGTCGCTGGACGACGACGAGGTCGCCCGCCTGGCCCGCGCGTCCGACACCGTGCTGCAGCAGGCCCTGGAGCGGGCGCGGGAGCGCATCACCACCGA
>DATLLV010000210.1:0-4251 GCA_035537655.1 Miltoncostaeaceae bacterium
GATGCGGTCGCCGGGCGCCGCGAAGACGCGCACGCCGAGCACCGCCAGCACGACGACCACGACGGTCGCCACGACGACGAGGACGAAGAGGCTCTCCGGACGCTTCGCTCGCGGCGCGGGCACGAATTGGCAAGTGTGCCAGGGACGTCCGGCCGTCAGCCGATCTGGAGGTCGCCCCCGGCGGGATCGACGCGGGCGGCGCGCAGCTCCCAGCCGCCGCCGGTCGGGCCGAGCGGCTCGCGGACGACGGGCGTGGTGCGCAGGCGGCCCGGGACGAGCGCCGGGCCCTCGGCCACCGCCTCGAGCGCGGCGGCGCGCAGCAGCGGCAGCGTGGCCCGCTCGCCCTCGCGGAAGAGGACCGCCTCGGGGCCGTCGCCGTCCCATGCCCGGGGCGGGCCGCCGGCGACCAGGTAGCAGTCGCCCGAGCCGTCGCGGGCGGCGCTGGCCATGAGGCATGCGCCGGTCACGGTGCGCGCCCGCTCCTGGTCGTCGCTCCACCACGCGCAGGAGGCCACGGCGCGCTGGCGCCCGGCCATCCGCCCGCGCACGCCGACGTCGACCACGGCGATGCCGTCGGGCCAGCCGCGCAGGCGGACCGCGTCCCCGGGGATCACCACCGTCAGGGGGCCGACCCGCCGGCGCAGGCGGCGGACCAGCTCGTCGCGCAGGCCCGTGTGGCCGAGCTCGAGGGCGTCCTCGCGCTGGGCGAGGTCGTCGGCGATCGCGGCGAGGGCGGCGGAGACCGCCTCGTCGCTCTCCCCCGCCACCGGAGGACTAGCGGCGGGCGGGGGCGCCCGCGAGGAGGGCGGCGCGCACGCGCTCGGCGCCGCGGCCGGCGAGCTCCCAGGCCGCGAGGCGCAGGCGCTCGCGCGCGATGGCGCCCTCGAGCTCGCGGCAGGTGCGCGCGGTCGCGACCCGTACCTGGACCCGGTCGTAGCGCTCGATGGCCCGCGCCGCGCGGCGCGAGCGGTCGTCGTGGGCCAGCGCCTCGCAGGCCTCGGAGGCGAGCGCGTTCAGGAGCCGCTCGCAGCGGGCGCGCGAGCGGCGCCGCGCGCCGTGCACCGCCAAGGCCACCGCCGCGGCGAAGGAGGCCGCGAGGATGGCGCCCGCGATCAGGATCTCGATCACGGACGGACTCTAGCGCCTATGCGCACGGCCCCGAGTCCACCGGGCGTAGGCCGGAGTCCAGGCCGCGCCGGATTGCGCCGGGCGGGACCGCGGCCCCGGAGGCCCCGTCCTCCGAGCCGCCGAAGATCATCGCGACCACCTCGCCGTCGCCGTCCACGACCGGCCCGCCGCTGCTGCCGGGGCCCAGGGTGCCGCGCGTCACGACGACGCTGCGCGCGCCGGGGTCGTCGCCGTACGCGTTCGGCGCGATCACGGTGCGCGGCGGCGCGGCGGTGGCGGCCTCGGCGCGCAGCGGGCCGCCGATGGGGTAGCCCATCAGGACGACCGACTCGGCCTGGCCGGGGGCGTCGCCCAGGCGCAGCGGCGGGAGGTCGAGTCCGGGGACGCGCAGCAGCGCGACGTCGTTGCGTGCATCGACAAACACCGGCTGGGCGTCGAGCGAGCGGCCCCCGGGCGGGATCAGGCGGGTGTCGTCCTCGCCGGCGATGACGTGGGCGTTGGTGGCCACGAGGTCGTCGGCGACGACCCAGCCCGAGCCCTGCTTCACCAGGCCGCAGCCGCGCCCGCGGATCTCGACCACCGAGCGGCGCGCCCGCTGGGCGACCGGATTTCGGAGCACCGACTGGTCCGGCGGCGGCAGCGCCTCGGCCGGCAGCGGGATGACCGGGAAGGGGTCGATGCGGGCGAGCGCGCCGAGCACCTGGTCGGGCGGGACGGCCCGCAGCGCGGCGGAGAGGATGCTCGACTGCTGCACCTCCTCGCGGATCCCCGCCGCCCGGTCGCCGGGCTGGTAGAGGGCGACGGCGCCGGCCAGCCAGGCGAGCGCGACCCCGATGGCGGCGCCCACCAGCAGGCCGCCGCCCTGGTCCACGCGCCGCAGCGGGTCGCGCTCCACGCGCCTGCGCAGCGGCGCCGCCAGGCGCAGCAGGATCGCCTGCACGATCACCGCCCCCACGATCGCCGCCGCCAGGGCGACGAGGGGCAGGTAGAGGGACTCGCGCCCGTCGGGCAGCAGCAGGGGGGCGATCCGCGAGCCCGCGGCGGCGCCGACGGCGAGGCCCAGGAGCGAGATGAGCTGCTCGGTCATGCCGCGGGCCGCGCCGAGCGCCGCCCAGAGGACGACCCAGGCGATCAGGATCCAATCGAGGGCGGTCACGCCGGCCGGCGCCTATCCTGCGACCCATGGCCGAGGCCCCCATGGCCGTGATGATCTGGAGCGACTTCGTCTGCCCGTTCTGCAACGTGGCCCGCGAGCGCGCCGAGTTCCTGCGCCGCGAGGCCGGGGCGCGGGTCGAGTGGCTCCCCTTCGACCTCCACCCCGAGTACCCGCCCGAGGGGATCCCGCGGGCCGAGCTGGCGCGGCGCTACGGCGAGCACTTCAGCGATGCCGTGCGGCGGATGAACGAGGAGGCCGGGCTCGTCTACAACCCGCACCCCGAGCGCGTGCCCAACTCCCGCCGGGCGCTCGAGCTCGCCGAGTGGGCGCGGGCGCGGGGGAGCTACGACGACCTGCACGAGCGCATCATGGACGCCTACTGGTCCGAGGGCCGGGACATCACCGGCTGGGACGTCCTGGCGCCGATCGTGGCCGAGGCCGGCCTCGACGCCGACGAGGCCCGCGCCGAGGTGGACGCGGGCGCCTTCCGCGCGCCGGTCGACGCGTCCACGCGCGTGGCGCAGGAGCACGGGATCGCCGCCGTACCGGCCTTCGTGCTCGACGGCCGCCTGCTCGTCAGCGGCGCCCAGCCGCACGACGTGCTCCGGGCCGCCCTCGCGAAGGTCAGCGAGATGCGGGAGGCGGCGGCGGAGGGCTGACCGGCTCCCCCAGGTCCCGGGCGATCGCGCGGACGCGCTCCTCGGGCCAGCGGGGGTGGTCGACCGCGGCGGCCACGCGGGCCGGGGTGGCGCCGCGCAGCAGGGCCCGCCGCACCTCGTCCTCGGCGCGGCGCTCGTCGTCCTCGTGGGCCGCGTGCCAGGCCGAGCGGAGCGTGGCGTCGGTGGTGCGCCCGGTGCTCGCGTCGACGCGGCGCTGGACACGCCCGTCCTCGATCGCCGCGGCGATGGTCCCCGCCAGGGCGGCGAGGCCGAGCGGGATCACGACGCCCGGCCGCCAGTCGGAGGCCAGGATGGCGACCGGGATCCCGATCGCCAGCCCGACCGCGAAGGCGATGGGCAGGACGCGCTTCAGGCGGGCGGTGAGCCGGCGTCCGCCGGTGGGGTCGTCGGAGGGTGCGAGGGGTGGTCTCATGTGGTCTGCGCCTGCGTCCCCAGGATGACACGCCCGGCCGGGGAGTGACCCGGGCGCGGGCGGGGAAGGTTCCCCCCGTACCCCGAGAGGGAGGGGCCATGCCCATCGACCCGCACGACCTGCGCGGGATGTTCGTGGTGGACCGCGACGGCAGCCCGGTGGGCACCGTCGAGGAGCTCTACGTCGACCGGCCCACCGGCGAGGTCCGGTACCTCGGCATCTCGGCCGAGGCGCTCGGCGTGCATGTGCTCGTCCCGCTGGAGGGGGTCGTGACGGACGACGACGCGCTCGGCAAGGCCGTCCAGGTGCCCTACACGCGCACGCACCTGATGGAGGCGCCGCCGCTGTCGCCCGGGGCCGAGCCCACCGTGGCGCTGGAGAGCGAGATCCACAGCCACTTCGCGCGCACGCCCTACTGGGACGTGGTGCGGGCGCGTCAGACCACCCCCGCGCCGACCCCGGAGATCGCCGCGGCCGACGCGGCGGCGGCGGCCGCGGGCGCGCCGGACTCCGAGGTCTACGACGCCCGCCGCACCGACGTGGCGGCGCGCCAGACCGAGCCGGCGCCCACGACCCGGATCGCCGACGCCGAGGTGGAGGCGGCCATCGAGCGCGGCCACGACCCGGACGAGGTCCGTCTCAAGCGCTGGGGCACCTAGGCGCGCATCTCGGCACGAACGGGTGCTGAATGGCGTCCGGCGGCGGGGTCAGGATGGGGTCAGACGGCGACGACCACCCAGCGCCAGCGGAGGTGCCCACATGCCCGCCGACCTGAACCGCGTCACCCTGGTGGGGCGCCTCACCCGCGACCCCGAGCTGCGCCACACCCAGGGGGGCGACCCGGTCTGCTCGATCCGCCTGGCGGTCTCCAGCCG
>DATLLV010000211.1:0-5012 GCA_035537655.1 Miltoncostaeaceae bacterium
TCGAGCGCGTTAGCACCGGCGTCTCGACCTCGAGGAAGCCGGCGTCGTCGAGCACCCGCCGCATCGCCCCCGCCACCCGCGCCCGCATCTCGTGCGCGCGCAGCCGCCGCGGCCGGCGGATGTCGAGGTAGCGGTACTGGAGCCGCAGCTCCTCGGACGCCTCCTGCGACTCGTCCTCCACCGAGAACGGCAGCGGGTCGGCCTCGCTCAGCATGTCGAGCGTCGCGACCGCGAGCTCCACGCGGCCGGTCGGCAGCGCGGGGTTGACCGTCGCCTCCGAGCGCTCGACCACCTCGCCCTCGACGCTGATGACGTCCTCCGGGCTCAGCGACCCGGCCGCCTCATAGGCGGCGCCCGCCTGCGGGTGGAACACCAGCTGGAGCAGGCCCGACCGGTCCCGGAGGTCGATGAAGACCACGCCGCCGTGGTCGCGGCGGCGGTGCACCCACCCGGCCACGCGGATCGTCTCGCCGGCCCGGTCGGCCGCCTCCGCGCACCCGGAGGTGCGGTAGCGCGACGAGCCGATCACGCCGGCCCCCGCCCGCCGAGCTCGGCGACGAGGTCGCCCAGGGGGACGGTCCGCTGCTCCCCGGTCTCCATGTCACGCACCGTCGCGACCCCCTCCTCGTGCTCCCGCGGCCCCACGATGACCGTCTTCGAGTTCACGAGCGAGCACCTCGGCGCGCAGAGCGCCGTGGGCGGCGGCGGGCGCTACGACGGGCTGGTCGAGGCGCTCGGCGGGCCGCCCACGCCCGGCGTCGGCTTCGGCGCCGGCGTGGAGCGCATCGTGCTGGCGATCGCGGGCGAGGGCGCAGGGGAGGAGGCCCTCCTCGACTGTTACCTGGCGGTGCCCGACCCGGCGCTGCGGCTGGAGGCCCTCGCGCTGGTGGAGCGCCTGCGCGCTGCGGGCCTGCGCTGCGAGTGGGACCTGCGCGGTCGCAGCATGAAGGGCATGATGCGCCACGCCGCGAGCCTGGGCGCGCGCAGCGCGGTGATCCTGGGACCGCGCGAGCACGAGGCGGGGGTCGCGACCGTGAGGGACATGCAGAGCGGCGAGCAGCGCGAGGTGCCGCTCGGCGAGCTGGCCGGGGCGCTGCGCGCGTGATCGGCTCGCCGCGCTACCGCACCCACTCCTGCGCCGGGGCGGCGGGCGCCGTCGGCGAGCGCGTCCGCGTCGCCGGCTGGGTCCACCGCCGCCGCGACCACGGCGGGGTGGTGTTCATCGACCTGCGCGACCGCTCCGGGATCCTGCAGCTGGTGTTCCACGACGACGCCCCGGAGGCGCTGCGCGGGGCGGGCGACCTGAGCCCCGAGGACGTGGTCAGCGCCGAGGGCGAGCTCGTCCGGCGCACCCCGGAGACCGTGAACCCGGAGCTCGAGACCGGCGAGGTGGAGCTGCGGGTCGACCGCCTGGAGGTGCTGGCCGAGACCGACCCGCTGCCGTTCTCGGTCGAGGACGAGTCGCAGGAGGCCTCCGAGGAGCTGCGCCTGGCCTACCGCTACATCGACCTGCGGCGGCCGCGCCGCCTGCGCGCCCTGGAGGTGCGGGCCCGGGTCGCCGCCGCGATGCGCCGCGCCCTGGACGCCGAGGGCTTCCTGGAGGTCGAGACACCGGTGCTCACCCGCTCGACTCCCGAGGGCGCGCGCGACTTCCTGGTGCCGAGCCGCCTGCAGCCGGGCTCCTGGTACGCGCTGCCCCAGAGCCCGCAGCTCTTCAAGCAGCTGCTGATGGTGGGCGGCCTGGAGGGCTACTACCAGATCGTCCGCTGCTTCCGCGACGAGGATCTGCGCGCCGACCGCCAGCCCGAGTTCACCCAGCTCGATGTCGAGGCCTCGTTCGTCGAGCCGCCCGAGCTGCAGGCGCTGATCGAGCGCGTGCTGCGCGAGGCGTTCGCCGCCGGCGGCGTCGACCTGGAGCTCCCGTTCCGGCGGATGACCTACGCCGAGGCGATGCTCCGCTTCGGCACCGACCGGCCCGACCTGCGCTACGGCATCGAGATCCGGGACTGGAGCGGCCCGGCCGCCGCCAGCGGCTTCGGCGTCTTCGAGGGCGCCCTCGCGGCCGGCGGGGTCGTGCGCGCGATCGTCGTGCCCGGCGCGGGGGAGGGGGCCAGCCGCAGGGTCGGCGACGAGCTCATGGAGGAGGCGCGCGAGCTGGGCGCCAAGGGCCTGGTCTGGGCGGCGGTCGAGGCCGGCGGGACGCTCCGCTCGCCGGTGGCGCGCTTCCTCGAGGGCCTGGCCGGCGACCTGGGCGCCGCGCCGGGCGACCTGGTGCTGATGGTCGCCGACGCCGAGCCGGTCGCCCAGCGCGTGCTCGGGTCGCTGCGGATCCGCATGGCCGAGCGGCACGGCCTGATCCCAGGCGGCGCCTGGGCGCCCCTCTGGGTCGTCGACTTCCCCCTGGTGGGGTGGAACGAGGACGAGGGCCGCTGGGACCCGCTCCACCACCCGTTCACGGCGCCCCGGCCGGAGGACCTCGACCGCCTCGAGCGCGACACCGGCGCGGTGCTGTCCCAAGCCTACGACGTGGTGCTGAACGGCCTGGAGATCGGCGGCGGCAGCATCCGCATCCACGACCGTGCCCTCCAGGAGCGCGTCTTCGCGCTGATCGGCATCGACGCCGAGGAGGCCGAGGCGCGCTTCGGCTTCCTCCTGCGCGCGCTGGGCCTGGGCGCGCCGCCCCACGGCGGCATCGCCTTCGGCCTCGACCGCATCGTGATGCTGCTGACCGGCGAGCCCTCGATCCGCGACGTCATCGCGTTCCCGAAGACCTCGACCGGCTCCGACCCCCTCACCGGGGCGCCCGCTCCGGTCGCGCCGGAGCAGCTGCGCGAGGTCGGAGTCCGTCCGACCGTATAGGCCGATCCTGCACCCATCCCCGTGTGATCCGGGCGAGCGATGGGTTACAACGACCTGTCGGTGAATCCGGTGAGTCGGGAGGACGCATACCGTGACGGCGAGAAGGTGGACATGGCAGTTGGCGCTCGTCGCCGGCCTGGCGGCGGCGCTCGTGCTGCTCGTCGCGGGCGGCGCGAACGCCCAGGGCGGCAAGGCCGCGCCGGGGCGCGCGCTCGCCGACGGGATCACCGTCGGGCCCGATGGCAACATCTGGTACACCGAGTTCAAGACGCGCCGGATCGGCCGGATCACGCCGGCCGGCAAGATCACCCGCTTCGGCGAGCCCGCCCGCGGCCCCGCGGACATCACGACCGGCCCCGACGGGGCGCTCTGGTTCACGGAGTACGGCGACAAGCTCGGCCGCATCACCACGACGGGCAAGATCACCGAGATCGACGTGCCGTTCGGCAACTACCGCGCCATCACGACCGGCCCCGACGGGCGGCTGTGGTTCGTGGACAAGGACGGCGACAAGATCGTCGCGGTGACCACCCAGGGCGCGGCGACGGCGTACCCGCTCAACCCGGGCTCGACCCCCGAGGAGATCGTCACCGGCCCTGACGGCAACCTCTGGGTGACGCTCTCGTCGCGCCACGGCATCGCCCGGGTCACCCCCGCGGGCGCGGTGAGCGAGTTCCTGCTCGCCTCCAACGCGGGCAACCCGGCCGGCATCGTCGTCGGCCCGGACGGGGCGCTGTGGTTCACGGAGGGCACGCTGCCGATCGTCGGCCGCATCACGACCGCGGGCGTCATCACCGAGGTCCCGGTCGCCACGACCGCCGCCTCCGGCGCGTCGGGGATCACCGTCGGCAGCGACGGCGCGCTCTGGATGGCGTACCCGCAGGACAACCGCATCGGGCGCCTCACCACGACCGGCCAGTACAGCGAGCAGCCGCTCGCGACGCCGGGCGCGAACCCGCTCAAGATCGTCGGCCTGCCGGCGAGCGGGGTCTGGTTCACCGAGAACGGCAAGGACCGCATCGGGCGCGTGACGCCCGGCGGCGCCACCGGGATCGGGCCGATCGCCGAGTTCGCCTACGACACCACGCCGCCCAAGGTGACCGTCACCGTCTCGGCGACGGCCCGCTCGGCCGCGCGCGCCGGGCTGCGCCGGGGCAGGAAGCTGAGCCTGCCCACCCGGGTCAAGTGCTCGCGCGCCTGCTCGGTGAAGGCGGAGCTGCTGGCGTCGAAGGGCGTCGCGCGGTCGCTGGGCGTCAGCGGCTCGGGCACGCTGATCTCGCTCGGCGCGACGAACAAGGGCCTGGCGAAGAACCGCATCGTCAGGGTCGGGCTGAGCGCGAAGATCTCGCGGGCGCTCGCGCGCCGCGGCACGACGTCGCTCACCCTGCGGGTGCTGGTGAACGACCGCCTCGCGAACGCGGCGCTCGTCACCCGCAAGGTCAGCATCTGAGCGGCCCTCCGGCCGGAGGGCCCGGCGCCCTCCGGCCCGCGAGGCCAGAACCTGCGGATCAGGTTCTGCCGAACAGCTTGCGCGCGTCCTGACGCAGCTCGGAGGAGAGCGTGACCACGGCCTCGCGCGTGCCGGCGCCGCCCGGCCAGGCGACGCTGACCTGGCGCCGGTCCTCGAGCTCGCCGAGCGCCGCCATCACGGCCAGGAGCCCGGAGCGGCCCTCCAGGCCCAGCTCGGAGGCCGCGGTCGGCACCGAGAGCGCGACCTCGCCATCGTCGACGGCGCCCTCGTCGAGCCACTGCATGACGAGGAGCATCTCCAGGCGCTGGCGGACGTCGTCGGCCACCCGGCGAGGGTAGCCTCGCCGCCGGGCGGCCGCAGCCCTCGGCGGGCTAGGTCGGGCGTGGCCCCGAGTTGACGCGGAAGCTCTCGCGGACCTCGCGGTCGAGCTCCTCCTCGGCGTGGGCCGCCGCGCGCTTGGCGGCGGCGAGGGCCTCCTTCAGCTCGCGGGGGATGCGCTCCCTTTCGCGGCGGAAGGTGTCGGCCCACAGCCCGGGGTCGAGCGCCCCGATCGAGTGCAGCCAGGCGAGCGCGCCGCCGAGCGCGCCGAGGATGATCAGGCGCTTCACGGCGTCCTCCTAGTAGGGGCTCTGGTGGCGGACCGGGGGGGCCTCGGCCTGGGGCCGGGGCAGCGGCGCGTGCG
>DATLLV010000212.1:0-7942 GCA_035537655.1 Miltoncostaeaceae bacterium
CGGGGCGCCCGGCGGGAAGCCGATCACCACGACGTCGATCGGGCCCAACTCGTCCAATGGGTCGGTGCTCACCCCAGCCTCCTGGTCTCGGTCGCCGCCGGTCCGACGCGGCGGCGGGCGACCCGACGGTACCCGTTTCCATCCCCGTCCGCATAGCCCCGAAGGGACGAGGGAAAGGGTGCATCCGACACCCTGACAGGAGGTATGGGATGCCCGCCCGCAAGGAGGAGCTGCCGGGGCCGCTGCGGCGCTCGCCCGCCAAGGTGCGGCGGACGTACGAGAAGACGCTCGACTCGGCCCACGAGCAGTACGACTCGGAGGAGCGGGCCCACCGAACGGCCTGGGCGGCGGTCAAGTACGTCGCCGAGCGCCGGGGTGACCGCTGGGAGCCGAAGGACGAACCCGGCCCCTCTGACGCGCGCGACCTGCAGCCCGGCCCCGACAAGCGCGACCGCCCGAAGCCGACCCACGGCGGCGTCGACGTGCTCGGCAACACCAAGGCCGAGCTCTACGAGCGCGCCAAGCGGCTCGGCGTGCGGGGCCGGTCGCGCATGACCAAGGACGAGCTGGCGAGCGCGATCCAACGCGCCCAGGCCCGCTGAGGGGGCCGGTGGTAGGGTCCGCGCTCCATGGCCGACGCGACCTCCGAGGCCCCGCCGCCCTGCCCGAAGGACGGCGTCACCATGCGGCCGACGACCCGGGTGATGCGGACCCACGACATCCAGTCGGGGAAGGCGATCCCCGAGGACAAGACCGTCCCCGTGTGGCGCTGCCCGGCCTGCGGCCGGGAGCTGCCCCGCTCGGCTTAGGGGGCCGCCGGGGGCGGCGCGACCGCGGGCGGCGCGACCGCCGGCCCGCCCCGCTCGCGCAGGATCTGCAGGAAGGCGGTCACGACGGCCGGGTCGAACTGCGAGCCCGCGCCCAGGCGCAGCTCCTCGGCGGCGGCGCCGGGCGGCCGGGCGTGGTCGTAGGGCCGCTCGCTGGTGATCGCCCCGTAGGCGTCGCAGGCCATGACGATGCGCGACGGCAGCGGGATCCGCTCGCCCTGAAGGCCGTCGGGGTAGCCGCCGCCGTCCCAGCGCTCGTGCATGGCGCGCAGCAGCGGCCCCAGGTGGGCCAGGGGCGGGATGGCCCGCACGATCTCCTCGCCCGCGGCCGGATGGCGGCGCACGACCTCCCACTCCTCGGCGGTGAGCGGGCCGGGCTTGTCGAGAATCTCCTGCGGCACCGCGAGCTTGCCCAGGTCGTGCAGGGCGCCGGCCACCTGGAGCTCGGTCAGCGCCGTCCCGGTCAGCCCCAGGCGACGCCCCACGGCGACGGCCAGGTCGGCGACCTCACCCGAGTGGCCGCCGACGGACCCGTCCTTGGCGGCGATCGCCTGGAGGATGGAGCCGACCGCGGCGTCCGTCGAGGCCCGCTCGAGCCGGCGGGGGGCCTCGGCGAGGCCGTAGGTGGCGGCGACCACCAGCGGCCCCAGCAGCGTCCAGACCGCCGCCATCACGGCGTCCTGGTTCGTCCCCGCGCCGGCCGCCCAGTCGATGCGCTCGGCGGCCAGGACGGCCTCGGCGACGACCGCCGTGGCGAGGCCCATCGGCAGCGGCATCCGCACGCCGACGACCGCGAGCATCACGAGCAGGACCGCGTGGGTCGGCTCGAAGCCCCCGTTGCCCGGCAGCAGGGCCGGCGAGGCGCCGACCAGCACGCACGCGGCCGCCAGCGCGATCGCGGGCGGGGACCGCGTCCGCCAGCGCGGGGCGGTCACCAGGGCGGCGAGGATGCGGTCCCAGAGGCTACGGCGCTCGCCGAAGTCGATCAGGCCCCCGGCCGTCGCGCGCCGGATCGCCGCGGCGATCCGCGCCGCGGACGGCACGGTGGGGGAGGAGGGCCCCGCGGGGCCGGGGCGCACGTCAGCCCGCCGTCGGCCCGGACCCCGCCGCGGGCGCCTGCCCGCTGCCCGTCCGCTGGGCCGTGGCCATCGCGTCGATCCTGAGCGCCACGGCCACGGCCGCGGGCTTGTCGACGTCGGCCGCGGCGTCCGCGACGTACCAGGCCTCGCGCGAGTAGTACGCCAGCCGCGCCCCGGCGTCCTCGCGACCCAGGCTCGCCCGCGCCTGCTCCTCGAGGTAGCGGAGGATCTCCTCGCACTCCTCGGTGCGCCAGCCGCCGCCGCCGACGGGCTCCTTGCGCCGTCCCAGCAGCCACCAGACGAGGATCAGCAGCGGGATCTTGATCACGACGAGGGCCGCGATCACCCAGATCGCCAGCGTCTCGGGGCTCCCCGTGCCCGCGGCCAGCAGCGCCACGAAGCTGCCGATCGACAGCACCATCAGCGCGAAGGCGACGATGCCGAGGATGACGAGCGTCCGCGGGTTGCCGCGCGCGTCCAGGAGCAGCGAGCCGCGCGTCCTCACGCGCACGACGCTATCAACCTCTCGCAAGCTCGGGACCCTCCGCGGGGCGCGCCTCCACCAACGGGGAGTTCCCCGCGGATCGCGGCGGCGGTACACAGGACCGCGATGGCACCCCGCCTCGGGACGATCGCCGTCGCGCTCGCCCTGGGGCTCGTGGCGCCGGCACCCGCCCTCGCAGGGCCGCTCGCGAAGGCCCTCGACCACCTCGCCGCGCGCCAGGACCCCGTCGCCGGGGGCGTGAACGAGGGCCCGGGGACGGACGTCGCGTACAGCGCGTGGGCCGCGCTGGCGGTGACCGCGGCGGGCGAGGATCCGGCTCGCTGGCGCAGCGGCCTCGTCACGCTCGCGGACGCCGTCGCGCAGCCCGTGCGGCGGCCGAGGCTCGGCGAGCTCGAGCTGATCGCGGTCGCCGCGCGGGCGGCGGGCCTCGACCCGCGCTCGGTGGGCGGTCGCAACCCGGTCCGCCGCGTGCTGGCGGCGCAGCGCGCCGACGGCGCCGTCGGCGACTCCGCGGTGACCACCGCCTGGGGGATCCTCGCCCTCCGCGCCGGCGGCCTGGCGCCCCGGGCGCGCGCCGTCGGCCGGGCCCGCGCCGCCCTCGCGCGCGCCCAGAACCGCGATGGCGGCTGGTCCAGCGCGCCCGGGATGCCGTCCTCGAGCCCCAACACGACCTCCGCGGCGGTGCAGGCCCTGTGGTCGGCCGGAGTGCGCCCGGGCCGTGGCCCGGTCCTCGCGCGGGCGCGGTCGTTCCTGGCCCGGGCCCAGAACCGCGACGGCGGGTTCGCGCCGGTGGTGGGCGCCGGCAGTCAGGCCCTGACCACGGCCTGGGTGACGGTGGCCCTGCACACCATCGGCGAGGACCTCGGATCGCGTCCGTGGAGCCGCGGCGGCGGGCCCCTGGAGGCCCTGCGCGGCATGCAGCTGGCCAACGGCGGCGTCCGCAACGAGCGCGACTCCACGCGGGCGTCGGTCTGGGCGACCTCCCAGGCGGCCCTCGCCTTCGCTCGCGGGCCGCTGCCGCTGGCCCCGCGCCGGCTGCGGCGCGTGCCCCGGCGCGCCCCCCGGGTGCTGTGGCGCCACCCCGCGCCGGGCGAGCCGACGCGCGGCGCCCTGACCGTCCGCTACAGCGACGACAGGGGTGGCACCGGCATCGACCCGGCCGACGTGCGCCTGCGCGTGGGCGTTCGCGACGTGACCAACGAGGCGATCGTGGCGCCCTTCGCGCTGCGCCTGCCGGCCAGGGACGCGCGGCCGGGCGCGCCGGTGCGGCTGACGCTGCGCGACCGGGCGGGGAACGCCAGCGCGACGGCCTTCCGGCTCGGAGGTCGTTAACGGGAGAAGCACCTTGCGGACCCGCCGAGGCATTGCCTACACTGGGGTCATGGTCACCCTCACCACCGATGCCCGCGACAAGCTCCGCACCCTGCTGCAGGCCGAGGCCGACCCCGTCGCCGGGCTGCGGGTGCAGGTCGTCCCGGGCGGCTGCTCGGGCTTCGAGTACGACCTGTCGCTGGCCGGCCCGCAGGACGGGGACGAGGTGGTCGTGGACGACGGCGTCCGCGTCATCGTCGACCGCTTCAGCGTGCCGTACCTGCTCGGGGTCGAGCTCGACTACGAGGAGGGCTTCCAGGGCGCCGGGTTCCTGATCCGGAACCCGAACGCGACCTCCTCCTGCGGCTGCGGCAAGAGCTTCCAGGCCTGACCTGAGCCCGGTCCACTGGCGCCCGGCCGGGCCGGGGCTGCTGCGGGCGGGATGGGTGTTTTCGCGTCTCCTGCTGCGGCCCGCGCTGCCGTTGCTGGCCGGGTTCCGGGTCGCCGGGCGGCGACGCATCCCCCGCGAGGGGGGCGTGGTGGTCGTCGTCAACCACGTCGGTGACGTCGACCCCCTCTTCGTGGGAGTCGCCTGCGTGCCGCGGCGGGCCCAGTACGTCGCGGATGCCCGCCACTTCTGCCACCTGCCCTTCGCGCGCCTGCTGTTCGCGGTCGGGGCGTTCCCGCTCCGGCCGGAGAGCGCCGACACGCGCGCGCTGCGCTACGCGCGCGACCAGCTGCTCGCCGGTGAGTTGATCGTCGTCTTCGCCGAAGGGCGCCCCGGCTGGGGAGCGCCCTTGGGCGAGTTCCTCGAGGGCGCCGGGCACCTGGGGCTGACCCCGGGCGTCACGGTGGTGCCGGCGGCGATCTGGGGCGTGCAGCACTTCATCAGGGGCTGGCGCCCGGTCGGCCGCGGCCCGGTGCTGGTGGCGTTCGGGCACCCCGTCCCGGTCCCCGAGGACGGCCCCCGCCGCGAGCGGGCCGCCGAGCTCACCCGCCGCACGCGGGCGGCGGTGGCCGAGCTGCTCGAGCCGATGATGCGCGCCCACCCGTGATCGCCCACGCCGCACCGCCGCCCGTCATCTCGGCGCCGGCGGTCAGCTTCGGCCACGCCGCCGTGCGGCTGCGGGCGAGCGCGGAGCGGGTCGAGGTCCAGGCCGACGGGCGCATCACCGCCCGGCTGCGGCCCCCGCCGGGCCCGCGCCGGATCTCCGTGCCGGTGCCGACGGGCGTCCACGCGGTGCGGGTCAGGGCGATCGCGAGGGGCGGGTCGCGCTGGTCGGCGACGGTCCGGGTGCGCGCCCTGCCGCCCAGCGCCCTGCGCTCCGGGCGCATCCCCGGCTTCGTCGATCCCGCCCTGCAGCGCGACGTGCAGCGTCTGGTGGCCGGCACCTCCGCGACGACCGGCGTCTACGTGCAGCACCTGATCACCGGCTGCGGCGCGGCGGTCAACGCCGACGCCCAGTTCCCCGCGGCCAGCACGCTCAAGGCGGCGATCCTCGTCGACGCAGTCCGCCACGGCCAGGCGGGCGCGCTGCGCACGACGCTGGACCGGATGATCATCGACTCGGAGGACGCCGCCGCCAACAGCGTGCTGAGCGCGCTGGGCGGCGGCTCCGGCGACGCGGGCGCGGCGGAGGTGACCGACACCCTCCACGACCTGGGGCTCGAGCGCTCGCTGGTGCGCCGCCCGTACATCCTGGACGAGGCCGGACGGCGGCCGCTGCCGATCGAGGCGACCTCGAGCCCGCCGCTGTTCACGAACTTCATCAGCACGCCGTACGAGCTGGCCCGGCTGATGGTGGCCGTGCACCGCGGCGCCGTCGGCCGCGGCGGCGTGGCGCGGCTGGGGATCAGCGTCGCCGAGGCACGGTCCGAGCTGCTGGC
Source organism: Miltoncostaeaceae bacterium (assembly GCA_035537655.1). Classification (GTDB taxonomy): domain Bacteria; phylum Actinomycetota; class Thermoleophilia; order Miltoncostaeales; family Miltoncostaeaceae; genus DATAGF01. The sequence continues at coordinate 5,610 of DATLLV010000212.1, forward strand.
CCGGTTCCTCGACGTCCGCGACCGCACGAAGCTCGTCGCCGGGCTGCCGTCCGCGGTGCCGGTCGCCCACAAGACCGGGTACACGGATGACGTGCGCCACGACACGGGGATCATCTACCTGCGCAGCGGCCCGGTCGTGGCGGCCGCGATGACCTACCGCGACGGCTCCATCGGGGGGACGGGCGAGGCGTTCATCGCCGCCGTCGCCCGGGCCGCGCGCGTCCGCCTGGCCGGCGGCGGCGCCTGCCACGGGCTGCCGCTGCGCCCCCGCCGGCATAGGGCGCCGGCCGAGGGCGCGCCGGTACCGTAGGCCCGCGTGGTCTCCGCGGTCCTCTACACCGATCCGGCGTGCCCCTGGGCCTACTCGGCCATCCCGGCGCTGCGCGCGCTGGAATGGCGCTACGGCGACCAGCTCGAGTGGCGGCTGGTGGTCATCGGCCTGACCGAGCACCGGCGCCAGTACGAGGCGCGCGGCTACACGCCGTTGCGGGCGGCCCGCAGCCAGACCGAGTTCCGCGACCGCTTCGGAATGCCGTTCGCCGCCACGCCGAAGGCGCGCATGGCCGGCACCTCGCGCGCCTGCCGGGCGATCGTGGCGGCCCGGCTCGACCGCCCGGGCAGCGAGTGGGCGGCGCTGCGGGCGCTGCAGCTCGCGAACTTCACCACCACGATGCTGCTGGACGACGACGACGACCTCGCGGCCGCCCTCGACGCCGTCCCCGGGCTCGACGGGGCGGCCCTGGCCGGCCGCATCGACGACGCCGACGTCGTGGCGGCCTACGAGCGCGACCGCGAGGAGGCGCGCTCGGCCGCCGGCTCGGCCGCCGAGCTGCAGGGCAAGACCGCGACCACCGACGGCCCGGTGCGCTTCACCGCGCCCTCGGTGGTGCTGGCGCTGAACGGCTCGCGACTGGTGGCCGGCGGCTGGCAGCCGCTGTCCGCCTACGACGTCCTGGTCGCGAACCTCGACCCGGGCCTGCGGCGCGAGCCGCCGCCGGACGACCCGGAGCCGCTGCTGGAGCGCTTCCCCGGCGGGCTGACCACCCAAGAGGTCGCGGTGATGCTGGCGCGCGGCAACGAAGACCCCGACCGGGCGGGGGCCGAGGCCGCCCTGCTCGCGCTCGTCGCCGCCGGCCGGGCGCGCAAGCTGCCCCTCGGCGGCGACGCCCTCTGGGCCCCCGCGCCGGGCTGAGCCTCAGCGACCCCCCTCGACCGCGCCCTTGAGCCGGTCGAGGCGGGCGTCCCAGGCGGCCGCGGCCGCGCCCATCCACGACGCCGCCGGCGTCAGGGCCCCGGGCCGCAGCCGGTAGCTCACCCGGCGCGCGCCGCCCGGGACGCGCTCGACCAGGCCGGCCTCGTCGAGGGCGGCGAGGTGCTTGGCCACCGCCTGGCGCGTCATGGGCAGCGTCGCGGTCAGCGCGGGCACGCTGGTGGAGCCGTCGCGCAGCAGCGTCTCGACGACGTGGCGGCGGGTCGGGTCGGCCAGCGCGGCCAGCACCGGCCCGATGCGGTCCCTCACGCGGGGACGGCCGCCATGCTCGCGGCCAGCCGGGCGAGCGGCACGGGCGGCGCGCTCTCGGTGACCATCACGCGCGCACCGGCGGGCGCCGCCACGACGAGGAACTCGACCCGGGTGGCGGGCTCGTCGCCCTCCCACCACCACCAGACCAGCCGGTGGGGCGGGTCCTGCGACTCGACGTGGATCTCGCGGCCGGGCTCGTCGAGCCAGCGCTCGCGGCCCTCCTCGGTCGCCAGCGCGTCCCAGACCTCCTCGGGGGTGGCCTCGATCTCGACCTCGCGCCATGCCGCCATCGTCCGCTCCTTTGACAACCGGAAGGTTGCTATCGTGGCCTGACAACCGACAAGTTGTCGAAAGGATAGCCGATGCCGCTGGTCCCCATGGTCGTGGAGGAGAGCCCGCGCGGCGAGCGCTCCTTCGACATCTACTCGCGCCTGCTCAACGAGCGCATCGTGTTCCTGGGCACGCCGGTCGACGACCAGGTCGCCAACCTCGTCGTGGCCCAGCTCCTGCACCTGGAGAGCGAGGACCCCGACAAGGACGTCTCGCTGTACATCAACTCGCCCGGCGGCGGCGTGTACGCCGGCCTCGCCATCTACGACACCATGCAGTTCATCCGGCCCGACGTCCGCACGATCTGCTTCGGCGTGGCGATGAGCATGGGCTCGCTGCTGCTGGCCGGCGGAGCGCCGGGCAAGCGGATGGCGCTGCCCAACAGCCGCATCCTCATCCACCAGCCCAGCGGCGGCTTCCAGGGGCAGGCGAGCGACATCGAGATCCACGCGCGCGAGGCGCTCGAGCTGCGCCGGCGGGT
>DATLLV010000213.1:0-5678 GCA_035537655.1 Miltoncostaeaceae bacterium
GCGGGCGATGGTGACGCCGTCGTTGGTGATGGTGGGCGCGCCGAACTTCTTGTCGAGCACCACGTAGCGCCCCTTGGGGCCGAGGGTCACCTTGACCGCGTCGGCCAGGGTGTTGACCCCGCGCTCGAGCGCGCGGCGGGCGTCCTCGTCGAACTTGAGCAGCTTTGCCATCTCTGGCGCGTCTCCTTGGGTCTGCGGATTCGGTGGTGGGCGCCGGGGGTGCGCCTACTTCTTCTTGGCCGTCGCCTTCTTCGCGGCGGGCTTGCGCGACGCGGCGCGCTTGGTGGGCGCCTTCGGCGTGGCGGCGACGCGGGCGAGGATGTCGTTCTCGCTGAGGATCAGCACCTCTTCGCCCTCGAGCTTCACCTCGGTGCCGCCGTACTTCGAGTAGATGACCTCGTCGCCGTCGGACACCTCGAGGGGGATGCGCTCGCCGTCGACGACGCGACCGTCGCCGACCGCCACGACGAAGCCGCGCTGGGGGCGCTCCTGCGCCGTGTCCGGCAGCACGATCCCGCTCGCGGTCACGTCCTCCTGGTCAACGGTCCGGACGATCACGCGATCGCCCAGGGGCTTGAGATTCATCGGCCCTCCCGGGTCGAGTGGGTGGCACTCCCTGGCGCGCGCGGGTCGGCCCGCGTCACGCGCCTTGGCACTCACAGGACAAGAGTGCCAGGTGGACACTATCGGACGCCCTCGGCGCCCGCCAGCCGCGTCAGCTCCCGGCCAGGTCCCGCAGCAGCCCGGCACGGTCGCGCTCGCCGTCGCGGGCGAACACCCACCAGAGGTAGAAGCCGTCGCGGCGGTCCGAGGTGATGGTGACGGCCGGGGCGGGCGCCGGCGGCGGGTCCTCGTCGAACAGCCGCCGGGCCAGCGCGGCGGCGTCCACGCCCTCCACCCCCCACGCCCTCAGCGCCGCGCCGACGGCCTCGGGCGGGGAGGCGCCGCCGCCTGCGTAGGCGGCCCCGCAGCCCGGGCAGGTGCCCGGGGCCGGCTCGTCGCCGTCCGCGACAACGGTCCCGCAGAGCGGGCAGACCAGCCGCGCCGCGGTCACCTCAGAGGGCGATCGGCAGGATGATCGAGAGCACGGCGACGATCGCCACGGCGACGCCCGCGACCGGGACGCCGCGCCCGCCCTGCAGCCGCCAGGCGGCGACGCCGCCCAGCACGCCGGCCAGGCCGGCGACGATGATCAGGGCGATCTGGGCCGTCTCGGCCAGCTCGCGCGAGTAGCCCACGCCGGCGAGGACCGCCGTCAGGCCGCAGCCGAGGATCACCGACTCGATGCCGTCGGCCTCGCCCCGCCGCACGCGCATGGCCTCGTCGATCAGCCAGAGGCCCACCAGCACGTCCCACGCCGCCAGGATGATCGTGGTGGTGGCGCGGTCGCCGGAGTCGGTGCGCAGCCAGTCCACGGCCAGGTAGAGCCCCAGGACCAGCGCGGCGGCGGCGAGCACGCCGAGCGCGGGCCAGACCAGGTCCAGCAGGCGGCGCTGGCCGTCGTCGAGCTCCGACGGCCCGGGGATCTCGGCCGGCCCGTGCCGCAGCGGCTTCCCAGCGGCGGCCCGCCGGCGCACGATCCAGAGGCCCAGGCCGAAGGCCGCGAGGCCGACCGCCGCGCCGATGCCCAGCGACGGCCAGGCGGCGTCGGCGGGGTTCGCGCCCGCGAGCCGCATCGCGTTGTAGACCACGAGCCAGCCGATCGCGATCGCGCCGATCAGCCACGAGAGCGCGCGGGAGCCGGGCTGGGGCCGGCGGTCGGCCGTCACTGAGGGATCCGCCGGGCGGTGTGGTGGGGCTGGGCCATGTCCAGCGGGGAACGCTACTGCACGCCGGTCAGGGCAGCCGAAGCAGCTCGGCGAGGCGCCGCGCCGCGCGGCCCCGGTGCGAGATGGCCGCCTTCTCCTCGAGGGTCATCTCGGCCATGGAGCGGGTCTCGCCCATGGGCACGAAGATTGGGTCGTAGCCGAAGCCCTCGGCGCCGCGCATGGCGGGCGCGATGACGCCGGGACAGGTGCCGGCCGCGACCAGCACCTCGTCGCCGGAGCCGAGACCGACCAGCACGCACACGAAGGCGGCGCGGCGGTCCTCCACGCCCTCCAGCTCCTCGAGCAGGCGGCGGCAGTTGTCGGCGTAGGTGGCGTCGGGGCCGGCGTAGCGCGAGCTGAAGACGCCCGGGCGGCCGCCGAGAGCGTGGACCATCAGGCCCGAGTCATCGGCCACCACGACCGCATCGGCGGGCGCCTCAGGGCGCAGGGCAGCGGCCTTGATCCAGGCGTTCTGGAGGAGGGTGGTGCCGGTCTCGGCGGGGTCGAAGCCCTCGGGCGCGCCGCTCAGCTCGGCGCCGGCGAGCAGCGGCTCCAGCTCGGCCACCTTGTCGCGGTTGCCGGTCGCGAGGACGACCTTCAGCGGTCGCCCCTCACGCGGGCGCGGCGGCCCCAACCGCGGCGAGCTGGGCCGCGGTGAGCTCGCGCACGCCCGCCTCGGCGAGGTCGAGCAGGACGTCCAGCTCGGCGCGGGAGAAGGTCGCGCCCTCGGCCGTCGCCTGCACCTCCACCAGCCGCCCCGAGCCGGTCATGACGACGTTCATGTCCGACTCGGCCCGCGAGTCCTCGGTGTAGGCGAGGTCGAGCATGGGGGTCCCGTCGATCATCCCCACGCTGATGGCCGCGATCGAGTCGCGCAGCGGCAGTTGGGCCAGGCCGCCCTCCTCGATCAGCCGCGTGAGGGCCTGGTGGAGGGCGACCCAGGCGCCGCAGATCGACGCGCAGCGGGTGCCGCCGTCGGCCTGGAGCACGTCGCAGTCGAGCCAGACCGTCCGCTCGCCCAGCGCCTCGAGGTCGACCACGGCCCGCAGCGAGCGGCCGATCAGGCGTTGGATCTCCGTGGTGCGCCCGTCGGGCCGGCCCTTGGCGACGTCGCGCGGCTTCCGCTCGCCGGTCGATCCCGGGAGCATCCCGTACTCGGCCGTGGCCCAGCCGCGGCCGCGGCCGCGCATCCAGGCGGGGACGGCCTCGTCGATCGACGCCGTGCAGATCACGCGCGTGCGCCCGACCGAGATCAGGGCGCTGCCGTGGGCCGTCTCGACGAACCCCGGCAGGATCTCAACCGGCCGCAGCTGGCCCGGTGCGCGTCCGTCGGCTCGCATGGGCGGGAGGTTAGTACGCTGGCCCGGATGCCCCATTCCCCCGAGGACCTCGCCGCCGCGCTCGCGGCGTCGGAGTACGCGGTGGTGCTGACCGGCGCGGGGATCTCCACCGAGAGCGGCATCCCCGACTTCCGCTCGCCCGGAGGCGTCTGGGAGAAGTTCGACCCGATGGAGGTCGGCTCGCTGAGCACCTTCATCAGCGAGCCGGAGCGCTTCTGGAGCTTCCACCGTCCGCGGATCGACATGCTCGCGGACGTCCAGCCCAACCCGGCCCACCTGGCCGTGGCCGAGCTCGAACGGCGCGGCATCGTGCGGGCGGTGGTGACGCAGAACATCGACCGCCTGCACGCGAAGGCCGGCAGCGACCCGATCGAGGTGCACGGCGCGCTCGACCGCGGCCTGTGCCTGCGCTGCCAGGACGCCGTGAGCCTGGACGAGCTGGTCGCGCGCGCCGACGCGGCCGAGGACGGCGTGCCGCGCTGCTCGAGCTGTGGCTTCCAGCTGAAGAGCGGCGTGGTGCTGTTCGGCGAGCCCCTTCCGGCCGCCGCCATCGAGGCCGCCTACGCGGAGGCGGCCCGCGCCGACCTGATGCTGGTCATCGGCAGCTCGCTGCTGGTGGCGCCGGTCAGCCAGCTCCCCGGCATCGTGCTGGACAACGGCGGCACGCTGGCGATCCTCACCGAGAGCGAGACGCCCTACGACGGCGCCGCCCTGCCGTGCAGGCGCACCTGGGCGGCGGCGCAGATGCAGGAGGCGGTCGCGGCCCTCGACGCCCTCGGGCGCGGCGCGTGAACATCGACCTCGCCGGGCTCCGCTTCCAGCGGAGCGACCTGAAGTCGCCGGCCCTCAGCCGCTGTCGCCCGCCGCGGCGGCCGCCTCCTCGTCGAGCGCCGCCGCGAGGTCGGCGTCGACCTCCTTGACGGCCACGTGGACGGCGTCGACCTCGGCCAGGAGCCGCTGCGCCTTGTCGACGTCGTCCATCTCGACCGTCATCACGATCGCCGAGCGGCCGGCGTCGAGGTCGGCGCCGAGGGCCTTCAGGTCGTCGTCCTCGAAGCCGGTGTCGCGGAGCTTGCCGACCAGCGCCCCGACGCCCGCCCCGATCGGCAGGCCCAGCAGCGCCACCGGGGTGAACAGGATCCCCAGCAGCCCGGCCAGCGCCCCGATGCCCGCGCCCCGCCAGGCGCCCTCGGCGGTCGTCGTGTCGTTGGTCTCGGAGAACTTGACCTTGCCGTCGGCTCGTCTGGACACGACGGCCGCCTGGCCGATGGCGTCGGGGCCGAGGGCCGGCGCGAGGGTCGCGAGCGCGCGCGCCGCGCCGGCGTCGTTGGAGAACGTCGCGACGAGCAGCTTGAGGGTCGCCGATTCGGTCACCGGGCACCTCCCGAAGTCGATGGTGGACGTGCAGCGACGCGATCATCTCCCGCCGGCCGCCGGACGCGCCATCCCTGTTCGACCGCCGGGCGGCTCCCTCAGGCCGGTCGCTCGAGGCGGCCGGCGGCCGGGGTCGGCTCCACGGCCAGCCGCTTGATCGGCGGCCCGGCGGGCGGCTCGAGGCGGCGCGCCCTCGCGAGGAAGGGGAGGGCGAGGGCCGAGAGCCCGCCGGACAGGAGGTAGGACGCCGGGTAGCCCCAGACGTCGGCGGCCCGGCCGAGGATCGGCTGCTCGACGACGCCGCCGCTCGAGGACATGAGCGAGTCGAAGGACAGGATGGTCGCCCGCTGCTCGGAGGGGATGCGGTCGTTGATGTACGCCTGGCGGATCGGGACCGACGCCGCGAAGAGCAGGCCCCAGACGACGATCAGGGCGATCACGACGCCGAAGCTCTCGATCAGGCCGATCAGCAGCAGCACGGCGACGCTGAGGACCTGGGCGAGCAGCAGGGCCGAGGTGCGGCGGCTGAAGCGGGCGCGGAGGGCCGGGGCGACCAGGCCGCCCACGATCTGGGCGCCGGCGACGATCGCGGCGACGAGGCCGGCGATGCCGTACGCCTGCTCGTCCCCGTACAGCTCGAGCAGGTACGGCTGGAGCGCGTAGAAGACGTAGATGCCCACGCCGCCGGTGAAGAGCCCGGCGAGCATGACGAGGCGGACCGAGGGGACGCGCCAGCCGTACTCGATCGAGTCGGCGAGCAGGCCGCGCATCTCGGTCAGCGGCCGCCCGCCCCGCTTCGGGGTGAAGCCCAGGTCGCGCATCAGGACGAAGGCGATGCAGAACATCACCGCCAGCACGACGGCGCGAAGGACGAAGGGCACGCCGAGGTTCGTGACCTGGGCGATGTAGCCGCCGGCCACCGAGCCGGTGAGCATGCCGACGCCGGTGAGGATCTGGGCGCGCGCGAAGACCGGATCGAGCGGCCCGTCGTACCCCGTCGCGCGCAGCGCGTCGACCAGCCAGGCCTCGGTGGCGCCCGAGAAGAAGGTGAAGCCCAGCCCGATCAGCAGCGACGAGAGCGCCCACGACCAGAACGGCGCCTCCATCGCCCAGAGCAGGACGTAGAGCCCGGTCGAGAAGGCGAGCGTGAGCGTGC
>DATLLV010000214.1:0-4381 GCA_035537655.1 Miltoncostaeaceae bacterium
GGCGGAGCTGAACGTCACGAGCGTTCCGTGGATCGACTCCGGTGACGCGCCGCCGCTTGCCCTCGACAGGGACAAGCGCGACATCATCTCGCAGGGCATCGCGGACCCGCTGGTCGACTACGACATCGTCCCGCTGACGTACACCAACTCGCGGTGGTCGGCCTTCTTCTATCGGGCCGACGAGAAGGACCTGCGGCACATCCTCCCCAAGGCCCTGGAGCTCGAGGACGACGTCGTCGAGTTCTGGTACGTCGACCACCTCCACACCGGCCTCGGCCCCTACGGCGAGTTCGGCGTGACGGTGTCGACGTCGCACCGGGGCGGCGACGGGAAGACGTACTACGCGGGCTACTACCCGTACATGTACCTCACGCAGGACGCGGCCGTGTTCGCCGGCCGTGAGCCCTTCGGCTTCCCGAAGAAGATCGCCTACATCATCACCCAGGAGCACGGTGGCAAGGAAGACGATGGGTACGGCGGTTTCGGGAACGACTACTTCAACTTCACGATGGAGCGTCGCGGCTACCTGATCCACACCGCGACCGGCCGCTACGACGACGCCGAGCTCCCCGCGAAGCCGAAGTTCTACGGCGACCCGCGCTACGGGCGGATGAACCTCCGGCTCATCACCGACCCGTCGCTGACGACGACGAAGTGGGATCTCACCTACCTCCCGTCCGAGGTCACCAAGGCGACGGCGCAGGCCATGGGCCGGCCCGAGACCGAGGGGCAGCACCGGTTCCAGCTCAAGCCCGAGTCGATCCGCACCGCCTCGGCCAACGCCATCAGGACGTGGGCCCTCGCGGCGACGCCGTTCGACAACCTCGGCGCGATGATGCCGGTCAAGGAGCTCGTGGGTCTCATGACCTTCAGCTTCGACCTGATCATCCCCGGGGCGGACACGATCTGGACCCAGACGATCGAGCGCACCGCCGAGGACATCGGCGACCTGCTCTTCTCGACGCCGTACCAGTACACGATGCGGCACCGCTTCCCGAAGCCCCCGGGCGTCTAAGCCCCGAGCTTCAGGATCGTCTGCGCCGGCCGGGCCCTTCGGGGTCCGGCCGGTCGCGTTTCAGGGCCCCGAGCCCTCCCCGAGCGGCGCGCCCGGCCCCCGCGGGGCGAAGCCGCGGAAGCGCCGCAGCCGCTCGCGGGCACCCGCCACGTCCTCGGCGGGCAGCTCCCACAGGAGCATCTCGATCAGCTCCACCTTGCTCGTGCGCACGCCCTCGCGGCGCAGGGCGTGGATGAGGTCGGCCAGGCGGTCGTCGAGCGGCTTGCGCACCCGGATCGCCAGGTTGACCGGCGGCAGGTCCGGGGCCAGGCGGGCCGGCGCGGCGGGCCGGCCGGGGCGGGCCCGGCGCGGGCCGGCGCTCGGCGCGGGCACCGCGGCCGGCGCCGGCGCCGGCGCGAGGGCCGCCGGCTCGCCCCCCTCCCCCACCGGCTCCGGCGCCGCCGCCTCGGCGGGTCGCCGCGAGGGCGGCGGGCGCCGGCTGGCGCGCTCCATGCGCGCCCGCATCAGGTCGATGCCGCTGCTCTGATCAGCCACAGGCCTCCTCCACCGCGTCGACGACCGCCGCCAGCTCGGCGGCGGCGGCGCGCACGCGCGCGCCCGGGTTGGGCTGGGTCACGAGCGCCGCCCGGCGCAGGCGGCGCCGGATCCAGCGGTGCTCGGAGACCGGCGGCGCCACCGCGATGCGCCCGTCGGCCAGCCCCGCGAGGCGCTCGACGAAGCGCCGCGGCGGCACCGGCGGCACCATCGTCGGCACCAGCAGGATGCGGTAGCCGGCGTAGTCGGCCACGATCGCCTCGAGGGCGTCCATCTCCCGCGCCCCCAGCACCACCGGCACCACCACCAGGTCGGCCACCTGCATCGCCCCGTCGGTGAGGGCGTTGGCCCCCGGGTGGGTGTCGACCACCACGTAGGGCCGGCCCCACTGGGAGGCCCAGGCGCCCAGGCAGTCGGCCACCAGCTCGGCGTCGATGCGGCTCGCCGACAGGTCCGGGTGGGCCGGCACCAGCTCGGGCTGGTTGGGGCGCCGCTTGGGCCGCGGCGGCCGACCCTCGGGGCCGCGCTCGAGGCCGTCGAGCAGCGGCGCCCGCGCCGCGCCGGCCGGGTCGAAGCCCCACATACGGGTCGCCCCGCCGGCGTCCCAGTCGAGGTCGACCAGCACGCCCGCAAGGCCCGCCGCCAGCTCGTAGGCCAGGGTGGTCTTGCCCACCCCGCCCTTGGCGGCGGCGACGGTGACGATGTGCGGGCCGCCGTTCATGCTCGCAGGTTCGCCCTCATGGGCGCGAGTCCTCCTGCCGGCCTGCGCTCACTCCTGCGCGCGCGCTCGCGCCGCTGCCCGCTCGCCCGCGCCGCTGCATGCATGCACGCATGCGGCGGACGATAGGGACGGGCCCGGACGGCCCGCTGTCACACCGGCGGCCGGCTCAGGCGGCGCCGGCGCGCGCCAGCAGGCGCGGGGCGCGGCGGCCGGCGCTGCCACCGGGGCGCCAGACCACCAGCTGGTGGGCCCAGGCGCCGTCGACCGCCACCCGCTCGCGGCTGAAGCGGTAGCCGGTGCGGGGGTGGCTGGCGATGGCCTCGCAGGCGCGCGCCACGGCGGCGACGTTGTCGCGCTCGCGGGCGCAGGTCGAGCCGACGCTGGCGAAGAAGGGCGGCCCCAGCCAGTAGGCCTGCCACTCCTCGCCGTCCTCGCCCTCCTCGAAGCGGTCGTTCTCGAGCAGGCCGTAAAGCTTGCGGGCGATGGGGGGGAGGTCGCGCAGGACGTCCCAGTCGATGTAGACGCCGGCCTCGTGGCGCAACTGCTCGAGGAACCAGCTGCCCAGGAAGATGTAGCCCAGGCGCTCCAGGCGGCCGTCCTGGACCACCGGCCAGAGCACCCGGTCGATGATGCCGAAGTGGTCCTCGTGGGTCTTGCGGCCGGTGGCGGTGTCGTTGACCTCGCCCTCCCAGCGCGCCTCCTGGAGGTTGAGCAGCGTGCGCTTGAGGGCCTGGCGGGCGTTCTTGCCCGACTCCTCCCAGCCGAAGTCGTGCAGCAGCCGATACTGGGTGAAGGGCACCGCCGAGGCGGCGGGCTGCTCGAGCTGCAGCCAGCGCGAGCCGAGCCAGACGATCGCCATGTAGCCGTGGCGACCGATCGGCGGGCCGGCGGTCTGGCGGATCGAGCCGAGGCGGTCCGCGATGGCGACGCCGGCGGCGACCTCGAGGCCCTTGCGCGCGCTGGAGCGGTCGGCGAAGCCGTACTTGAGCGGCTGCTCGAGGCGGCGCAGGTGGTCGGGCTCGCAGAGGGCCAGCTGGGCCTCGGCGCCGCGGACGGTGACCTCCTCGCCCTCGGGGGCCTCGCCGGCGCGCGGGCGGGCGCCCGGTCGGGGCAGGGGTGAGGTGGCGCGGGCGCGGGCGGCTCGGGAGGCGATGGGGCAGTCTTGCGCGTCGGCCGGACGGACGCGGCCGCGGCGAGCACGCAACCGGGGTATCCCGCTCGCGTCGCGGCCGGGCCGCGAAGGCGGCGCGGCCGGCCGCGACCCTGGGGTTTTCTCTATTACCTACTAAACCTAATTCTACGGCGGGCGAAAGTGGCCCCTGCGCAGGGGAAACGGCCGTCGGCGCGCGAGCCGCATCCCCCGGGTGAGCGCGAGTCGCATCCCCGGGGGGCGCGCGAGTCGGCTACCGGGGAGCGCGAGTCGCATCCCCCCGGGAGCGCGAGTCGCTTACCCCGGTCGGGCGCTCGCGGCGGGGCCGGCCTGTGGAGAACCTCGCGAGTCGCTTCCCCCGGTGCGCGAGTCGCATCCCCCGGTTGGCGAGCGGCGTCCCCCCGGTGCGCGAGCGGCCTACCGGGGTCGGCGGCCGCGGGCGCGGGCGCGGGCGCGAGCCGCATCCCCCGGGTGGCGCGAGTCGCTTCCCCCGGTTCGGGCCCTAGGTGGTCAGGCGGCGGTAGAGCTGGGGCAGCTTCTGGGGCAGCGTGCGGACGTCGTCGATGATCACGAAGTTGGCGTCCGAGTACATGTGGGGCAGGTAGTCGGCGCCCTCGCGGTCGACCGTCACGCAGAAGAGGTGGATCTTCTCCCGCCGGGCCTCGCGCAGGGCCATCTTGGTGTCCTCCTGCGCGTAGGCGTTGTCCTGGTAGGTGTCCGAGTCGTAGGGCTTGCCGTCGGTGAGCAGGATCATCAGCTTCACGTGCGAGTCGGCCGCCGCCAGGCGCCGGGTGGCGTGGCGCAGGGCCGGGCCCATGCGGGTCTTCTGGCGGGCGTAGATGCCGCCGATGCGGCCCTTGACGCGGTCGTCGTAGCGCTCGCCGAGCTCCTTGACGACGTAGAACTGGCAGTCCTCGCGGCCCGAGCCCGAGAAGCCGTAGATGGCGTACTCGTCGCGGAT
>DATLLV010000215.1:0-2945 GCA_035537655.1 Miltoncostaeaceae bacterium
CGTCGGCCGTCCGGGCCAGCGGATCGCCGGTGCGGGCGGCCTCGCGGCGCATGTCCAGGCCGACGGCGAACGCGGCCACCAGGCCCAGCACCAACGCCAGACCAACGAAGACGGCGAGGGCCGTCCGCCAGGGCTCGCGTGTGCGCCGGTCGGAGTGCATGCTCGGCAGGGCTTCGCCCCGCGCGGGCGAAAGTCCTTCCCGGCCTCTGCAGACTGGCCGGGCGGGGAGATTGGCGGGGTGGCCGACATGCGAAAGACTGACGCTCGATGAGCGACGGCGACGACTGGCCCACGGGCCGCACAGGGCGGGCGGGGCGCGGCGAGCGCACGCTGACCGCGAGCGAGGCGGCGGCCCTGATCGGGGTCAGCGTCGCCACGGTCCGGGGCTGGGCCGACCAGGGCCGGCTCCCCTCGCACCGCACCGTGGGCGGCCACCGGCGCTTTGAGCTCGAGGAGCTGCGCGAGTGGCTCACCGACCGCGGCGCTCCCGCGCCGGAGCCGCGGCGCCTCCGCCGCCACCCCCAGGACGTCACCCCGGCGCCCCTGCTGGCGCGGGAGCTGAACGTGCGCACCGAGGCCGTCGTCGAGCGCGTGCTCGCCGGCTACGACGACCAGATCGACACGCCCGTCCCGTCACCGAGTGCTCCGGCGATGCGCCGCCTGACCGTCCGCTTCCTGCGCATCCTCACCGGCGGGCTCGAGAGCGGCCGGCCCGGCGCCTCGCTGGGCCGCGCCGAGCTCGCCGGCCTGCGCGGCGGCCTGCAGGGCGCGGCCGGCCTGGGCGTGCTGGCCGAGCACACGCGGGTCGCGATCGCGGTGGCCATGGAGGCGGAGGAGGTCCGCCGCGAGGGCGTGGCGATCGAGCCGGGGGCGCTGCCGGCGCTCTACGCCGTCATCGACCTGGCCCAGACGGCGGTCGCGCGCGGCTTCGAGCAGGCCCAGGCCGACGACGGGGGCGAGCCCGCCGCCTGAGCAGCCCGGGCGGCGCCTCAGTGGGGTGTGGCTGCCGTCCCCTCCCCCGCCGGCTCGCCCGCCGGCGACGGCGCCTCGGCGCGTATGAGGAGCGCGGCGATCAGCGCCCCGACGAGCGTGAAGGCGGCGCCGACCATGAAGGCGACGTGGTAGCCGCCGTTCAGCGCCTCGAGCTCGGGCTCGCCCGACGCGGTGAGGCTGTCGGTGCGCGCCGCGGCCGCGCTGGCGAGCACCGCCAGGCCGAGCGCGCCGCCCATCATGAACGAGGTGTTCACGATCCCCGACGCCAGGCCGTACTCGGTCGGCCCGACGCCGCTCATCGCCGCGAGCAGGATCGGGTTGAAGGCGATGCCGGCGCCCAGGCCGATCACGATCGTGCCCGGGATGACGTCGAGGGCGAGGTTCCCGTCCACCGGCGTGCGGGCGAAGAGCAGCAGCCCGACGGCCATCAACCCGAGCCCGGCGACCAGCGGCGCCGTGAAGCCGAAGCGCATCACGATGCGGTCGGAGATCAGCGAGCAGCCGCCCCAGATGATCATCGACGGCAGGTAGGCGAGGCCCACCTCGAGCGGCGTGTAGCCGAGGATCTGCTGCAGGTAGAGGGCAGAGAAGAAGAACCAGGCGAACAGGCCGCCCGCCATCAGCACGCCGACGACGTTCGCGCTCGCGACGTTGCGGATGCGGAAGAGGCCGAGCGGCACCAGCGGCGAGGTCACGCGCGACTCGATGACCAGGAACGCGATCAGCATGACGACGGCGCCGCCCAGCAGGCCGAGGGTGCGCGCCGAGCCCCAGCCGGCCTCGTTGCCGTCGACGATCGCGAAGACGGCCAGCATCAGGGCGGCCGTCACGGTGACGGCGCCCCAGACGTCCAGGCGGCCGCCCTCGGCCACGCCCCGCTCGCTCGGCAGCAGCCGGAGCGAGAGCAGGTAGACGACGACCCCGACCGGGATGTTCACGAGGAAGATCCAGTGCCACGAGAACAGGTCGGTCAGCACCCCGCCCAGCAGCACCCCGGCGGTACCGCCGCCCGAGAGCACGAACCCGAAGATCCCCATCGCCTTCGCGCGCTCGGCGGGCTCGGTGAACAGGGTCATGATCAGCGAAAGCGCGACGGCCGACACCAGCGCGCCGCCGAAGCCCTGGATGGCGCGCGCTGCGACGAGCAGGCCCTGGGTGCCGGCGAGCCCGCACGCCAGCGACGCGGCCGTGAAGAGAGCGATGCCGATGAGGAACATGCGCCGCTGGCCGAAGAGGTCGCCCAGCCGCCCGCCCAGCAGCAGGAAGCCGCCGAAGGTGAGCAGGTAGGCGTTGACGACCCACGCGAGCGAGGTCTCGGTGAACCCCAGGTCGTCGCGGATGGACGGCAGCGCGACGTTCACGATCGTCCCGTCGAGGACGATCATGAGGTCGCCGAGGCAGAGGACGATCAGCGCCAGCCAGCGCGCGCGGCGGTCCATCAGTCCCTCGCGTACCCGTCGCGGAGGGCTTCGAATCGCGCCAGGGACCACGCCTCGGGGCGGCCGGCGACCGATGCGGTGAGCAGGTCGAGCGCCTGCTGCCACCCCGGCAGCACCTGGCCCTCGAGCGCGGCCTCGAGGCTCGGCATCACGTGCCGGAGCGAGAGTCGGCAGCCGTCGCCATCCGGCCGCAGCTCCCAGCGCACCACCGACGCCGGGTCGCCGCCGAAGGTGTACTCGAGCAGCGTGGGCGGCTCGACAGCCAGCACGGTGTTCCGCTGCTCCAGCCCCTCCTCGCCGGCCACGGAGGTGATCGCCTCCACCAGCTCGGGCGGGCCGGTCGTGCGGGTGCGGTACTCGCCGCCCGGCACTAGCTCCAGGTGCACCTCGCCCTCGCCGAACCACTCCGCGATGCGCTCCGGGCGCGTCAGCGCGTCCCAGACCCGCTCCACCGGGTGGCCCAGGCGGCGCTCGAAGCGGATGACCGCCCGGCCGCCCTCCACCGTCACGACG
>DATLLV010000216.1:0-5661 GCA_035537655.1 Miltoncostaeaceae bacterium
GCGAGGATCGTCGGGTTCGGCGGGGCGGCCGCGGTCATCACCACCAGCTCGCGGTCGAGCGCGTGCGCCTCGGGCGCGTTCACCAGCACCGACAGGACGGCCGGAGCGCCGCAGAGGTGCGTGACGCCCTCCTCGTCGATCCTCCGCCAGACCGCGTCGCCGCGCACCGCTCGCAGGCAGACCTGGGTGCCGCCGGCGGCCGCGATCGCCCACGGGTGGCACCAGCCGTTGCAGTGGAACATCGGGAGGGTCCAGAGGTAGACCGTCCCCTGGTCGTGGCCGGCGGTGATGTTCTCGCCCAGCGCGTTCAGGTACCCGCCGCGGTGGGTGTACATGACGCCCTTGGGCGCGCCCGTCGTGCCCGACGTGTAGTTGATCGAGATCGTGGCGTCCTCGTCCTCGACCGTCCACGGCAGCGGATCGTCGGCGCCGCGGGCCAGGAACTCGGCGTAGCCCACCCCGCCCGCCACCGGGGCCCCGGGGCCGGCCCAGACGACCTCGCCCACGTCGCCCAGCCGGTCCGCGACGGGCGCGACCGTCTCCTCCAGGGCGGCGTCGGCGACCAGCAGGCGCGCGCCCGAATGGTGGCAGATCGACCGCACCTCCTCGGACGCGAGGCGCGTGTTGACGGCCACCAGCACGGCGCCGGCCAGCGGCGCGGCGAAGTGGGCGACCAGGAGCTCGCGGCCGTTCCCGCACAGGAACGCCACCCGGTCCCCGGGCCCCACGCCCGAGGCGCGCAGGGCGTGCGCCGCCCGCGTGATCTCCGCGCCCAGCTCGCGGTAGGTCAGCCGCAGGTCGCCGTCCACCACCGCCGGCCGGTCGGCGAAGACCGACGCCGACCGCTCCATGAACGCGAGCGGCGTCAGCTGTGTGATGTGGACCGGCACGACGCACTCTCCTCCCACGTCCTGCGACCCGCGTCAACCCCGGGATTGAGCACCGCCGCGAGTGGGTAGGGGGTCGACGTGCCCGAGCGTCACGAGATCTCGGAGGACGGGCGAGGCGCCACCTTCGTGGCCGAGGTTCCGAGGACCGCGACGGAACCGGCGGCCGCGACGCAGGCGACCGCGGAGCGGCGCGAGCGGACCTTCACGCTCCGCGTGCCGCCGCTGTCCCCGACGGCGCCCTTCCTGGGCTGGCTCACCGCCTGGGGCGCCGCGGCGCTCGCGGTGGCCTGCCTGCGCGAGGCGGGCGTGAGCCTCGGGTTCGGGCTGGGGATCGCGACCGGCGATCCCGGCGTCGAGGACCGCTTCCTCCCGGGCATCTGGATGCTGATCGTCCAGGCGGGGGCCTTCCTGCTGGGCGGCTACGCCGCGGCCCGCATCGCGCGGTCGCAGGCCGTGCTGCACGCGGGCCTGGTCTGGGTCGTCGCGATGGTGGCGACGGGCGTCGACGCGATCGTCATCGCCATGCGCGACGGCGGTGACAGCGTGGTGCAGAGCCTCGGCCTGCCCCACTGGGCGCACGTCGGCCTCTCCGGCACCTGGGAGGAGGCACTGGCGCTGGCGATCTTCGCCCTGGGCGCCCTGGCTGGCGCGCTCGTCGGCGGCGGCCTCGCGCTCGCGGCCGGGCGCCGCGAGACGGCCCGGACGCGCGCGGGCTAACCTGGGCCACCGCCGCCCCCCGGGGCGGGCCACGCGACAGTCGGAGGGACCAGGGGTGGAGGCGCGCCTGCTCGAGTCCGTCTTCCCGACCGACACCAACCCGTCGGGCAACCTGTTCGGCGGGACGCTCGTCTCGTGGATGGACAAGGCGGCCGGGTTCGCCGCCATGCGGCGGGCGCGCAGCAGCGTCGTGACGGCCGCGATCGAGGACATCGCCTTCGAGGTGCCCATCTTCCAGGGCGAGCTCGTGGAGGTGACGGCGCGCGTGGTCGAGGTGGGGCGCACGAGCATGCGCGTGCGCGTCGAGGTGCGCAAGGAGAGCCCGATCGACGGCACGAGCGAGCTCTGCACCGTGGGCCACTTCACGATGATCTCGATGCGCGACCGCCGTCCCGCCGTCGTCCCGCCCCTGGAGGGCTGACGGCGACCGCGGCGACCGCCGGGCCCGACGCGGCCGGCGTCCGGTTCCGGTCCGGGCGCGGGCGGACCATCCTGCTCGCCACCGTCCTGGGGTCGGGCATGGCGTTCCTCGACGCCACGGTGGTGAACATCGCCCTGCCGAGCATCGGCGAGGACCTCGACGCGAGCCTCTCGGGCCTGCAGTGGACCGTGAACGCCTACGCGCTGACGCTGGCGGGCCTGATCCTGATCGGCGGCTCGCTGGGCGATCACTACGGCCGCCGGCGCGTGTTCGTGATCGGCGTGATCTGGTTCGCGGTCGCCTCGCTGCTCTGCGCGATCGCGCCCACCACCGCGACGCTGATCGCCGCGCGGGCGGTGCAGGGGGTGGGCGCCGCCCTGCTCACCCCGGGCAGCCTGGCCATCCTGGAGGCCGTCTTCCGCCCCGACGACCGCGGCTCCGCCATCGGCGCCTGGTCGGGCCTGGCGGGCGTCTCGACCGCCGTCGGCCCGTTCCTGGGGGGCTGGCTGGTGGAGGCGGTCTCGTGGCGGCTGATCTTCCTCATCAACCTGCCGCTCGCGGCCGTGGTGGTCTGGGCCGCGCGGGCGATCCCCGAGACCTCCAACCCGCAGGTGCGCGGGCAGCGGCTCGACATCGCGGGGGCGGCGCTCACCGCCTTCGGGCTGGCCGGGGTGACGTACGCGCTCACCGAGGGCGAGGCGCGCGGCTGGACCGACCCCACGGTCGTGGTGCTCGGCGTCCTGGGCGTGGCATCCCTCTGCGGCTTCCTGGCCGTGGAGGCCCGCGGCAGCCACCCGATGGTGCCACTGGACATCTTCCGCAACCGGGTCTTCTCGGCGGCGAACGCGGTGACCTTCATCGTCTACGCCGCCCTGGCCGGGGCGCTGTTCCTGCTGCCCATCCAGCTGCAGATCGTGGCCGGCTACAGCCCCATCGAGGCCGGCGCCGCGCTGGTCCCCATGACGATCGTGATGCTGGTGCTGTCGGCGAGGGCCGGGCGCCTGGCCCAGCGCATCGGGCCGCGCCTGCCGATGGGCCTGGGGCCGATCGTCGCCGGCGCCGGGCTGGCCCTGCTGACCCGCGTCGGACCGGACGCCTCGTACGTCGCCGACGTCCTCCCGGCGGTGCTCGTCTTCGGGCTGGGGCTGTCCGTCACGGTGGCGCCGCTCAACGTCACGGTGCTGGGCTCGGCGGGCGAGGAGCGGGCGGGCATCGCCTCGGCCATCAACAACGCCGTGGCACGGGTGGCGGGGCTGATCGCGGTGGCCGTGATCCCCCTGGCGGCGGGGATCTCGGGCGATGACTACCTCGTGCCGTCCGCCTTCGACGACGGGTTCCAGACCGGCGTGATGATCTGCGCCGTCGCCTGCGCCGCCGGCGGCGTGCTGGCGCTCGCGACCATCCGCCGGCCGGCCGAGGAGGCGCCGTGCGGGGCGCCGACGTTCTGCGCCCTCAACGGGCCCCCGCCGGAGGTCCCGCTCGAGGCGTCGCCAGCCGTGCGCTAGGGCGCTGGCCCGGTCCTTCGAGTCGGTCGGCGCACCGCACAGGTCCCCCACCGGCAGCACGCCGACTCGACCGCGTTCCCGCAGGCCCAATGGCACTTCGGGCGCCGATCACTCTCCCCCGGTCCACCTGAAAGAATCCTGAACGCTCGCCCGGAGCGTCCCGTCGGGCGATACTGGGCGCATGCCGTCGCCATTGGTGCTGGTCGTCGAGGACGACGTGTCGCTGCGCTCCGTGCTCTCGCGCGGGCTGAAGGAGGAGGGCTTCCGCTGCGAGGCGGTGGCAACCGGGGCCCAGCTGCTGGAGCGCGCCACGGGGGGCCGGCCGGACGTGCTGGTGGTCGACATCGGGCTGCCGGACTGCGACGGGCGCGACGCCTGCCAGGCGCTGCGGGCCCAGGGGGTCGAGACGCCGGTCCTCTTCCTCACCGCCAAGGACGCGCTGGTGGACCGGCTCGCCGGCTTCGAGGCGGGCGGCGACGACTACGTGTCCAAGCCGTTCTCGCTCGACGAGCTGGTGGCGCGGCTGCGGGCGCTGGTCAAGCGCGGCGCGCGCGACGCCCCGCCCGACCGGGTGCGCGGCGTCGCCCTCGACCCCGGCTCCCACGCGCTGGTCGCGGGCGACGAGCGCGTGCGGCTGACGCCCACCGAGTTCCGCATCGTCGCGGCGCTGTTCGCCCGGCCCGGCGAGGCGGTGCGCCGCCGCGAGCTGACGCGCGTCGGGTGGCCCCACGGCGCGATCGTCAACGACAACACGCTCGACGCCTACATCGCACGCCTGCGGCGCAAGCTGCGGAGCCTGCCCGACGCGCCGGAGCTCGAGACCGTCCACGGCGTGGGGTACGCGATCCGGTGAGGTGGGTCCGCACGCCGCGCGCCCTTCGCACGCGGCTGCTCCTGGCGGTCGTGATCGGCGTGGGGATCGGCCTGGTCGCCGGGACCGTGGGCTTCAACATCCTGGTCTCGCGGTCGCTCTCGCAGGACGCCGACGAGATCATCCAGGCCCGTGCGGCCGCCGAGCAGGCGAGCCTGACGATCGCGGACGGGCACATCGTGCCGCCGGAGCTTCCCGCAGCGAGCACGATCGACACGCGGGCGTGGATCTTCGACGGCGACCGCCCGATCCAGAGCCCGCCGGTGGGCGAGGCGCTCGAGCGGGCGGCCACCTCCCTGGCGGGCGGGCCGGTGCGGACCGTGGATGTGGCGGGCAACGTCCGCATGTACGCGGTGCCCGTCGTCGCCGACAGCGGACGCCGGGTCGGCACGATCGTGGCCGGCATCTCGCTCGAGCCCTACGAGCGCACGAAGGTGATCGCGCTGATCTCCTCGATCGCCCTCGCCGCCGCCGTGCTGGCCGCGGTCGCCTTCGCGGCGGCCGCCATCCTCCGCGCCGCCCTGAAGCCCGTCGCCCACATGACCGCCGACGCGGAGCGCTGGAGCGAGCGCGACCTCGACGAGCGCTTCGACGTCGGCCCGCCGCACGACGAGATCTCGCGGCTGGCGGCGACCCTCGACGGCCTGCTCGACCGCCTCGCCGCCGGCATGCGCCGCGAGCGCCGCCTCACCGCCGAGGTGTCACACGAGCTGCGCACTCCGCTCGCCCAGATCCAGGCGGAGGTCGACCTCGCCCTCCGCCGGGAGCGCGAGCCCAGCGAGTACCGGCGCGCCCTCGAGGAGATCCGCGCGAGCGCCGAGCGCATCCACGCGACGATCGAGACCCTGCTCGAGACCGCCCGCCAGGACGCCCGCCTCCCCCGGGGCACCGGCGACGCCGCCCAGGCCGCGACCCGCGTGGCCGGCGAGCTCTCCCCCCTTGCCGAGCCGCGCAGGATCGTGGTGCGGGTCGACCCCACCATCGACGGCGCCCGCGCAGGCGTCGAGCAGGAGGTCATCGAGCGGATCCTCCACCCGATCATCGAGAACGCCTGCCGGCACGGCCAGGGCGAGGTCCGCGTGGGCGTGACGACCGACAACGGCGACGTCGCGATCACCGTCGCCGACGACGGCCCGGGCGTTCGGGCCGGCGACAGCGAGCGGATCTTCGAGCCCGGCGTGCGGGGGGAGACGGTCAGCACGGGCGGCGGCCGCGGGGCGGGGCTCGGGCTTCCCCTCGCGAGGCGGCTCGCGCGGG
>DATLLV010000217.1:0-12302 GCA_035537655.1 Miltoncostaeaceae bacterium
GGTTGGGGGCGGGCGGCGACCCAGGGCCGCCTGCCGGCGGCTGAACGGGCTCCGCCGAGGGGACGGGGGCGCGGACGAGGTAGTCCACCAAGCTCACGGCCTCGTTTCCGGCGTCGTCGAGGGCCCTGACGCTGAAGGTGGCTGGTCCGGTCCGCGAGGTGTCGAGGGCCGCGCCCGGAGGCACCGTGCCGGTACAGGCCACGGCGTCCTGGCAGGAGTAGTCGGCCAGGAGCGGGGCGTTCTGCTCGATCTGCATCCCACCGGTCGGCTGCCGGAACGTGATCCGCGGCGGCGTCAGGTCGACGCGGAAGGCGCGCTCGGTGTCACGGGCTCCGGAGCCCCCACCGCTCGCCACCAGCCGGTACTGGCCATCTCCGATCCCAGAGAGCCGCACCTGCAGCGGCGAGCGACCGGCCCCTGAGGCCACACCGGCCACCGACCAGGAGATCTTCCGGTTCGGCGCGTCGGTCGAGATCACGTAGGTCGGCACCGGGCTGGCCGCGTTCCAGACGTCTCCGTCGGCGCCCGAGATCTCGGGGGCGGCGCTCGCCCGACCGCCTGTGAGCAGCCAGAGGCCGAGCGTGCCGGCGAGGACGAGAAGGAGCAGATGAGCCCGCGTGGGCCGCGTGGGCACGGTCCGCGCTCTGAGAGAGGTGCTCGCCAGTGCAGGCCCTCCATAGCCGCCGGCCGATGGCGGTCAGCCTACTCGACGCGAGGCGCTTCCTTCGCATCCGCGGGCGCGTCGAATCGGAGCCGGGTCAGCCCTCGCAGCCGTTGACGCTGAGCTGGGCTTGGTCGTGCGCGCTCCCGTCCCGGCCCGCGGCGGTGAGCCGCACGAGGTGCTCGCCGGTCCGCGTCACCCGGAAGCGGAGCACGTGCCGGCCGGCGCCGAGCCGCGCGCCCGGCCGGGCCACCGTCCGCCCGGCCCGGGTGACCACCAGCGACACGGTGGCCGCGCGCGACAGCGCAAAGCGCACGGCCACGCCGCGGGGCGGGCAGGCGACGCGGATCCGGGTCATGCCGTTCACCTCGCCGCGCTGGATCCCCCGGACGAACGAGGCGGCCATCAGACGCGGGACGCCGGGCGCGACGCCGCCGGGGGTGTCGATGAACCGGATGCGCCAGGGATGGGGATCGGCGACGAGGATTCCCCCGCCCGCCGCCGCCGCCAACCCCTGCGGGAGCCACAGGGTCGCGTCCTTCGCGGGCCCCGCGTCGCCCGAGAAGTTGCCGCGGCCCGTCCCCGCGACCAGCTCGATGACGCCGTCCGGCCGCACCCGGCGCACCTGATTCACGCTCGCGATCAGCACCGCCCCGTCGGGCTCCTGCGCGACGGCCGCCGGGCGGGGCACGCCGGCCGCGGTCGCCGGCCCCCCGTCGCCTGAGGCGACGGTCGCGCCGTTCCCGGCGATCGTCGTGATCGTCCCGTCGGGCGCGACGCGACGGACCCGGTTGCCGTCGGCGATCAGGAAGCCGCCGTCGCTGGTGGGGGCCACGTCGCGGGGGCGCGAGAGGCGGGCGTCGACCGCCGGGCCGCCGTCGCCGGCGAAGCCGCGGACGCCGCTCCCCGCCACGGCGGTCATGCCGCCCGCGCGGTCCACGTGGAGGACGCGGTTGGCGGCGCTCTGGACCACCAGGACGCCGCCGTCGGCCGCCGCGGAGAGGCCATCCGGGAACGCCACCGCCGCGAGCGTCGTGATCACCCCGGCCGTGTCGACGAGGCGGACGCGGTTGTTGCGCTGGTCGGCGATGGCGACCGCGCCGTCCGGCAGCTGCGCGACCCCCGTCGGGAAGTCCAGCCTCGCCTGCGTCGCCGGGTCGCCGTCGCCGGAGAAGCCGCCGCGCCCGGTGCCGGCGACCGTGGTGATGATCCCGCGGGGCGACACCCGCCGGACCCGCTGGCGCTCGGTCTCGGCGACCAGGAAGCCGCCATCGGGGGTCGCCGCCACCGCCGTGGGGAACGTGAGTCGCGCCAGCCCCGCGGGCCCTCCGTCCCCGGTGGGCGGCGGGATCGAGATCATCGGACGCAGGACGAACCCGGCCCCGGCGACGGAGTAGATCCGCACCGTGCTCGCCGCCGCGGTCGCCGGCGCTGCGGCGATCGCCGCGACCAGGATCGCGACGATGAGTCGGCCGCCGCTGTGGTGTGGGGAGCCGCGCATCGAGGTGCGGGCACCGTACCCACCGTTCTCGCAGGCGACGCACTCCGCGTCGGACGCGGCGAACGAAGGAGCGTCGAACCACTCCTCGGACGACGGGCACAGGCGGGCCAACCACACAACTATGTGGTTGTCCAGTTGTCAGCCCAGTGGCGGGCTGCGCGGGGTGGCGCCCTTGGCGGGTCGTCGCGCCTGTCGTTCCTCGAGCATCGAGAGCAGCACACGGCGCACCATCGCGTCGAGCGGCTGCTCGCCCGGCACCTCTTGGCCGGCGGCGACGAGGACCGCGTCGTGGCTCGGCGCTCCGTTCAGCGTCGCCTGCGCCTGAACGAATCGGCGGAGCGATTCGATCGCATGGCCGAGCCGGCCGGCCGGCGGCGCCAGTCCCGTGGCGGCCCGCCAGGGCGCGTCCGCGCGCGCGTCGGCCAGCACTGCCGCGGTGCGGTCGGGGCCGAAGGCCAGCGCCTCGGCGACCGCCTCGGCCCACCCGGTGAGAACCGTGAGATCCTCGGCGTCGAGCACGCGCCGGGACGCCGGTCGTGGCGCCGGGGGCGACGAGCGCGAGGTGATCGCCGGGACACCGATCTGGTGCACCGCGACGTTTGAGCACGCGGTTCCGTTATCGATGGGCCAGCGGCCGTCGGCGCTGCGCCGGGTTGCGCGGTCCATGCAGACCGTGAGCAGCACAGCCTGCGCTCCAGCCTCGAGCGGAATTTCGCGAATCCCTCGATCCGGGTCCTTCCACAGCGCCACGACCGGCGAGGCGTCGCGTCTGGGGGGGCGCGATCGTTGCACCATCCCGTAGGACGTGAGTGTCAGGACGGCCGAGCCGGGGTCGTCGGCGAGCACGCTCGCGTATCGCGCCGCCCAGCGGGAGGTGAGCTGCGGTCCGTCCAGCAGGCACGTGATCACGGCCGTCGGGCCCACCGAGCGGATGAGCTCGGCAACGCTGCCGGCCTGCGCGAGGTCCTCGCAGACGAGCGCCACGAGCGTGAGCTCGGCCATCTGTACGAACTGGATCGCTTGGCGGGGGAGGTCCATCGCCTCCCACCAGCGGATGCCTGGGTGGAGGACGCCTCCGAGGTGGTACTGGTAGATCTGCGAGTCGTCGAGCGACCAGCGATGGTGCTTCTCCTGCCGGATGTGAAACCACTCCGGGCGTTCGTCGTCGTCCGGCGTCGTGCCCTTCTCGATCGCCGGGTTGATGCCGATGTGAATCCAGTTGCTCGGGAAGCGGCCCGGCTCCCGTGAGCGCTGGCGCACCCCCGCCAGCACGAATGCCACGCCGTGCGCCCGCAGGTGGGTCTCGAGCTGGTCGATCTCCCGCTCGTCCACCGCACTCTCGGGCAGACAGACGCCGTCGACGCTGCCGGCCTCCTCGCGCGCCGCGCGCAGCACGCCGTCCAGGAGCTCGAAGTCAAGGCCCTCTTTCGGCGCGAACTCGAAGAAGCCGAAGGGCTCCTTCGCCCGCCGGTGTACCGGCTCCTCGACCGGCCGGAAGTCCGACGCGCGGACGCGCAGCGGCCACGGCAGCAGCAGGAGGGTGGCGTATTCGGACCGGGTGTCCGTACCGCGATGACGGCTCGGCACCTTGTGCCAGCGCGCCGTGATGCCGGGGCCCTGGGTACAGGCATAGCGCGAGAACGCCGGGCGCCCGGTCGGCGGCGTCCGGACCTTCGGCAGCACCCGCAGCAGGCGTGGGTCCACGCGCGCCATCGATCCCGTCCGAGCCAGAAGCTCACGACCGCGAGCGCGAAAGACGCACGCCACGGCATCCGAGGTGTCCAGCGCGACACCGAGTCCCGCGCACGCTTCGTCCGCGACCGCGTGCAGGGTCAACAGGGATTCGCACAACCGCTGGTCGCGACCCTCGGCAAGGTCCTCGAGCGGGGTGTCGGCGCGTTCGCGAACGACGCTCCACTCCTCGAGCACCAGACCGGGAAGCGTGCCCCGGCGATCCTCCGCCCAGGCGCTCCAGCCGGCGGCCGCCTCTTCGACCAGCCCGACCCAGCCGGGATGGCGCCGAGGTGGCCACTTCTCGATCGGTGACAGCGCGAAGCGGAACGCCTCCGACCGACCGAGGATCACGTTCGCGAGGGCGAACACATCCGGGGGCCAGTCCAGCAGGTCGTCCGTGATCGGCGTTCCGCCGGCGCCCTGCCACGTCGATGCCAGCGTCGGGACCGCCACTCGCGTGGGCGACGACGGCTCGCTGATCAGGCCAGAAACGACTGGACCTCGGCGGCGACGTCCTGGGGATGCTGGAAGAGGAAGCCGCGGCCGGCGTCGGCGTCGATCCGCAGCCGCCCGTGCGGCAACCGCTCGGCCAGCTGGTGGCTGTTTCGCATCGGCACCATGCGGTCGTCGTCGCCGTTGGCGACGAGCACCGGCTGCATGATACCGGCGAGGAGGTCGAGCTTGGCGATGTGGACCAACCCAGGACGGGCGCGCCCGGCTCGGCAACCGTGCCCCCGAGGCGGGCTAGGGCCCACGGGCGGTCCGCGCCCGCGTCCACGCCGTGGCCAGCTCGGCGAAGGCCAGGCCGATGACGATGCCGAGCATGCTGTCCGCGACGCGGTCGATCGCCACGGTGTCGCCCTTGAAGTCGACCGCGCTGATCATCAGCAGCGCGGTCGGCGTCAGCAGCACGACGAGCCAGAAGTACCCGCGCCCGTCCAGGGCGAAGAGCAGGAACGCGGTGACGGCCGCGCAGGCCGTCAGCGGCCAGCGGTGGTCGGTGAGGACCGTGACGGCGACGATCAGGCCGCCGGCGACCAGCGTGCCCGCGGCGCGCTGGAGGCTGCGGACCGCCGTGGCGTGCCCGGTCGGCTGGAGGACCGCGAGGATCGTGAGCGGCACCCAGTACCCGTGGGGGAGGTCGATCAGGCGGTAGACCAGGGTGCCGGCGCCCACGGCGACGGCGAGGCGCAGGACGTGCGCCCGCAGGGCGCGGTCGTACAGCACGCCGTCGCGCACCATCCGCAGCGCTTCGAGGCCGGCCGGGATCGCCCGCCGCCATCGACGCCGGGCGACAACCATCAGCGCCAGGCCCGCGGCCGCCCCGAGCGCGAACCACACCAGCCGCTGGCCGAGCGGGTCGTCGGCCGGGAGGCCCGCGAAGATCACGAAGACCGCGGAGGTCGCGAAGCCCAGCAGGGCGCCGGTCGACCCGGCGGCGCGGAAGAAGGCCCAGGCCGCGACCCAGGCGACGGAGACCAGGATCACCGCGGCGTCGCCGCCCTCCCCGGCCGTCGAGGCTGCGAGCGCCGCCGCCCCGCCGAGGGCGGCGAGCACGCCCCACCACAGGCGCGCCCTCAGGCCGGCGCGGGGCACGGCCAGCGCAGTGTTCAGCGCGCCGATCGCCGCCGTGAACCCCGCGACCGGCTCGTCGGCCGCCAGCCCGATCGCCAGCGGCACGATCACGACCGCCGCGCCGGCCATCCCGGAGCGCCAGTCGACGCCGCGCTCCTCGGTGCGGAACGCCTCGCGCACCAGGTCGGACGCGGAAGCCATCGGGCGCCTCAGGCGGCGGTCAGACCCTCCGTGATCCACCCCCGCGCCTCGTCCTCATCCGCCCTCCCGACGGCCCGGATCTCGCCGTGGATCACGTCAGGCGGCCCGGTCCAGGCGCCCGACCACCTGGACGGGGCGGCGCCGGCGCCGGGCGACCTTCAGGCGGGCGGCGAGGCGCCGCTCGGTCACGCGCAGGCTGACCCCGCGGAGGGGTCCTGAGGAGATGCGGACGACGGTCACGGGGGGCGGGTTCGCCGCCAGGCCCGCGTGTCCTGCCGGCGAGGCTCAGGCCCGGCGGAGGTAGGGCCGCCAGGACTTCGGCTGCCGCGGGGCCGCGACCGAGATGAAGACGTCGGGCCGCGGGGCGCGGGGCTTGGAGCGCGGGTGCATGCCGATCTCGGTGGGCAGGCGGTCGCCCTTGCGCAGGTTGCACGGCGCGCAGGAGGTGACGACGTTGTCCCACGACGAGCGGCCGCCGCGCGAGCGCGGGACCACGTGGTCCATGGTGAGGTGCGAGGCGGCGCCGCAGTACTGGCAGGCGTAGCCGTCGCGGGCGAACACGGCGCGGCGCGAGATCTTGCGCGACTCGTGGCGCGGCACGCGGACGAAGTAGACCAGCCGGATCACCAGCGGGTAGGCGTGGTCGACCGTGGCGCTGCGCAGCTTCCGGGCCGCGCGCTCGAGCACCTCGGCCTTGTTCTTCAGCACGAGGACCACCGCGCGCTGCAGGGAGCAGACGTTGATGGGCTCGTACGTCGCGTTGAGCACCAGGACCTGCTCGGCCATCGAGCTCCTCGGAGGAAGGCGTGGGTGGCGGGCCGCAGGCTCCGACACCGGCTTCTCCGGCCCGCGGCGATTCTAGCCGGAACCGCCGCCGGCGGGGTAGGAGCCGAGGAAGCTCACCCGCGCGACCCCCTGGTGCTCGAGCGCCGTGATGGCTGCGTCGACGGGCAGGTCGCGCTCGCGGCTGCCGTCGATGTCGATGAAGAAGATGTATCGGCCGAGGCCGGTCTTGGTGGGCCGGCTCTCGAGCTTGGAGAGGTTGACCGCGCGCATGGCGAACTCCTGGAGGATCGCCAGCAGGGCGCCGGGCCGGTCGCGCTCGAGCGCGCAGATGATCGAGGTGCGGAAGCGGCCCGGTCCCACCGCGGGGGCGGGCTCGGTGCCCAGCAGCACGAAGCGGGTCGAGTTGTCCTCCGCGTCGTCCGCGATGTCGGTTGCGATGACCCGGCAGCCGTAGAGGTCGGCCGCCCGCAGGGTCCCGATCGCCGCCCAGGGCTCGTTCGATGCGCTGACCGTGCGGACGGCCTCGGCCGTCGAGTTGGCCGCAACGATCTCGGCGTCCGGGCAGGTGGCGCGCAGGAAGGCCTGGCACTGGGCGGTGGCGTGGGGGTGCGAGAGCACCCGCGTCACCCGCTCGGGGGCGAGGTCGATCGCGGCGATCAGGTGGTGGCGCACGGGGTGGATCACCTCGGCCCGGATCCAGAGCGCGCCGTCGGCGGCCGCCAGCTGGTCGAGGGTCTGGTTCACGGAGCCCTCGATCGAGTTCTCGATCGGCACCAGCGCCTCGGGCACCTCGCCCTCGCGCACCGCCCGGAAGCACTCGACTACCGTCGGGTAGGGCACCGGCTCGCCGGTGCCCCCCAGGGCGAGGAGGGCCTCCTCGGCGAAGGTGCCGGGCGGCCCGAGATAGCCGATCTTCACGACGTCACGCCGAGGGGTCGGGCGGCCGGTCGAGCTCGCCGATGCCCCGGACCTCGTCGGGCGGCGGCGGGGCGGCGGCCTCGGGCTCGCGCGCCGGCGGCACCGGGCGGCCGAGGGCGAGGGCCACGGCCCGCTCCTCCTCGGGGGAGAGCCGCTGCTCGGGCGCGCCGTCGACCATCTGCTTCAGGTACACGCGCGCGTGGTCGCGGGCGTGGAGCGAGGTGACCACCGCGCCGGACTGGTTGCCGTCGAGCAGGGCGATCGACCACGACTGCTGCCCGCCCATGTCGCGATAGGCGTCGTAGCGCACCATGCCCTGGAAGCGCAGCGAGGTGCGCAAACCCGCCTCGGTCACCTCGCCCTGGCGCTCGACCAGCGACTCGAGGTCGCCGAGGCCCCCCTCGAGCCGCGACTGGGCCCGCTGCAGCGAGGCCTGGCGGTCGATCAGCCCCGCCGAGGTCCCGTCGGGCAGCAGCACCCGCTGGGCCGCGCGCACGCGGCGCAGCCAGACCCAGAGGGCCACGGAGAGCACCAGCGCGATCAGCCCCGGCACCCCCGCGGCCACCGCCCACCAGACGCTGACCTCCATCAGATCGTGATCTTGACCGGATACTCGGCCGCGTTGTTATCCGTGTTGGTCTCGCCGCTGACGGCGGAGACCTCGATCCGCAGCGTGCCCTGCTCGCCGAAGACCGGCGTGGTGGGCCCGGGGATCTCGACCGTGGTCGTCTGGGTGGGGGCGATCTCGTCGAGCTCGGCCTGCTTCTCGTCGACCGCCTTGGGGTCGCTCGGGTAGAAGAACGAGGCGGTCACGACGATGCCCGACTCGGTGAAGTCGCCGCCGTTCTCGATGGTCACGCGCCACTTCAGCTGGTCGGAGGCCTGCACCGCCTGGGGCGTCCCGGGCGTCAGGCGGGTCTCGGAGGGCAGGGCCTCGGTCGAGACGATCGAGGTGCCGCGCAGGTTGCCCGAGTTGTCGTCGCCGCCGCCGCCGGCCGAGCCGCGCCGCTGCAGCGCCGGCAGCAGGCTCTTGGCGGCGTCGGTGTCGACCAGGCCCGGGTTGGGCAGGAACGGCTGGCCGGTGGGGACCTCGACGCCGGTGATGTCGTCCTTCTCGAGCGCCTCCTTGGCCGGGCCGACGAACTCGTCCGAGTAGATGACGTCGCTGGTCAGGAAGCGCTTCATCACCTCGGCGATGCCGGCCGCCTTGGTCTCGTCGTCCTTGGCCTGCAGCAGGGTCGAGAGGTTCTGCGAGAGCGAGGTCATGCCGTTGACGCGGTACTCGAGCGACCGGATCAGGGCCCGGTTGGGCGTGGCGAGCTCGCCCGGCGGATCGAGGTCCTCGGCCTGGGTCACGAGCGCGCTCGCGTCGCCCGCCAGCTGGCGGATGCTCTGGCTGAGCTGGGGCGGGTTCTGGCCGCGCGGGTTGTTCAGGATCTGGCGCAGCTGCTTGCCCTGGTCGGCCGACTGGCTGGTGATCGACGCGACGTCGTTGAGGTAGGTCTTGTACGAGTCCTCGAGCTTGTCGCGCTGGCAGTCGCGCACCACCAGCACGATGACCAGGATCAGGATGGCGGCGAAGACGACCCCGAGCAGCAGGCGCGCGCGGGGCTGCTGCAGCACGGCCGCGCCCCCGCCACGCGAGCCGCCGCGGCCCGAGCCGCCCCGGCCCGATCCGCGGCCGCCCGAGGCGCGCCGGCGCGAGGAGGACGACGAGCGCGGCCGCGCGGGCGGCTCCTCTGGCTCGTCGAAGCCGAGGTCATCGGGGGGCGGCGCCTCGCGGCCGCCCCCGGACGGCGGGCGGCGCACCTCGTCGGTGCCGCCCTCGTCGTCCTCCAGCCAGGCATCGTCCTCTGGGCGCCGCCGCGGCGGGAAGCGGCGCAGCCCGCCCGTGGATTCGGGCGGCTCGGCCGACGGCTCGCCCGGCCGCGGCCGGTCGTCGTCGACGTCGGCCATGGCCTACCTGCGGATGTGTCGTCGGGAGATGTCGCTCCGCATCGGGCCGTCGGATGGAGGAGACAGTGGGCGAGGGGGGACTCGAACCCCCAAGCTCATGCGAGCACTAGACCCTGAACCTAGCGTGTCTACCAATTCCACCACTCGCCCAAGCATCCTGCCGCGCCAGGGTACCATCCGGCGCCCCGGCGCCCCGGCCGCACCGGCCCACAGGGGGAAGGTCGCCGCCATGGTGGAAGATCCCCATCCGTGACGCATCACGCCACCCATGACCGGCGCGTCCTCGGGCGCTACCTGCTCGGCCCGGCGATCGGGCACGGGGCGACGGCGGTCGTCCACCGCGCGCGCGACCTCGTCGAGGGCGACGAGGTGGCGGTCAAGGTCGTCCCGGTCGAGCTCGGGCTGGCGCCGCGGGTCCGCGCCGAGGTGCGGGCCGCGAGCCGCCTGTCCCACCCCAACGTCGTCGCCCTGCGCGACTGGGGTGAGGACCGCGAGTGCCTGTACCTGGTCTGGGAGCTGGTCGAGGGGCCCTCGTTCCTCGACGTGCTGCGGAGCGACGGCGGACCGGGCGACCGCGGTGCCGTGCGCGCGGGCGAGGACGTGCTCGCCGCCCTCGCGCACGCCCACGCGCGGGGTGTGGTGCACCGCGACGTGAAGCCGGCCAACATCCTGCTCGGCCCCGACGGCCGCGCCCGCCTGTCCGACTTCGGCGTCGCCCGGCTCTCGGGCGAGCAGGGGCTGACCCTGACCGGCGGCGTCGTCGGGACGGTCGCCTACATGGCGCCGGAGCAGGCCCGCGGCGAGGGCGCCTCGCCGGCCTCGGACGTCTACGCCGCCTGCCTGGTGGTCTACGAGGGCCTGACCGGCGCCAACCCGGTGGCAGGCGCCTCCCCCGTCGAGACGGCCCGCCGCGCCGCGGCCGGCGTCGCGCCGCCGCTCGCGCGGGCCCGCCCCGACCTGCCGCCGCGCCTGTGCGCAGCCCTGGACGCCGGCCTCCACCGCGACCCGCTCGCGCGCCCGCCCGCCGCCGAGCTGGCCGGGCACCTGGCCGAGGCGCGTGGCGGCCTGGCGGTCGCGGCGCGCCGGCGGGGCGTGCGAGCGCTGCCGATGCTGGCGAGCGCCGCCGGGGGTGCCGCCCTCGCCGGCGCCGGCCTCGCGGCGGCCGACGGCCAATTGGCGCAGCGCATGTCGGCCGATTGGCGCCACGGCCTCGCGGCGCTCGCCATCGTCGGCTCGGCGCTGCTGTTCGCCTTCCGCCCGCGGGCGGCCGCGTTGCTGGCCGCCATCGCCGGCGGCGTCCTGGTGGGGCTCGCCTCGCCCGCGGTCGGCGCGATCCTCGCGGCGGTGGCGCTCGCCGTCGTCGTCGCCGGCTGGCCGGCCGGGCGCCTGCTGCTGCTGCCGGCCGCCGCGCCGGTCCTGTTCGCGATCGGGCTCGGGCCGCTCTACGCCGGCATCGCCGGGCTGGCGCCGCGCTGGCCGACGCGCCTCTGGGCGGCGGCGGCCGGGATGGTCGCCGCCCTGGCCTGGCAGACGGCGGCGGGCACCGGCGGCGCGCTGGCGGGCGGCGACCCGCTGCCGTCGGCGGTCGGCCCCCTCGACGGCGGCGCGTCGCCCGCCGTCGCCGGCCGGGCCCTGTGGGATCCGCTGGCCGACCGGCCGGAGCTGCTCGTTCAGGCCGCCGCCCTGGTGGTCGCGTCGATGTGCGTGCCGCTGGTGCTGCGCGCCGCGCCGGGCGGCCCGCGCCTGGCGGCCTGCGCGGTCTGGCTGGCGGCCCTGGGCGCCGCGCTCATCGCCACCGTCCCCGACGCTGCCGACGCGGTGGGCGCCCTGGTGCCGACGGCCGTGATCGTGCTGGCCTGGGCAATGCGGCCCTGGCGCGTGATCCGCCGCCGCGTGCCCGCGAGGGCGTCCGCTACGCTGCGACAGCCGACCGCATGAGCCTCCTGCGCGACATCGAGCAGAAGATCGAGGGACTCTTCGAGCGCAGCTTCCGGCGGGCGTTTCGGAGCAGCCTGCAACCCGTCGAGCTGGCCCGGAAGCTGGCCCGCGAGATGGAGGACCACAAGACGGTCTCGGTCTCGCGCGTCTACGTGCCCAACGAGTTCACGGTCTACCTCGCCCCCCAGGACCGCGCGGCCTTCGCCACCTACGAGTCCTCGCTGACCACCGAGCTGGCCGCCTACCTCGAGGCCCACGCGCGCACGGCCGGGCTCACGCTGGTCGCGCCGGCCGCCGTGTCGCTGATGACCGACACCGACCTGCGCGTCGGCGAGTTCGGCATCGGCTGCCGCATGGCCGAGGCGCCGCCCGCCGAGGAGCCCGCGGCCCCCGAGGCCGCACCCGAGCCGCAGCCCGCGGAGGACAAGGCCGACGCCGAGGCCCCGGCCGCCCCGCAGCCGCCGCCGGCCCTCGAGACGCCCGCGCCGGTCGACGTGCCGCCGCCCCCGCCGGTGCCGCCGGCGGCCACGCCGCCCCCGCCGCCGCGGCCCTACCCGCCGCTCGAGGGCGTGAGCGGCACCCAGGTGATCTCGGCCCAGGAGGCGCACGACGCGGGCCTGGTGCCGGAGGTCATGACGCTGGTCGTCGGCGTGAACCGCCACCGCGTCGCCAAGCGCGTGACGACCCTGGGCCGCAGCCGCGACTGCGACGTCTTGGTGCCCGACCCGAACGCCAGCCGCGTCCACGCCGAGATCCGCCACGTGGGCCTCGACTACTACCTGGTCGACATGGGCAGCACGAACGGCACCGAGGTCAACGGCCAGGTCGTCAAGCGCCACGCCCTGACCGGGGGCGACGTCATCGTCATGGGGACCACCGAGATCCACGTCGAGCTGGCATGACCGAGACCGGCCTGATCATCGCCGAGGTCGTGTTCCTCGTCCTGCTCTACGCCTTCGTCTGGGCCGTCGTGCGCAGCGCGAGTCGCCAGTTGAGCGGGAACCCGACGCCCCCGCCGTCCGCCCCCCAGCC
>DATLLV010000218.1:0-9884 GCA_035537655.1 Miltoncostaeaceae bacterium
GCCGGGGAAGACCGGGTGCTCGTCGATGCGGCGCTGCTCGCGGAGGGTCGTCCAGACGTCCTCCGGGAAGCCGAAGTGCGCGGCCCGGTCGCCGTGGAGGTGGCCGATCTCGCGGCCCTCCACGCGGAAGGCCAGCTCGCCGCGCCGGCCCGGCGCCGCGGTGACGCCCGGCCAGGCGGTGACCTCCTCGATGATGCGCTCGCTCGCGGTCTGCGTCGCGGCCATTGTCCCTCCTGCGGTCGGCTCGTGACTGTCTCAGCCCACCGTAGGAGTTCAAGCGCGCTTCAACGCAAGGGCGCGCCGGCTTCGCAGCCGACGGCGCCCAGGTCGTGATCCGCGGGCTCTGCGCCTCGTGCCGGGAGGCGGCCCAGGCCGCCTAAGCGGCCAGCACCGTCCCGGCGAAGCGGACCGACAGGGCGCCGTCGCCGACGGCGCCGGCCACCCGGTTCGTCGCGCCCGCGCGCACGTCGCCCGCGGCGAACACGCCCGGCCGCACGGTCTCGAGCATGTACGGCGGGCGGTCGCGCTCCGGCCAGGTGAAGCGCCCCTCGCAGGCGGCCGCGCCTGGGCCGCAGAGGAGGTAGCCGGAGGCGTCGGTCCCCAGGACGCCCTTCGCGGCGTCGGTGCACGGGTCGGCGCCGATCATGGCGAACACGGCTCGCGTGACCACGCGCTCCTCGCGCCCGGTGCCGTCTCGCAGGGTGACGGCCTCGACCGAGTTGCGGCCGTGGATGCCGACCACCTCGGTGCCCGTCAGGACCTCGATCTTCGGCCAGCGGCTGACGCGGTCGACCAGGTAGCGGGACATGGTCGACGACAGGGCGCCGCCGCGCACGACCATGCGCACGCTGCGCGCGTGGCGCGCGAGGTGCGTCGCCGCCTGGCCCGCGGAGTTGCCGCCGCCCACGACGATGACGTCCTCGTCCACGAAGCGCTCGGCGTCCGCCGGCATCGCCGCGTGGTAGAGGCCGGCGCCCTGGTAGCGCTCGGCCTCGGGCAGGTCGAGCTCGCGCCAGCGCGCACCGGTGGCCATCACCACGGTGCGGGCGATCACGTGCTGGCCGTCGTCGAGGTCGACGCGCACCAGCCCCTCCGGGCCGTCGGCGAGCTCGACGACGGGGTGGTGGCTCGACAGCACGGCGTCGAACCGCCGCGCCTGGAGCGTGGCGGCGCGGGTGAGGTTGACGCCCGAGATGCCGTTGGGGAAGCCGAGGTAGTTCTCGATGCGGCTGCTGGTGCCGGCCTGGCCGCCCGGCCCCCACTCCTCGGCGACGAAGACGCCGAAGCCCTCCGACCCCGCGGCGACCGCGGCCGCCAGGCCGGCCGGCCCCCCGCCGATCACGACGACGTCGAAGCGCCGGCCGTCGACCTCGGCGCGGAGGCCAAGCTCGCCCGCGAGCTGGGCGGGCGAGGGGTTGCGCAGCACCTGGTCGTAGCGCACCAGCACCGGCGTCTCCTCGCGCGGGATGTCCAGCCAGTCGAGGTACTTGTCGGCGAGCGGGTCGAGGTCCACGTCATGGAAGGCCAGCGGCACCAGGTTGCGCTCGAGCAGGTCGCGGACGCGGAAGGCCCGCGGCGAGGCGCGCTCGGCGATCAGGTGCAGCACGCCGTGCTGGTTCTGCTCGTGCCAGGTGCGGCGCGCGAGCAGGGTGCCGAGCACCAGCTCGCCCAGCTCCGGCTTGGCCGCGATCATCGTGCGCAGGTGCTCGCGGTCGAAGACGATCGCCTCGGTGGGCTCTGCCGCCACGCACTCCGCGATCGCCGGCTCGCCGGTGAAGGTCGCGATGTCGCCGATGAAGTTGCCGGCGTCCGCCTCGGCGATCCAGATCTCCTTGCCGGGCTTGTGGTCGATGAAGTCGACCCGGCCGCGCTCGATCACGAAGAAGGGCGCGTCACGCCGCCCCTGCTCGTAGAGCACCTCGCCCGCCTCGAACGAGCGGCGCTCGCCCTTGCCCGCGAGGAAGGCCATCTTCTCGTCCGACAGCCGCGGGTAGAGCCGCTCGTCGTCGAGGTCGGGGAAGTCCTGGGCCTTGATCCGGGTCGTGGTCACCGGGCAACGCTAGCGGAGGGAGCAGGGCGCCGCCGGGTACCATCCGCGGCGATGGCGGCGACGGGCGGGTCGGGCGCGCTGCGGGGCGTCGGCGAGGGCTTCACGCGCACCGCGTCGGATTACGACGCGAGCGTGCGTCACAACGTCCACGGCGCCGCGCGGCTCGTGGCCTCCCTCCCCGTCGGCGAGTACCCGCGGATCCTGGACGTGGGCTGCGGGACCGGCTGGGCGACCCTGGCCATGCTCGACCGCTTCGGCTCGCGGCGGGTGACCGGCGTGGACGCGTCCGAGGGCATGCTCGAGATCTTCCGCGACAAGCTGGCCGGCCGCGACGACGTCGAGGTGGAGCTGCGCGCCGCCGACGTCCTCGACATGGGGGTCGAGCCCGGCGCCTACGACGCCGTGATCTGCTCGATGGCGCTCCACTGGTTCGCGGACAAGCCCGCCGCCGTTCGCGCGATGGCCGACGCCCTGCGCCCCGGTGGCGTGCTCGGCGTGCTCTGTGCGGGCCGCGGCGGCGAGGACGAGTACCGCGCGATCCTCGCCGCGCTCGACCCGCCCGCGCCGCCGGAATGGGACGCCGCCTTCGACGACGTCCAGCGCGACGTCGACGAGCTCGAGGCGTACCTCCTCGCCGCCGGCCTGGAGCCGCTCGACGTGTGGATGGAGCGGCGGGTGCGCCACACCGAGCCCGAGGCCTACCTGGAGCGCCAGCGCGTCGTGGCCAGCCACATCTTCACGGCCGGCATCGACGAGGCGCGGCTGGCGCGGATCGGCGACGAGATCCTCGCCCTGATGCGCGCGGCCTCGGGCCCCCGCGGCTTCGCGTACACCTTCACGAAGCTCTTCGGCGTCGCGGCGAAGCCCGGCGGCGGGGGCTAGCGGAAGGGGCGGTCGGCCTCGGCGCCGGCCGGGGGCGCCCCGGGAGCCCTCTCTCCCGGGGCGCCGGCTGGGCCGGGGCCGTGCGGCCGCCGGCGACCTGTCGGGGACCGGCTACGGCGTGATGGCCACCTTCAGGACCCCGTCCTCCTGGTTGGAGAAGAGCGGGTACGCCTCCTCGATCTCGTCGAGGCTGAACCGGTGCGTGATGAGCTGGCCGAGGTCGAGCCGGCCCGTCTTGACCAGGTTCATCAGCGCGCTCAGGCGCTTCTTGCCCCCCGGGCAGAGGGTGGTGTGGATGTCGATGTCGCCGATGCCGTAGATGAACGGCTCGAGCGGGATCGTCACCTTGTCGCCGTAGACGCCGAGCGAGGAGACCTTGCCCGCCGGGCGCACCGACTTGAGGCAGTTCTCGAACGTCTCCTGGATGCCGAGCGCCTCGATCGCGACGTCGGCCCCGCGGCCCTCGGTGAGCGCCTTGACCTTCGCGACCGGGTCCTCCTGGGTGTAATCGATCACGACGTCGGCGCCCATCTTCTTGGCCATCTCCAGGCGCACCGGGTTGGAGTCGACGCCGATCACCAGGCCGGCGCCCCGCAGGCGCGCGCCCGCCGTGGCGCAGAGGCCGATCGGCCCCTGGGCGAAGACCACGACCGAGTCGCCCAGCTGCACCTCGGCCGTCTCCACCGCCGAGATCCCGGTGGTCGCGATGTCGGTGACGAACAGGACCTCCTCGTCGGAGAGGCCCTCGGGGATCCGCGCCAGGTTGGCCTGGGCGTACGGCACCCGGAAGTACTCGGCCTGCACGCCGTCCATCGAGTTGCCGAGCCGCCAGCCGCCGATGATCCCCCACTGGTCCTCGAACCCGGCGCACTGGGAGAAGTCGCCCGCCTGACAGAAGTAGCACGCGCCGCAGGGCGTGATGGCGCCGACCACGACGCGGTCGCCGACCTCGTAGCCGCGCACGGCCTCGCCGACCTCGTGGACCACGCCGGCCGGCTCGTGGCCGACCACGCGCCCGGGCGCCACCGGGTACTCGCCGCGCCAGATGTGCGAGTCGGTGCCGCAGATCGTCGTGGTCGTGATCTTGACGATCGCCTCGGTGGGGCCGCACTCCGGGATCGGGACCTCCTCGAGGTGGATGTCCCGCACGTCCTTGAAGACGGCGGCCCTCATGGTCTCGGGCATCGCTCCTCCTGGGGACACGACTCGATGGGGCGGGGTCCGCCGCCCTCCCCGGCACTCTGAGCGCCGGGCGGCCGCCCTTCCAGCCCCGATCGCCGCCGGGCCGGCGCCGCGGGGCGCCGCCGGGCGGCGCCGGATCCCGGTCCCGGCGCGGCTTCCGGACGCCCACGCCCCGCGGACGGCTCCGACCCGAACGGGCGGCCGCCTCACCCGATCGGGTGAGGCCGGTGCCGCGGCGCCGCCGCGACGGTAGGCTTGCGGCGGCCACCCGGGAGGCTCGGATCCCCTCCGTCGACGTTCTCCAGGAAGTGAAGCTCGGCCGGCGGGAGGACCTGCTCGGCGCGGCCGACGTGAACCTCCTGCGGAGGGCCGACGCGGCCGGGCAGCGGCTGTTCCGCGAGCTCGTGGCCAAGCGGATCGCGTGGGCCGCCGTCTCGGAGGTACGGCGCCTGATCGCCGTCGACCTGGTGGCGGTGTCGCTGCCCGCGCCGGGCTGCGACCACCCCCAGCCGTGTCGCCTGGTGCAGTGCCTCGACAGCCTCGAGCTGAAGGCGGTCGTCGGCAACCGGGCCGCCCGCCTGCCGGGGATGGTGCTGGCCCACGGCGCCGGTGTCGGCGGCCGCGTGCTGGCCACGGGCCGGCCCTTCTCGGTGGCCGATTACTCCCAGGCCCCGTTCGAGCCGGAGCTCGTCGAGCTCACCGCCCACGAGGAGGGCATCGGGGCCCTGCTGGCGGTGCCGATCTCGTTCGCCGGGGTGGTCCGCGGCGTCCTGCACGCGGGCCTCCGCCACACCGGCGGCTTCGGGCCCGGGGCCGCCGAGGCGCTGTCGCGCCTGGCCACCTACGCGGGCGCCGCCCTGGCGGCGGCGGGCGACCGAGCGCGCGTCGAGGAGCTCGCCCGCCTGCGCGAGCGGCGCCGCCTGGTGCGCGCCCTGCACGACGACCTGGGGCAGCACCTGTTCGGCGTGGGCGTGCAGGCGCGCCGCGCTCGCGAGAGCGCGGCCACCGGCCACCCCGACCTGATCTCGCACCTGCACCAGCTCGAGCGGCGCGTGGCCGAGGCCGAGGCGGTCCTGCGGACGACCATGAACTCGCTCGCCCCGGTGCAGGCGCCGGGCAGCACCCTGACCGTGATGCTGAGCGAGGACGTCGCCGCCTTCCAGCAGCGCACCGGGCTGCCCTCGCACCTGATCGTGCTCGGCGAGCCGGCGCCGGTCGACTCCGGCGGCGCCGAGCTGCTGGCCCGGGTGGCGCGCGAGGGGCTGCGCAACGTGGAGCGCCACGCCCACGCGTCGGAGGTCGTGGTGACGCTGCGCGTCGACGGGGCATCGGCCGAGCTGACGGTCCAGGACGACGGCATCGGCTGCCGCGGCGGCGAGGGCTCCGGCCGGCTGGGCCTCAGCAGCCTGCGCGAGGAGGTGGCGCGCCAGGGCGGCGAGCTGCGGCTGGTGGGCAACGACGACCCGGGCGCGACCCTCAGGGCGTGGCTTCCGGTCGTGTGATGCAGCCCCAGAAGACGGTCGTGGTGGCCGACGACCACCCGATCGTCATCAGCGGGATGCGCCTGCTGCTGAGCGGCTCCCGCTTCTTCCAGGTGGTCGGCGAGGCCCGCAACGGCACCGAGGCCATCCTGCGCTGCGAGCAGTTCCGCCCCGACGTGCTGCTCCTCGACCTACGCCTGCCCGACCTGCCGGCGGCGACGATCTGTCAGCGCATCAAGGATCGCCAGCCCGAGACGGCGATCGTCATCCTCACCGCCCATCCGGAGGAGATGGCCCTGCGCGGCTGCATGAAGGCCGGCGCGTCGGGCTGCCTGTTCAAGGACGTGAGCGAGCAGGCGCTGCTCGCCTCGCTGATGCAGGTCGCCCACGGCCGAACCGTGGTCGACCCGCGCGTGGCGGGCGCCATGGTGCGGCGGGACGGCGGCAGCAACGGCAGCATCACCGAGCGCGAGCACGAGGTGCTCGAGCTGCTGGCCCGCGGCCTGACGACCCACGAGATCGGCGAGCACCTGGGTCTCTCGCCCAACACGGTCAAGAGCCACACCCGCTCCCTGTTCACGAAGTTCGAGGCCCACAACCGGGTCCAGGCGCTCGCCATCGGCCGAGAGCGCGGCCTCATCTGACCGCGCTGGGCATCGCCGTCGAGGAACACGGCGGCCACGTGGTGCTCCGGCTGGACGGCGACCTGGACGTCGGATCCGCGGACCGCTTCACCCGGCTGACCGAGCGGCTGCACGACGACGACCGCCCGCTCGCCATCGACGCGTCGCGGCTCGCCTTCGCGGACTCGGTGGGGATCTCCAGGCTCTGCATGCTCGCGCTGACCCGGCATCGGCCGGTCGGCGTGCTGCGCCCCCAGTACGTGGTCCGCAACGCGCTGACCCTGATGGACCTCGGGGCCCTGCTGCCCGAGGTCGAGGACCTCGACGCGGCGACCCTCGGGCGCCTGCGCGAGGCCCTCCCCGGGCCCGGGCCTTAGCCCAGGGCGCGCAGGCCGGCCGCCACCTCGCTCGTGCGCACGGCGGCAGCGGCGGCGTTCGCCGGGTCGGCGAGCGCCGTGACGTTCACCAGGTCGACGTGCTCCAGGCCGGCCTCCCGGAAGGGGCGCAGGCGCGCGACGACGTCGTCCGGGGTGCCCCAGAAGTAGTAGCTGCGCAGCACCTCGCCGGGCACCGCCGCCGCCGCCGCCAGCGCCTCCTCGCGCATCAGGTCGGTGGGGACGAAGTCGAGCAGGCCCCAGCGGCTGGCGAGCGGGTGCTCGGCGCCGGCCCGCTCGAACTCCTCGGCCGGGGCGGTGAGGGCGATCAGGCGCAGCAGCAGCGAGTCGAGCAGGCGCTCGGCGGACGCGCGGTCCTCGTCCACGACCAACCAGGCGTAGAGCCCGGCGACCACCGCGTCGCGGGCGCGCCCGGCCGCGACCGAGGCGTCGCGCAGCGCGCCCAGGGCGCGGGCGTACTCGCCCGGATCGAGGATGATCGGGATCCAGCCGTCGGCCAGGCGCCCGGCCGCCCGCAGCACGCGCGGGCGGTGTGCCGCCATCCAGATCGGCGGTGGGCCGTCGCCGACCGGCTCGAGGCCCAGGATCGCGTTGCGCAGGGAGAAGTGGTCGCCGTCGAAGCCGACCGGCTCGGTCGTCGACCACAGCAGCCGGATCACCTCGACGGCCTCGATCAGGCGCGAGGCGGTGCGCTCGTAGGGCAGGCCGAACGGGACGATGTTCTCGGCCTCGCCGACGCCGATGCCCAGCAGCGCGCGGCCGCCGGTGGCGTGGTCGAGGGTGAGGAACGCCTGGGCAAGCACCGCCGGGTGGCGGCGCACCGCGTCGGTCACGCCGGTCCCGAGCCGGATGCGCTCGGTCGCCTGGCCCACCCCGGCGATGAGGGGCAGCGGGTCGAAGAAGACGTGCGGCGTCCGCATCTGGGCCGCCTGCGGGACGAGGTCCGGTGTCCACATGCCCGGCGGGAACCAGTGGAGCATGTGGT
Organism: Miltoncostaeaceae bacterium; assembly: GCA_035537655.1. Taxonomy (GTDB): domain Bacteria; phylum Actinomycetota; class Thermoleophilia; order Miltoncostaeales; family Miltoncostaeaceae; genus DATAGF01. The sequence goes on from DATLLV010000218.1 coordinate 7,599, forward strand.
CCGAGTACCAGACGACGTCCACGCCGTCGGCCTCGAGCGCCCGGGCCTGGGCCACGACCATCTCGAACGGCGGCCGCGTCATCCCCAGGGTCCCGATCTCCAGCGCGCGCACGGCCGCTCCTCGGTCGGGCGGCCGGCGGCCGCGTCCCGCCTGACGCTACGCGCCCGGCGGCGACGCGGCCCCTGCGCGCGGTCAGCGCCGCGGCGTGATGTTGGCGTTGAACCGGAAGGCGTTCTCCGGGTCGTAGGCCGTCTTCACGTCGACCAGGCGCTCGAGGTTCTGGCCGTAGCTCTCGCGGACGGCCGCCTCGCCCTCCTCCAGGAGGCCGGCGAAGTTGAAGTAGACCTGGCCCGAGGAGAAGCGGCGGGCGTCCTCGTAGAAGGCGCGCGTCCAGGCGATGTTCTCCTCGTCGTGCTCGGGGGACTCCCAGGTGGAGTCGACGGAGAGGTGGAACGGGGCGCTGCGGTCGCCGAAGGCGGTCGCGTCCGCCGGCACCCGCGCGATGGCGCCACCCAGCTGGCGCACGATGATCAGGCTCATCGGCGACGGCTTCGTGGCCGCGCGCTCGGCGATCAGGTCGATCCCCTCCCCGTCGAGCCGGTCGAGGTAGCGGCCCTTCCAGTAGTAGCGCCGGCCGGCCGGGAAGAAGGCGTCGAGGGACGACTGCAGCTCCAGGTAGGTCGTGGTGGCGCTGCCGTCCATCAGCGGCTCGGCGAGCTCGCGCAGCGGCCGCAGTGCTCGCTCGCCCTCGTCGGGCGGGCCCGCGTAGAGCCCCGAGGCGAAGAAGAAGGGCATCCCGTGCATCTCCGCCGGGATCTCGGGGGCGGCGGGGAACGACCAGAAGCCCGCCTCCGAGGTGACCTCGTCCGGCCCGCCCTCGACCGCGTCGCGCCAGGCGGCCATCAGCTCGGCACCGCGCTCGGCCGGGTAGAAGACCAGGGCGTGGTGGACCTCGGGACCCAGCGGCTGGGCCCGGTACTCGAAGGCGGTGACCACGCCGAAGTTGCCGCCGCCGCCGCGGAGCGCCCAGTACAGGTCCGGGTGGTCGTCCGCGCTGGCGCGCAGGTGGCGCCCGTCGGCCGTGACGATCTCGAAGCCCACGACGTTGTCGATCGACATCCCGTGGGTGCGGCGCTGGTACGAGTAGCCGCCGGCCAGGGTGAGGCCGGCGATGCCGGTCTCCGAGACCACGCCGCCCGCCACCGCGAGCCCGTACGGCTGGGTGGCGCGGTCGACGTCGCCCCACGTGCAGCCGCCCTGGGCCCAGACCGTGCGCCGCTCCGGGTCCACGCGGACCTCGCGCATGGGCGAGAGGTCGATGACGATGCCGTCGTCGCAGACGGCAGTGCCGGAGACGTTGTGCCCGCCGCCGCGGACGGCGAGGGGCAGGTCGTGCTCGCGAGCGTGGTGCACCGCGGCGACGACGTCGGTGACGTCGGCGCAGCGGGCGATCAGCGCCGGGTGGCGGTCGATCATCCCGTTCCAGACCCGCCGGGCCTCGTCGTAGTCGTGGTCGCCCGGCCGGATGACCCGGCCCCTGAGCTCGATCGTCGTCACGGTCCCCATTGGATCCCCCTCGGTCGAAGAAAGCACGATCGGTCGTGCGGTCTAATAAGTACGACCGATCGTGCTAACTTGTCAAGGGTGACGACGACAACGCCCGGTAAAGACGGCCGGCGCTTGCGGGCGGACGGCGAGCGCAGCCGCCACGCCATCCTCACCGCGGCGGCCGAGCTCGCCACGGTCGAAGGCCTCGACGGCCTCTCGATCGGCCGGCTGGCCGACCACGTGGGCATGAGCAAGAGCGGGGTGTTCGCCCACTTCCGCTCGAAGGAGGAGCTCCAGATCGCGACGGTCGACACCGCGCGCGAGATCTTCGATCGCGAGGTGTCCACGCCGGCGCTTGCGGCGCCGGAGGGCGTGGCCCGCGTCATGGCGATCTGCGAGGCGTTCCTCTCGCACATCGAGCGGGGCGTGTTCCCCGGGGGCTGCTTCTTCATCTCGGCGGCCGCCGAGCTGGAGGGGAAGGCGGGCCCGGTCCGCGACCACGTGCTCGCGGTCTACAGCGAGCTGCTCGAGGGCCTCGGGCAGCTCGTCCTCCGCGCGCAGGAGATGGGCGAGCTGGACCCGGCCGCGGACACCGACCAGCTCGTCTTCGAGCTCGACTCCCTGCTGGTCGGCGCGAACATGCAGTTCGTCTTCTTCGACGACCGGCGTGCGCCCGACCGCGCCCGCGCGGGCCTCCGCGGCCTGCTCGAGCGCAACGCGGGGCCCTCGCCCCGGGG
>DATLLV010000219.1:0-18890 GCA_035537655.1 Miltoncostaeaceae bacterium
CTCCTGGTGGCTCAACGACCAGCTTCAGGCGTGGCTGGGCGAGAAGAACGCGGCCGACACACTCACGCTGTCGGTCCCCCACAACGTCACGTCGGAGATGGGGCTGGCGCTCCTGGACGTCGCGGACGTGATCCGCCCGCATCCGGAGGTGGTGGCGTTCCTGCAAGACGTCGAGGGCGAGGACTTCCTGGACGAGCTGCCCGATCTCGAGGGCGGGCGGGAAGCGCGAGACGCCATTCAGGCCTGGCTCGACACGTACGGCATGCGCTGCGCCGGCGAGATCGACATCACGAAGCCGCGCTGGAGCGAGCGCCCCACCACGCTCGTGCCCGCCATCCTCGGCAACATCAAGAACTTCGAGCCGGGCGCCGGCGAGCGGCGCTTCGAGCAGGGCCGGCACGAGGCCCGGAGGAAGGAACGGGAGCTGCTGGAGCGCGTGCGGGCCCTGCCGGACGGGGAGCGGAAGGCCGAGGAGGCCAAGCGGATGATCGACCGGGTCCGGACCTTCGCCGGGTACCGGGAGTATCCGAAGTACGCGATGGTCAGCCGCTATTTCGTCTACAAGCAGGCCCTGTTGGAAGAGGCCGAGCGCCTCGTGCAGGCCCGCGTGCTTCGTGAGGAGGAAGACATCTTCTCCCTCACGTTCCAGGAGCTCGCCGACGTCGTGCGCACGAACCAGGTGGATGACCAGCTCATCCGCCGGCGCGAGGACGCGTTCAGGTCGTATGAAGCGCTCACGCCGCCCCGGGTGCTCACGTCGGACGGCGAGGTCATCGCCGGGGAGTACCGACGCGACGATCTGCCGGCCGGCGCGCTGGTCGGCCTCGCGGTCTCCGCCGGGACGATCGAGGGGCGGGCCCGCGTCATCCTGGACATGGCGGACGCCGATCTCGAAGCGGGGGACATCCTGGTCACCGCCTTCACCGACCCCAGCTGGACGCCCCTGTTCGTCGCGATCACCGGCCTGGTGACGGAGGTGGGGGGCCTGATGACCCACGGCGCGGTGATCGCGCGGGAGTACGGCCTGCCCGCGGTCGTGGGGGTGGAGCATGCGACCCGGCTGATCCGGGATGGGCAGCGGATCCGGTTGCATGGAACCGACGGGTGCGTCGAGATCCTGCCCTAGCCGTCGCTTGTCGATCCCGCCGCCGCCCGTTCGTCGCTTGGACGGGCACCGTCAACGCGAGGAGGGGAGGGATCGATGGCCACGCTGGTCGTGGGGACGTTCCTGACGGTCGACGGCGTCATGCAAGCGCCGGGCGGCCCGGACGAGGACGAGCGCGACGGCTTCGCGCACGGAGGCTGGCTCGTCCCCCTGTTCGACGACGACATGGGGCGGATCATGGTGGAGCACACGCTCGCCGCCGATGGCCTCCTGCTCGGGCGCCGGACCTACGAGATCTTCGCCGAGCACTGGCCGCGCATCCCGGACGATGACCCGATCGCCGCCAAGCTCAACGCGATGCCGAAGTTCGTGGCCTCGCGGACGCTGCGGTCGGTGGAGTGGCGGAACTCCGCGCTGCTCGAGGGCGACGCGGCCGAGGCCGTGGCGGCGCTCAAGCGCGACCGCGACGGGGAGATCCAGGTGACCGGCAGCGGCGACCTGCTCCAGACGCTGCTGGCCGCCGACCTCGTCGACGAGTTCCGCCTCTGGGTCTTCCCGGTGCTGCTCGGCACCGGCCGGCGCCTGTTCGCCGCCGGCACCGTCCCGGCGGGGCTCGAGCTGGTGGCCTCCGAGACGACGGGCTCGGGCGTCGCGTTCCACACCTACCGCCGCGCCGGCGCGCCGAGGTACGGCTCGTTCCGGCTCGACCCGGCGGCCTGACGAACGAGGAGAGGAGAGGACGTGCTGCTCGAGGGCAAGACCGCGGTGATCTACGGGGCGGGGGGCGGGATCGGCCGGGGCGTCGCCCCGACGTTCGCCCGCGAGGGCGCGAGGGTGGTGCTGGCCGGGCGCACCCGGGCGCCGCTGGAGGCCGTCGCGGCCGAGGTCGCCGCGGCCGGCGGCGAGGCCGAGGTGGCCGAGGTGGACGCGCTCGACGAGGCCGCGGTGGAGGCGCACCTGGACGACGTCGTGGAGCGCCACGGCCGGGTCGACGTCTCGTTCAACCTGGTCGCGCGCGGCGACGTGCAGGGCGCCCCCCTGGTCGACATGCCCGTCGACGACATCATGCGCCCGGTGGAGACGGGGCTGCGGGCCAACGTCGTCACGGCGCGGGCCGCCGCCCGGCGGATGGCCGAGCGCGGCGGCGGCGTGATCATGTCGCTGACCAGCGGCTCGGGCACCGACGCCGCGACCCGCCAGGCCGCCTCGGCGGGCGGCTTCCACATGGGGGGCACCGGTCCCGCCGACGCCGCCACCGAGACCTTCCTACGCTACCTCGCGGCCGAGATGGGCCCGAAGGGCGTGCGGGTGCTGGGCATCTGGACCGCCGGCGTGCCGGAGAGCTTCGCCGCGCGCCGCAGCGCGGAGGAGGCCGAGACGGCGCACGGAAAGTCGGTCCCCGAGATCGAGGCCGCGATCGCCTCGATGGCCTCGCTGCGGCGCGCGCCGAACCTCCCGCTGGTGGCCGACGCGGCGGCGTTCCTCGCCTCGGACCGGGCCGGGCTCATCACCGGCACGATGATCAACGTCAGCGCGGGGCTGATCGCGGACTGATGTGGCGCAGCTTGTCGGGGTTGGCGACCGAGCGGACGGCCCGGATGCGGCCGTCCGCGACGTCGAGCGACCAGACGGCCATCGGGCGTCCCTCGGCGTCGATGACCACGGCGCCGGGCTGGCCGTTGACCACCTCGGGCAGGAGCGAGAGCCCGCCGAGGCGGCGTCCGGCCTTCACCCAGGCGACCAGCGTGCGGGCGACGCGCTCGCGACCGCGGATCGCGCGGGCGAGGGCGGGCACCTTGCCCCCGCCGTCGCCGTGCAGCTCGACGTCCTCGGCCAGCAGCTCCTCGAGCCCGGCCAGGTCGCCCTCGCGGGCGGCGGCCATGAAGCGCCGGGCGAGCTCGTCGCGCACCTCCTGCGAGGGCTCGTACCGAGGCCGGCGCTCCTCCACGTGGCGCCGCGCCCGCGCCGTCAACTGGCGGGCGTTGGCCTCGCTGGTGCCGACGATCGCCGCGATCTGGTCGTAGGGGTAGTCGAACACCTCGCGCAGCAGGAACGCGGCCCGCTGCTCGGGCGAGAGGCGCTCGAGCACGACCAGGAAAGCCAGCGACAGCGAGTCGGCGAGCTCGGCCTGCGCGGCGGGCTCGTCCTCACCGGCCACCAGCGGCTCGGGCAGCCACTCGCCGACGTACGACTCGCGCCGGGCGCGTGCCGAGCGCAGCTCGTCGATGCTCAGGCGGGTGACGACGGCGGCGACCCAGGCCGGCGGCGAGTCGATCCGCTCGCCGCCGGCGAGGGCGCGGTGCAGGCGCAGCAGCGCCTCCTGCACCACGTCCTCGGCATCGCTCGCGCTGCCGAGCATGCGGTACGCCACCGCGAACGCGCGCGGCCGCAGCCCCTCGTAGAGGTCGCCGCCGGTCACGCCGCGCGGAGCCCCTCGGCGAACCCCTGGCGCCAGCTCGGGAAGGCGAGGCGCCAGCCCAGCTCGCGCTTGGCCTTGGCGTTCGAGGCGCCGCGGCTCTCGGTCATCATCACGGTCGCCGCCTGGCCGGCCAGCGCCCGGCCCAGCCAGCGCGGCACCCGCCGCGGCGGCGGCGCGCCGATGGCGCTCGCGAGGGCGGGCAGCCACTCGCGCACCGGCGCCGGCTCGTCGTCGACGACCTGGTAGATGCCGGCCGCGCCGCGCTGGACGGCGTCGGCCGTGGCGGCCGCGGCGTCCTCGATGTGGACCAGCGACCAGACGCCGTCGCCCGCGCCGACGACGGGGAAGCGCCGCGCCCGGACGGCGTCGGCCATGTTGCCCTCCTCGCCGACGCTGATCCCGGTGCCCGGGCCGTAGAACCCGCCGTAGCGCAGCACGAGCCCCTCGCCCCAGTCGATGGCCGTGGTGGTCGCCTCGAGGTAGCGGATCGCCTCGAGCGTCCCGCGCAGCGCGGCGGGCGGGTGGGGGTCGAGCGGGTCGTCCTCGGTCTTGACCGGGCCGCCCGTCCGGGCGAACGGCCAGCCGGTGAAGCTCTGGACCACGGCCCGGCGGGCGCCGGCGGCGCGCCCCGCCGCCAGCAGGTGATCGAGCCCCTCGGTGCGCAGCCGGTTCGTCGCCGCGAAGCCGCGGTCGATGTGGCGCATGTCGATCTCGCCCGACAGCGCGGTCAGCTGGTGCACGAGCACCTCGGGCTCGGCCTCGGCGACGGCCCGCCCGACGGCGTCGGCGTCGAGCGCGTCGACCACCGCCGGGCGCGCTCCCAGCGCCCGCAGCGCGTCGGCCTTCGCGGGGGTGCGGGTCGTCCCGACGACCTCGTGGCCGCGCGCGACCAGCAGCGGGACCAGGTGGCGGCCGAGCGCCCCGGTGGCGCCGGCGATGTAGACCCTCATGGCATCTCCTTTCCCGGTTCCTCCATCCGGGAGACGAGATGGCCGCCTCGCCTGTGACAGCCCTGCCCAACTTGACCGCCCCGGCCGCCCGGGCGGATCATCGGGCATGTCGCGCCTCCGGACCACGCCGGTCCTGGCGGCCGCGGCGCTGCTGATCCCGGCCGCCGCCGCCACGGCGGCCCCCGGCCCGGTGACGCTGCTGGAGCTGCCGGCCTTCGCCAACGGCCCCCAGGTCGCGGTGAGCTGGGACCCGGCGGCCTTCACCCCGGGCAGCGCCGGCCGGCAGTACCGGGTCACGGTCCAGGACACGACCGTCCCCTCGCTGAACTCGATCGTGGTGCCGGCGCCGGCCACCGGGACGGTGCTCTCGCTGCTGGACGGCCACGAGTACTCCGTGCGCGTGGTGGCGGAGGAGCGGGAGTGCGTGGCGCCCGGCATCTGCGACACGGCCCACATCAACGGCCCGCCGAGCGAGACGCGGGTGACCCGGGTCGACTCCGCGCCGCCGGTGGTGGCCGTGCAGATCAACGGCGGGGGCCCCTTCACCAACGACCCGCGCGTGAGCCTCGACGTGTCGGCCTACGACCCGGCGGTCACCGGCCGCCCCGCCAGCGGGGTGCGGACCCTGGCCGTCAGCCAGGCCGGCGCCTTCTCGTGCTCGGCGCCCGCCGGGCTCGACTGCCTGCTGCCCTTCGCCCCGCGCGTGCCCATCACCCTCGCCCCCGGCCCCGACGGGCCGCGCACGGTGGCCGTCTCCGCGCTCGACGCCGCGACGACCGCCGGCTCCGCGCCGCCGTCGCCGGACGGCAACGCCTCGGCGCCGGTCTCGGCGAGCGTGCTGCTCGACCGCCTCGCCCCAACGCCGCGGGTGGGCCTGGCGGCGCCGAGCGCGCGCCCGGGCGTGCCGCTCGCGATCGGCGGGCGCCGCAGCGCCGACGGCACCGGCGGCATCGCCGACAGCGGCCTCGACGCCTCCGGCTTCTCGTGGAGCTTCGGCGACGGCTCGGTGGGCCGCGGGCCGCTGGTCGCCCACGCCTACGCCCGCCTGGGCACCTACAAGGGGACGCTCGCCCTGGCCGACCGCGCCGGCAACGTCGCCACGGCCGCGTTCACCGTCTTCGTCGGCGACCGCACGGGCATCGTGGTCCGCGGCGCGGGCCGCCTGCTCGCGCCCGCCCGGCCGGCGGCGCTGCGCGCCGGGCGCACCGTCGGCCTGGAGTGGCGGCCCAACCCGGCGGCGCGCTTCTACAACGTCCAGCTCTACCGGGCGCGCCTGGTCCACGGCGCGGTCCGGCGGCGGCAGGTGCTGTCGACCTTCCCCCGCCAGGCCGCCCAGCTCGTGCCCGGGCGGCTGCTCAGCGTGGGCACGTACCACCTGGTCGTCTGGAGCGGGCTCCAGCGCGGCCCGCGCGCGACCTACGCCTCGAGGCCCTGGATCGTGATGGTGCTGAAGGTGCGGCCGCGGCCGCGCTTCTACCTGCCGGCCGGCAGGTCGTGCTCGACCGTCAGGCGCACCATCCCGAGGGTGGCCATCTCGGCCATCAGGGCGACGAACTCCCCGTCCGAGAGGGCACCGCCGCGCTCGATGACGCGCTCGTAGAGGACGCTCTCGCGCAGGGGCTGGCGGGCCTCGTCGAGCGCCTGCAGAGCGAGCTCGGCGGCCTCGCGCGTCGCGCCCTCCCAGTCGGCGGTCGGTCCCGTGCCCATCTAGGAGATCACCGCGATGGGCTCGTCGGCCTGGACGGCCTGGCCCTCGCTGACGTGCAGCTCGCGGACGGTGCCGGGCCGGTGGGCGGCGACCTCGTTCTCCATCTTCATCGCCTCGACGATGCAGACCACGTCGCCGGCGTCGACCTCCTGGCCGATCTGCACCAGCACGCGCAGGACCGTGCCCTGCATCGGCGTGGCCACCACCTCGGGCGCCGCGCCGTCGCTCGAGGCGCCGCCCCCCGCGCGCGACCGCTTCGCCTTCTTGGGCGCCGGCGGGGGCGCGCCGCCGCTCCCGCCCGCCTCGCGCTCGGGGAAGCGCAGCGCCACCTCGAAGCGGCGGCCGTCCACCTCGGCGGTGAAGCGGCGCTCGGCCAGGGGCTCCTCCTCGGGGGCGTCGTCGCCCGGCAGGTCCAGCCCGCCCCCGCCCTCGTCCGGCAGCGGCGTCGGCTCCTCGGACATCCGGGCGAGCAGGTCGTGGCAGGCGCCGCCGGCGATGAACTCCTCCTGCCGCAGCAGGAAGCGGTGGAAGGGGATCAGGGTCCTCGGCCCCTCGATCACGTACTCGTCCAGCGCGCGCAGCATGCGGCGGCGGGCCGACTCGCGGTCGACGTCCCAGGCGATCAGCTTCGCGACCATCGGGTCGTAGATCTCGGGGACCGACGAGCCCGCCCGCACGCCCGAGTCGACCCGCACGCCCGGCCCGGCCGGCTCGCGGTAGGCGCTGATGCGCGCCGGGGAGGGCATGAAGCGCGCCGTCGCGTCCTCGGCGTTGATGCGGCACTCGAAGGCGTGGCCGCGGGGGGCGACCCCGTCCTGGGTGATCGAGAGCGGCTCGCCGGCCGCCACCCGCACCTGCTCGCGGATCAGGTCGAGGCCGCAGACCTCCTCCGTCACCGTGTGCTCGACCTGGATGCGCGTGTTCATCTCGAGGAAGAAGAACTCGCTCCCGGAGACCAGGTACTCGAGCGTGCCCGCCGAGGTGTAGCCGACCGCCCGCGCGGCGGTGACCGACGCCTCGCCCATGCGCCGGCGCAGATCGTCGTCGACCACCGGGCTGGGGGTCTCCTCGACCAGCTTCTGGTGGCGGCGCTGCACCGAGCAGTCGCGCTCGCCGAGCCAGATCGCGCTGCCGTGCGCGTCGGCCAGGATCTGGATCTCGACGTGGCGCGGCCGGGGCAGGTAGCGCTCGAGGTAGACGGTGCCGTCGGCGAAGAAGCGCTCGCCCTCGCGCCGGGCGCCCTCGAAGGCCTCCCCGAGCGCCTCGGGCGCCGGGGCGACGCGGAAGCCCTTGCCGCCCCCGCCGGCCGCCGCCTTGACGGCGACCGGGTAGCCGATGGACTCGGCGATCGGGACGGCCGCGGCGAGGTCGGGGACCGGGTCGGTGACCCCGGGCACGATCGGCACGCCGGCCCTGTCCATCAGCGACCGCGCGCCCGTCTTCGAGCCCATCGCCTCGATGGCGTCCGGCGGCGGGCCGATCCAGGTGATGCCGGCCTCGCCGAGGGCGCGCGCGAAGCCCGCGTTCTCGGCCAGGAAGCCGTAGCCCGGGTGCACGGCCTCGGCGCCCGACTCGCGGACCACCTCCAGCAGCCGCGGGATGTTCAGGTAGCTCTCGGTCGCCGGCCCCGGCCCGAGCAGGTACGCCTCGTCGGCGTGCTGCACGAACAGCGCGTCGCGGTCCACCTCGCTGTAGACGGCCACCGAGGCGATCCCCATCTCGCGCAGGGTGCGGAAGACGCGGACGGCGATCTCGCCCCGGTTGGCGACCAGCACCTTGGCGAACATCAGCGGCGCCTCCACGGGACGACGGCGCCCTCGACCGCGGCGCGGCGCCAGCGCGAGCGGTAGGCGGGCGGGAGGGGGTCGGGCGCCGGCGCCCGGGACGCCTCCAGTACCGCGACGGCCGCCGCGGCGATGGCCGCGATCTGCTCCCCGGTCGGCGTCCCTCCTCGAAGCACCGTCAGGCCGCGAGGCCTCACAGAGGGATGTTCCCGTGCTTGCGGGCGGGCGGGGTCTCGCGCTTGGTCAGGGAGGCCTCGAGCGCGCGCACCAGCCAGGCGCGCGTCTCCTCGGGCTCGATCACGTCGTCGACGTAGCCGCGCTCGGCCGCGATGTACGGGTTGGCGAAGCGCTCCTTGTACTCCTCGATCAGCGCCGCCCGCCGGGCCGCGGCGTCGCTGCCGTTCTGCTCGGCCTCCGCGAGCTCGCGTCTGAAGACGATGTTCACGGCGCCCTCGGGGCCCATCACGGCGACCTCGGCGGTGGGCCAGGCGGCGTTGAAGTCGGCCCCGACGTGCTTCGAGCTCATGACGTCGTAGGCGCCGCCGTACGCCTTGCGCGTGATCACGGTGAGCTTGGGGACCGTCGCCTCCGCGTAGGCGTAGAGCAGCTTGGCGCCGTGGAGGATGATGCCGCCGTACTCCTGGGTGGTCCCGGGCAGGAAGCCCGGCACGTCCACGAACGAGACCAGCGGGATGTTGAAGGCGTCGCAGAAGCGCACGAAGCGCGCCGCCTTGATGGACGCGTCGATGTCGAGCACCCCGGCGAGCGCCCTCGGCTGATTGCCCACCACGCCGACGGAGTGGCCGGCCAGGCGGGCGAACCCCACGACGATGTTCTGGGCGTAGAGCGGCGCGACCTCCATGAAGTCCCCGTCGTCCATCACCAGCTCGATCACCCGCGTCATGTCGTAGGGCTTCGTCGGCGCGTCGGGCACGATCGTCGCGAGCTCGTCGGCGATGCGGTCGGGCGGATCGGCCGTCGGCACGAAGGGCGCCGGGTCGAGGTTGTTCTGGGGCAGGAAGGACAGCAGCTCGCGCACCATCTCCAGGCACTCGCCCTCGGAGTCGGCCGCGAAGTGGGCGACCCCCGAGCGGGTGGCGTGGCTCTGGGCGCCCCCCAGCTCCTCCATCGTCACGTCCTCGCCGGTGACCGTCTTGATGACCTCCGGCCCGGTGATGAACATGTGGCTGGTCTCGCGGACCATGAAGACGAAGTCGGTGATGGCCGGGCTGTAGACGGCGCCGCCGGCGCAGGGGCCCATGATCACCGAGATCTGGGGGATCACGCCGCTGGCGCGGACGTTGCGGAAGAAGATGTCCGCGTAGCCGCCGAGGCTGACAACGCCCTCCTGGATGCGCGCGCCGCCCGAGTCGTTGATCCCGATGATCGGGCAGCCCATCCGCACCGCGAGGTCCATGACCTTCACGATCTTCTCGGCGAAGACCTCGCCCAGGCTGCCGCCGAAGACCGTGAAGTCCTGGCTGAAGACGAAGACCTTCCGGCCGTCGATGGTGCCGTGGCCCGTGACCACGCCGTCGCCCCAGGGGCGGTTGTCCTCCAGCCCGAAGCCGTGGGCCCGGTGGCGGGTGAACATGCCGAGCTCGGTGAAGCTGCCCGGGTCGAGCAGCCCCTCGAGGCGCTCGCGGGCGGTCTGCTTGCCGCGGGCGTGCTGGCGCTCGACGGCCGCCTCGCTGCCGGCGTGCATCGCCTCGTCGCGCAGCGCCCGCAGCCGCTCCCGCTTGTCCTCCGTGCTCACGGCCGCGTCACCGGTAGGCCCGTACCCGGTCGTACTCGCCGAACTCCTCCCGCAGGACGCCGCACACCTCGCCCACGGTCGCGCGCGCCCGCAGCGCCTCGCGCATCGGCGGCAGCAGGTTCGCGTCGCCGCGCGCGGCCTGCCGCACGCCGGCGAGGCCGGCCTCGACGGCCGCCGCGTCGCGCCCGGCCCGGAGCTCGGCCAGCCGCGCCACCTGGTCCGTCTCGATGCGCGGGTCGACGCGGTGGATCTCGATCGGCGGCTCGTCGTCCTCGCGCAGCACGTTGACGCCGACCACCTCGCGCTCGCCCGCCAGCACCTCCTCGTGGTGGCGGAACGCGGCATCGGCGATCGCGTCGCGCATGAACTCGATGCACTCGGTGGCCCCGCCTCGGCGGTCGATCTCCTCGATCAGGTCGCGGGCCCGCGCCTCGAGCTCGGCCGTCAGGCGCTCGATCGCGTACGAGCCCCCCATCGGGTCGACCGTCTGGGTGATGCCCGCCTCGGCCGCGATCACCTGCTGGGTCCGCAGCGCGAGCTTGGCGCTCGCCTCGGTCGGCAGCGCCAGGGCCTCGTCGAAGGCGTTCGAGTGGATCGACTGGGCCCCGCCCAGGGCGGCCGCCAGCACCTGCACGGCCACCCGCACGACGTTCACGTACGGCTGCTGGGCCGTCAGCGTGCTGCCGCCGGTCTGGGCGTGGAAGCGCAGCCGCATCGAGCGCTCGTCGACCGCGCCGAAGCGGTCGCGCATGATGCCCGCCCAGAGGGTCCGCGCCGCGCGGAACTTGGCGACCTCCTGCAGCAGGTCGTTGTGGGCGTTGAAGAAGAAGGACAGCCGCGGGGCGAAGCGGTCCACCTCCAGCCCGGCCGCCAGCGCCGCCTCGACGTAGGCGATGCCGTTGGCCAGCGTGAAGGCGATCTCCTGGACCGCCGTCGAGCCGGCCTCGCGGATGTGGTAGCCGCTGATCGAGATCGTGTTCCAGCTCGGCAGCTCGGCGTCGCAGTAGGCGAACGTGTCGGTGGTCAGCCGCATCGAGGGCCCGGGCGGGAAGATGTAGTTGCCGCGGGCGACGTACTCCTTGAGCACGTCGTTCTGGACGGTCCCGCGCAGCTCCCGCGGGTCGGCGCCGCCCTCCTCGGCCACCAGCTGGTAGAGCAGCAGCAGGACGGCCGCCGGCGCGTTGATGGTCATGCTCGTCGAGACCCGGTTCAGCGGGATGCCGTCGAACAGGCGGGCCATGTCCTCGACCGAGTCGATGGCGACGCCGACCCGCCCCACCTCGCCGGCCGCGAGCGGGTCGTCGGAGTCCATGCCGAGCTGGGTGGGCAGGTCGAACGCGGTCGAGAGCCCCGGCGCGCCGGCCGCGAGCAGGTAGCGGAAGCGGGCGTTCGTCTCCTCGGCCGTGGCGAAGCCGGCGTACTGGCGCATCGTCCACGGGCGCTCGCGGTACATCGTCGGGTGGATGCCGCGGGTGAACGGGAACGCGCCCGGCTCCCCCAGCCGCTCGGCGAGGTCGAGGTCGGCGACCGACGCCTCGTCGTAGACGCGCTCGACCGGTATCCCCGATTCGGTGGCCCGGACGTCGCGGTCCGTGCCGGCGTTGCTCTCGGCCACTCGGCTCCTGCGGAGATCGCCTGCTCCGCGCGGGTTTCGAGCCCGCGGCGGGCCGCCGACGGTACCACACGGATCGGGAGCCCCGGCGGCGCGGCAGCGGCCGAGGAACATTCGCACGTCCGTTAGGATGTTCGCGTGACCGAGCCGGATCGCTGCGATCTGCTGTGCCTCGACCTCCCCAGGGCCGAGGCCGTGCGCGCGGCGGGGCCGGGCGCCCCCGCCATCGCCGCCGCCGCCGCCCGCGCCGGGGGGCTCGCCGACCCGACGCGGCTGCTGGTCGCCGCGGCACTCCGCGAGGGCGAGGAGCTCTGCGTCTGCGACCTCGCCTGGGTGGCCGGGCGCTCGGACCGGCTGGTGTCGCACCACGTTCGCGCCCTGCGGGCGGCCGGCCTCGCCGCCTCGCGCCGCGAGGGGAAGATGGTGATGTACCGGCTCACCGGCGACGGGCGACGGCTCCTCGACGCCGTGCTGCCGGTCGCCGTGCCGGCGTGACGACCACCCTCGTCCCGCTCCGCCGTGGGGGCGACGAGCGGCGCGAGCGGCTCGCCGCCCGGGCCCGGCGGCTGTCCTGGCTCAGCCTCGCCTACATGACGGCCGAGGGTGCCATCGCCATCGGGGCGGGCATCGCCGCGGCGTCGGTCGCGCTGGTCGGCTTCGGCATCGACTCGGCCATCGAGGGGCTCGCCTCGGCCATCATCATCTGGCGCTTCAGCGGCCACCGCATCTGGTCGGACGCGGCCGAGCGGCGGGCGCAGCGCCTGGTGGCGGCGCAGTTCTTCCTGCTCGCGCCCTACGTCGCCCAGGACGCGGTGCGGACGCTCGCCGGGGGCGGCCACCCCGAGGCGAGCTGGCTCGGCATCGGCCTCGCGGCGTCGAGCCTGCTGGTCATGCCCTACCTCGGGAAGGCGAAGGAGCGCCTCGCCGCGGGGCTCGACTCGCCCGCGACGCGCGGCGAGGGGCGCCAGAACATGCTCTGCGCGTACCTCGCGGGGGCCCTGCTCCTGGGCCTGCTGGGGAACGCGCTCGTGGGCGCGTGGTGGCTCGACCCCGCCGTGGGCCTGCTGATCGCCGCGGTCGCGGTCAGGGAGGGCGTCGAGGCCTGGCGCGGCGGGCCCTCGTGCTGCGCCGCCTGCGGCTAGCGGCCCACCCAGGCTCGGCGCACCGCGACGCCGCCTCCGCGCGCGCGGAAGGTCGCGGTCACGCGCACCCTCGCCAGCGGGTAGTCGCGCTTCAGGACGACCTTGCAGGTGAAGCCCTTGCGCGCCCCGACGCGCGCCGCGCACCGGCCCAGGATCCTGCTCCGGAAGGTCGTGCGCATCGTCAGCCGCCCGCCCCGGCGGCCGGTCACGACCTTGCCGACCACGATGCGCCTGCCGATGTGGCGGACCCGCAGCGGCGAGAGCAGCTTCCGCCCCGCCGACAGCGGGCCGAAGGGGTCCGGCTTGGCGGTGCGCTTCGGCGGGGGCACGATGCGGATGCGCGCCTCGCCGGACACGGTGGGGCTCGCCGCGCTGGCCGCCCGCACGGTCACGGCCCCGCCGGCCGGCGGCGTCGCGGGGGCGCGGTAGAGGCCGGTCCGGCCCATCGTCCCCGCCGTCGCGCTCCAGGTGACCCCGGCGGGCAGGTTCGCGACGGCGGCGGTCAGCTGGACGCTGGTGCCCGCGACCATGGCCGCGGGTGCGCCCGAGATGGCCACCGAGGGCCTGGCGTCGGCGATCGTGACGGTCGCGGCGGGCGGGCTCAGCGGGAAGGGCGAGCTGGTCGAGCGGGCCACGTAGGCGAACGCGTCGGGCCCCGCGTAGCCCGGCGCCGGCGTGTACACCAGCGGCGCGGTCGCGGGGAAGTCCGCCCCGGTCGCCACGCTCAGGGTGCCGTGCGCCGGCCCCGCGGTGACCCGGTAGCGCAGGTTGGCGTCGGTCTGACCGCCGTACTTGGCCGCGGCGAGCGGGACGGCCTGGGCCGCGCCCGTCTGGGCCAGGGCCACCGGCTGGGCGACCCAGCCCGGTACGGTCGCCTGCTGGGGGGCGAACGCGGCCGCGTTCGCCTCGGCGCCGCCGCCGCCCTCCCAGATGGCGTTGTCCGGATCGGCCTCCGAGCCCACGAGGTAGCGGCCCGGGGGCGTGTTGGAGACGTCGATCCACTGGTAGGCGAGCGACTGGTCGTAGACGTCGCGCCACCCCGGCGAGGTGCCCATGCGCAGGTCGGTCGACTCCGGGTGCGCCGCGTCGCAGAACTCGGTCACGTCGTCGGTGTAGACCTCGGGTGCGGGCGGCGGCGCGGGCGGCGGTGCGTCCTCGATGTCGTAGAGGCAGAAGCCCACCTTCTGGCCGGGCGCGACCTGGGCCGTGCGGTCGAGGTTCCAGAGCGAGTAGCGCATGGCGTGCGCCAGGTGGAAATGGTCGTGGCCGTCGGCCGTCTCGAAGGTCACCCGGGCCGGGCCGACCGGCTCCGACGCGAACGTCCCCGGGCCCTCGCCGGTCCCCCAGCTGCGCTGCCGCACGTCGCCCGGGACCTGGGGGTTCCCCGAGACCTCGAGCGGGCCCTGGCCGACGTTGGTGACGAAGCCGTCGAAGCGCAGCAGCAGCTCGTTCGCCCCGTAGCCGGACGTGAAGTAGACCTGCGGCCCCGCGATGCCCTCCACCGGGTCCGCGCGCAGGTCGGGCGCCGGGGGCGCGGTGTCGGCCGACGCGAGGATCGGCAGCGAGATCGCCGCGCCCGCGGCGACGCCGAGCACCGCCAGGACCGTGCACCTCCGGGAGCGTCGCATCGGCGCCAGGCTAGGGGGTCGTCGTGCCGCGTGTGAACTGGACGTGCGCCCAGATCGCCGCGGCGAAGCGTTCCCTCGCGGTAAAGCTTGTGTGAGCGGGCCCCAGCTACACTCGGGGCATGGACGGCCCCATCACCGTCACCGTGCGCCTGTTCGCCTCGCTGCGCGACGCCGCCGGCGCCGACCGCGTCAGCCTGAGCCTGCCGGCGGGGACGCCCGTGGGCGCCGTGTGGGGCCACCTGCCCGACGGGGTCCGCGACGTCGGCCTGCCGAACGGGGCGCGCTACGCCCTGAACCACGAGTGGACCCTTCCCGGCGCCACCCTGCGCGACGGCGACGAGGTGGCGCTCGTCCTGCCGGTGTCCGGCGGATGATCGCCCTCACCGCCGAGCCCCTCGACCTCACGGCCGTGGCCGCCGCGGTGGGCGACCCCGACCACGGGGGCACCGCGAGCTTCGTCGGCACCACCCGGCGCGAGGGCGACCTGCGCGAGGTCGTCGAGCTGCGGTTCGAGGCCTACGAGGAGCTCGCGCACGCCGAGCTCGAAGCGATCCGCGACGAGGCCGAGACGCGCTTCCGCGCCCGGGTCGCGATCGCCCACCGGATCGGCCCGGTCGCCGTGGGCGAGGCGAGCGTGGCCGTCGCGGCGTCGGCCGGCCACCGCCCCGCGGCCTTCGCCGCCTGCCGGTACGCCATCGACGAGCTCAAGGTGCGCGCGCCGATCTGGAAGCAGGCCGTGTACGCCGACGGCGAGGCCCGCTGGCTCGACGGCAGCGCCGCCCCCGCGCCGGCCGGCGCCGGCCGCTAGGGGGGACGTGCCCGAGCAGCCCCGCCCCGGCATCGACGTCGAGGCCCCCGTCATCGCGCCGCCCCAGCCGGACCTCGACCTCGAGGAGGCGATCGCCCTCGAGGAGGAGCTCTGGACCGACGATTCGGGCGAGGACTACAGCGGCTGGTACTGCGTGCGCACCGACCCCTGGAGCTGCCCGGCCGAGGGCTGCGACTTCGTGGCCAACTTCCTCACCGCCGCCCACCTGGTCATCGTCTGGCCCGAGCGCGACGACCCGGCGCTGCTGCGCCACGCGGCCGCCGCCCGCGACGTGGGCCGGAACCCCAAGGTGGACGTCTACGAGCCCGGGTTCGGGCCGGCGTGCTCCTACTACCAGTGGGACGCGGCCGGCAACCCGGTCCACGCCGTCCGCAAGGACATCGGGGGCGACGTCTACAAGGCGTCCTGACGGGGCGCCGGGCGCCGGCGCGGGAAGACGTCGAGCGCCAGCGAGGCCACCCGGTCGAGGATCAGGACCCCGTCCAGGTGGTCCATCTCGTGGAGGATCGCTCGGGCCTCGAAGCCGCGCGCCTCGACCCGCGAGCGCCGCCCGTCGAGGTCGCTCGTCTCCACCACCACCCGGGTGGCGCGGCGCACGTTGGCCGTGATCTCGGGCAGGCTCAGGCAGCCCTCGCGCCCGATCTCCTCTCCCTCGGCCTCGGCCAGGACGGGGTCGATCAGCCAGATGCGCCCCTGGGCGTCGGGCGCCCGCCGGTGGCCCGTGCAGTCGACGAAGGCGATCCGCCACAGCTCGCCGACCTGGGGCGCGGCGATGCCGACGGTGCGCGGGTGCGCGGCCGCCGTCTCCAGCAGGTCCGCGGCCAGCCGGCGCGCGGCCGGGCCCGGGGTCCCGACGGGCGCGGCGGGGAGCTTGAGGCGCCGGTCCGGGTAGACCAGGACCGGCCGCTTCAGAGGACCTCGTCCCGCTCGGCCTCGAGGGCCATCTCCACGCCGTGCTCCTCGGCCACGGGGGCCAGCGCGTCCTGTAGCGCGGCCGCGTCCACCCCGGGCGGCAGCTCGAGCTCGATGCCCAGGACGTAGATCGGCGGGTCGCCCACGACCCGCGCCGACAGGTCGACGATGTTCGCGCCCCGGTCGGCCAGGGCGCGCGTGACGCCGTGGACGATGCCGGGGTGGTCGGCGCCGTAGACCGACAGGACCGCCCGCTCGGGCACCGGTCCCGCCGGACGCTCGGCGGCGAGGCCCACCCAGAGGCCGAGCCCGAGCTCGTCGGCCACCGGCCGCAGCGCGGCCTCGACCTGCTCGGGGCCGACGCCCTCGGGCAGGGCGACCGCGAGGACGGTGGCGAACGAGCCGCGCAGCAGCGCGGCGCGCACGTCCTCCAGGTTCCCGCCGATCCCGAGCAGGGCCCCCGAGAGCGCCGCGACGATCCCGGGGCGGTCGGCGCCCACCGCCGTCACGGCGACCTCGGTCACCCCCGCGGCACCCGTCCGTCCAGCCACTCGCGCAGCGAGGTGTGGTGCGCCACGTGATCGCCGCGCTCGAGCTCGCGCCGGATCTCCTCGATCGTCCCCGAGCGCTCGGCCTCGACGTCGTGGGTGTGGATGGTCTCGAAGTTGACCTGGTGGGCGTGGACGAAGGCGTCGTCCGGGAGGGCCGGGAAGCGGTCGAACACGCCGCGCACCATCTCGCGCACCGAGTCCTCCACGAAGCGCGGGCGCTGGTGGGCGCGCGCCACCACGTACTGCTCGTCGGGGCGCTTGAGCAGCTCGTAGATCTCCGAGGACATGCCCTCCTCGACGATCTCGATCAGCACGTCGGCGTCGACGGCGAGCTCGGCGGGGGCGCCGAGGTAGAGGGTCCCGCGGGCGCGCTGGTTGTGGGTCGCGATCGGGACGAGGTCGACGATGCGGGCGATCTCGTCCTCGGTGAACCCGTCCTCGCGCAGGGCCTGCGAGGCCTGGGCCTGGATGAGCCCCTGCGCGCACGGGCAGGCGTTCATGCCCTGGGCCGTGACGCCGACGACGCGGCGACTGGTCGCGGTGTTCGCCGCCGCGATGCCGATCAGGCCGTACATCTCCTGGGTGGGGATGTCGGTGACCGGCGTCCGCTTCTCGACCGGGTAGCTCGCCCGGATGGTGACCTCGCTGCGCAGGGCGCGCTGGCTGGCGACCACCGTGGTGGCGATGCGCTCGGCCAGCGCCTCGATGACCAGCGCCTCGCCGATCACGACGTCGTCGATCGCCTCGTTGACCTCCTCCTCGAAGCGCGACATGTGGACGCCCTTCTGCTCCGGGTTGAGGTCGCTGAAGCAGGCCAGCTCCGCGTGGAAGAGCCGCTCGTCGCCGTTGTGGCGGATTCGGATCGCCTTCGCGGACCGCGTCACGCCGGCCCGGGAGAGGCTGATGGCGGAGGCCGGCCGCGACTCCTGCAGGTCCGCGGGGAGGGAGCGCCGGGTGGTGCTCATCGGAACTCGCTTCGTCGGTTGAGCGTGCGCGTCGCAGGGGATCATGACGGAGGCTCCCGGCTTCGGGCCCGTCCGTCGTCCCGGTATGATCCCACGCGACGCTCCGCCCGCCCCCGCTCCAGGAAGGAAGGCGTTCATGACGACGCATCCGTCCGGCCGCAGCGCAGTGGAGATCGCCCTGCCGGACGTCGAGGAGATGCGGCTGCTCGTCACTGACGGGCGGGAGAAGGGCTTCCTCACCTACGACGAGATCGTCGGGGTGCTGGAGGAGGCGGAGGTCACCAAGGAGCAGATCGAGGACTTCTATTCGCACCTGCTCGAGGTCGGCATCGAGGTGCTGGACGCCGACGGCGAGGTCATCGCCCGCCGCGCCGCCCAGCCGACCGAGCGGCCGCCCGAGCTCGACCTCTCGGTCGAGCCCAGCCTCGACTCGCTGCGCCTCTACCTGCGCGAGATCGGCCGGGTGCCGCTGCTGACGGCCGAGCAGGAGGTCGCCCTGGCGCGCCGCATCGAGCGCGGCGACATCACCGCCAAGGCCCAGATGGTCGAGGCCAACCTGCGGCTGGTGGTCAGCATCGCCAAGGGCTACCTGGGGCGGGGGCTCTCGTTCCTCGACCTGATCCAGGAGGGCAGCCTCGGCCTCATCCGGGCGGTCGAGAAGTTCGACTACCGCAAGGGCTTCAAGTTCTCGACCTACGCCACCTGGTGGATCCGCCAGGCCGTGACGCGGGCGATCGCCGACAAGGCCCGCACGATCCGCATCCCGGTGCACATGGTCGAGAAGCTGAACAAGGTCGTGCACCTCGAGCGCCAGCTCGTGCAGCGCCTGGGGCGCGAGCCGCGCGCCGAGGAGATCGCCGAGGAGCTGCGCATGAGCCCCGAGGAGGTGCGCGACATCCTCCGCATGGCGCAGCTCCCGGTCAGCCTCGAGAAGCCGATCGGCGAGGAGGAGGAGTCCGAGCTCGGCGACTTCGTCGAGGACGAGCAGGCGGCGTCGCCGTTCGACGAGGCGTCGGTGAACCTGCGCCGCACGGACATCCTGCGCGCGCTCGACGCCCTCCCCGACCGCGAGCGCAGGGTCATCGAGCTGCGCTTCGGGCTGCTGGGCGAGCAGCCGCGCACGCTCGAGGAGGTCGGGCGGACGTTCGGCGTCACGCGCGAGCGGATCCGCCAGATCGAGAACAACACCCTGAAGAAGTTGGAGGGACTCCCCGAGGCGCAGGGGTTGAAGGACTGCGTCTGAGGACGCTCGCGCTTTCGCTTCGCGAAAGACGCTAGGAACGGTCGGCGGGGCGATCTCTCCTGCGAGCTGCGCGGGAGGCTCCGCCCCTCGGACGGACCCTCGCGCGGAGCGGCGCCGCTACGCGTCCGTCGTACGGGCGGGCTCTGGCGCGCCGCTCCGCTCGAAGAACGGCCCCTCGACCTTGACGCTGACGATCCGCCCGTCGCTCAGCATCGCGTGCTGCGAGCTCGTGAACTCGAGCGACCACTGCTTCGTCGTGTTGACGCCGACGCTGACCTCGCGGCTG
>DATLLV010000220.1:0-3915 GCA_035537655.1 Miltoncostaeaceae bacterium
GCGGCGGGGCGGTGCGCGGTGCGTCCGCCCAGCCGGAGGTCGTCGCGCCCCTCGAGGCCGCCCAGCCGGAGCCGCCGCCCCCGCCCGAGCCGGAGCCCGTGGCGCCGCCGGCCCACGAGCCGATGCCCGCCGACCTCGACCACGCCGGCCGGGTCTGGTCGCAGGTGCTCGACGCCCTCGAGCGCGACGCGCCGCCCACCCGCGGGCTGCTCGACGGCTCGCGCCCTGCGGAGATCGACGAGCGGCGCCTGGTGGTGGCGGTGACCAGCCCGCTGCGCGCCGACATGCTGGGCCGCCCCGAGCACCGCGAGCGGGTGCGGATCGCCGTCGAGACGGTCGCCGGGCGGCCGCTGGCTCTGGAGTTCGCGGCCGGCGCCGCGGGCCCCGAGGAGCCCCAGGGCGAGGAGCCGCTCGACGACGACGCCCTGCTGGCCGAGTTCAAGTCCATGTTCAGCGCCGTCGAGGAGGGCGAGCGCGCCGACCGAGGAGGATGACCGTGGCGCAGGGCGGGATGAACCCCCAGAAGATGATGCGTCAGATGCAGAAGATGCAGGAGGACATGGCCCGCGTGCAGGCCGAGCTCCAGCAGGAGTCGGTGACGGCGCAGGCCGGCGGCGGCGCGGTCACGGCCCGGGTCAGCGGCGGCCTCGAGCTGCTCGAGATCGTCATCGACCCCAAGGCGGTCGACCCCGACGACCTCGAGCTGCTGCAGGACGTGATCGTCGCAGCCGTCAACGAGGCGATGCGGGCCGCGCAGCAGCTCGCCCAGGACCGCCTCGGCTCGGTCGCCGGCGGCCTCTCCGGCCTGGGGATCCCGGGCCTCTAGCCCCGGAGGACCCGCTGCTCACCCCGTCCATCGAGCGTCTGGTGGTCGAGCTGTCGCGGCTGCCCGGCATCGGCCCGCGCAGCGCCCAGCGCCTGGCCTTCCACCTGATGAAGGCGCCGCCCGAGCGCGCCCGCGCGCTCTCGGAGGCGATCGCCGAGATGAGCGAGCGCCTGCGCCCGTGCGCGGTCTGCTTCAGCTTCGCCGAGGCCGAGCTGTGCCCGATCTGCGCCGACCCGCGCCGCGACCCCTCGCTGCTCTGCGCGGTCGAGGAGCCGTCGGCGATCCTCCCGATCGAGCGTACCCACGAGTACCGCGGCCGCTACCACGTGCTGGGCGGGGCGCTGTCGCCGATCGACGGCGTGGACCCCGAGGACCTGCGCATCGAGGAGCTGGTCGCGCGCATCGACGCGGACGGCGTCACCGAGCTCGTGATCGCCACCAACCCGACGATGTCCGGCGAGGCCACGGCCCTCCACCTTGCCGACCTCGTGCGGGGGCGGGTGCGGGTCACGCGCCTGGCCAGCGGCCTGCCGGTCGGCGCCGACCTCGAGCACGCCGACGAGCTCACCCTGGGCCGGGCGCTGCTGGGGCGCCGCCCCTTGTGACCCGGCGCATCACCGGCGACGCGGACGCCTCCGACGACGCGATCGCGCGCCGGATCGCCTCGGGCGAGCCGTTCTGGCTCGACCTGCACGGCGTCGACGCCGCCGACGTGGCGATGCTCCGGGACGTGATCCGCCTGCACCCGGTCGCCCTGGATGACGCGACGACGACCGGCCGCCGGCCGAAGATCGAGGAGTACGACGACATGACCTACCTGGTGGCGTTCGGGGCGGCGCCCAGCCCCGACAGCGATCGCCTGGTGGAGGTCCACGTCATCTACGCGGAGCGGTTCGTGGTCTCGCTGCACCAGGACGCGAGCGAGGCGATCGACCGCGTCGTGGCCCACCACGTCCGGCGGCTGGACCCCCTGGGCCCCGGCCCGGCGCTCCTCTACAGGCTGCTGGACGCGCTCACCGACAGCTTCCTGCCGGCGATGGACGAGGTCGAGGACGAGATCGACGCCATCGAGGCCGGCGCGCTGACCGACCCGCCCCGGCACGGGCTCCAGGCGGAGATCTACGGGGTGCGCCGGCGGCTGCTCCGCTTCCGCAAGGTCGTCATGCCCCAGCGCGACGTCCTCGCGCAAATCGCCGGCGGCGAGGTCGCGCTGCCGGGCGTGGACGAGAACGCCCGCCGCTTCTTCCGCAGCGTCGAGGACCACATGATCCGCGTCGGCGAGCTGCTCGACGGCTACCGCGACCTGCTGCAGGGCGCCAACGACCTCTACCTCTCGTCGGTCTCGACGCGCCTCAACGCCGTGACCAAGCAGCTCACGGTGATCGCCGGGATCTTCCTGCCGATGTCCTTCATCACGGGCTTCTTCGGCCAGAACTTCGGGTGGCTGGTCGACGGCGTCGGCGGCCCGGTCGCGTTCTTCGTCCTGGGGATCGGGCTGCAGGTCCTCACCGTCGCCGCGCTGCTGCTCTGGTTCAGACGGCGCGGCTGGCTGTAGTGGCGGGGCGGGCGAGATACCATCCCACGCTGGTCCGGGCGGAGCGGGGAGGACGGCCATCGCCCTGCGGGTGATGAAGTTCGGCGGCAGCTCGGTCGCCGACGCGGAGAAGATCAAGAATGTGGCGCGGCGCATCGCCGGCGCCCGCGGGGAGGGCGACGACGTCCTCGCGGTCGTCTCCGCGCGCGGCAAGACCACGGACGGGCTGGTCGCGCTCGCGCGCGAGATCTCCGACCGCCCCGACCCGCGCGAGATGGACATGCTGCTGTCCACCGGCGAGCGCATCTCCTGCGCCCTGATGGCCATGGCGCTGCACGACCTGGGCCACGACGCCCGCTCGTTCACCGGCTCGCAGGCCGGCATCGTGACCGACGCCGCGCACACGAACGCGAAGATCGTCGAGATCCGCGCCGACCGCCTGCGCGAGGCGCTGGGCGGCGGCCACATCGTGCTCGTGGCGGGCTTCCAGGGGGTCTCGACGGACCGCAACGTGACCACCCTGGGGCGGGGCGGCTCGGACACCACGGCCGTGGCCCTCGCGACCACGCTCGGCGCGTACGTCTGCGAGATCTACACTGACGTGACCGGCGTGTTCACCGCCGATCCGCGCATCGAGCCGGGCGCGCGCAAGCTCTCGCTGGTGAGCCACGAGGAGATGCTCGAGATGGCCGCCACCGGGTCCCGCGTGCTCGCCCTGCGGTCGGTGGAGTTCGCCCGCCGCCACGACGTCCCGCTGCACGTGCGCTCCTCGTTCCAGCCGGAGGAGGGCACCTGGATAACGAAGGAGACGCCCGGCATGGAGAAGGCGATCATCTCTGGGGTCTCGCACAAGAGCGACGAGGCCAAGATCACGATCACCGGGCTCGAGAACCGCCCCGGCGTCGCGGCGCGCATCTTCACGGCGCTGGCCGACCGCAACCTCAACGTCGACACGATCATCCAGAACGTCAGCAACGTCGGCGGCGCGGACGTCTCCTTCACCGTGCCGCTCGACGAGCTGCCGGTGGCGCTCGGCACCGTCGAGGCGATGCGCCCGGAGCTCGGCTTCCGCGAGCTGTCGAGCGACGACCAGATCGGCAAGGTCACCCTGGTCGGCGCGGGCATGAAGTCCGAGCCCGGCGTCGCCGCGAAGATGTTCCGCGTGCTCGGCGAAGAGGGGATCAACCTCCAGATGATCGACACGAGCACGATCCGCATCACGGTCGTCATCGACCGCCGCGAGGTCGAGCGCGCGGTCCGGGCCCTGCACGACGCCTTCGACCTGGCCAGCGAGGCCGCGCGCCGCGAGGCGGAGGCCATGCTCCGCGCCGATGTTTAACGTCGCCGTGGTCGGCGCCACCGGCGCCGTCGGCGGCACCATGCTGCGGGTGCTGGAGGAGCGCGGCTTCCCGGTCACCGAGCTGCGGCCGCTGGCCTCGGCGCGCAGCGAGGGCGTCGAGCTCGACTACCTCGGCCGGCCGCGCACCGTGCGCCGGCTCACCGAGGGGTCGTTCGACGGCATCGACATCGCGCTCTTCTCCGCGGGCGCGACCCG
>DATLLV010000221.1:0-5864 GCA_035537655.1 Miltoncostaeaceae bacterium
GGCGCCCTCGGCCGCCAGCGCGGAGGCGAGGGGCGGGTCCGCCCTGACGCGGTGGCGCTCGCCGCCGGCCGCGAAGGGCGCCGGCCACTGGCCCACGACGGCCGGGACGTCGATCAGGGCGCCCCAGGCGCGGTAGTCCCACCAGATCGCGTCGCCGTCCTCCAGCTCGACCTCCTCGGCGCCGACCGACGCCGAGACGCCGTCGACCCAGTAGAACCAGTCGCGCTGCGCGCCGCGGTCGCTCTCGCGGCCGAGCATCCCCGCCACGAAGCCGCCCCCGTAGGCCGTGTCGACCTGGGTGGCGCCCCGCAGGGCGCGCATCACCGACTGGTCGGGCGCGACGCGCACGTCGAGCAGCGGGACGGCGCCGTACCCGGCGGTCGCGGTGATCGTCGCCGCGGCCTGGCCGGCGGCGGGCTCGTCCTGGGCCCGGTGCTCGCAGCCGGCCGCGAGCGCCAGGACCGCCAGGAGGGCCGCGATGGGGGCCAGGAGGCCGGGGGCCCGTCGTCGCACCAACTGCTCCGTTCCTCGAAAGCGTGTCGGTGCTCGGGCGGAGGCAGGTCTCCTGGCTTCCGTTCCCAGCGGCGCCGCGCCTTCCCGGGTCGCCCCAGTGGCCGGCTTCTCGCCCAGCCGCGCCGCTCCCGGTGACAGTGGCGGGACCGCGCCGGACTCGCACCGGCTTCCCTCGAGCGCCCTCGCGGGCGACCACCCACCCGAGACCGCCAAAGGCTATCCGGACGGCGGACCCGGGGTCGACTTTCGGCCAGGTACCGGCGGTTGACAAAGCATCTGAATGTCCTCTAGATAGCTTGCATAACTACTAAAAGCTTCTACATCCACGGCGTCCCCACCCCAGGCGCCACAGAGATCGGAAGGTCCCAGTTGGGAGAGGATCAGGAACGAACTCCACTCCCGTCGCCGCTCCCTCGCGCCGACGGTCCCGGGGGCACCATGCACGACGAGCTGCTGACACCTGAGGAGGCCCGCGCGCTGATCCAAGCGGCGTCCGCTCGCGCCCCCACGGGGGTCCGCAACCGAGCCCTCGTCGCGGTGATGTACCGCTCGGGGTTGCGCCCGGGGGAGGCGCTGGCGCTGACGGTGCCCGACCTCGACGTCGAGGCCGGCACGATCCGGGTGCCGGCGCGCAAGGGGGGCAGCCGCCGCACCACGGGCATCGACGCCACGACGCGCCGCCTGGTGACGGCGTGGATCGCCCGCCGCATCCAGCGCGGGATCGACCCCGCCGCGCCCCTCTTCTGCACGCTGGCCGGCGAGCCGCTGAAGGCCGCCTACGTCCGCGAGCTGCTGCCGCGCCTGGCGCGCCGGGCCGGCATCTCCAAGCGAGTCCACCCGCTGGCGCTGCGCTACGCGAACGCGGCGGAGCTGGCCGAGGAGGGCCTGCCGGCCCCGATGATCGACCGGCACCTGGGCGTCGCGCCCGTCGGCGCGGCCCGCCGGTACCGCAGACCGGTCAGCGAGCAGGAGGTCGCCGCGGCCATCGCGGCGCGGGAGTGGTCCCTCTGAGCGCCTGACGGCGCGGGGCCGGGTGATCCACCCGCCGGGGCGGGCCGTACAGTGATCTGAATGGCCGACCGCCTGCCCCCGGAGCTCACGCGCCTGGCCGATGAGGACCTGCTCACGCTTGTCGACCGCGGCGACGCGGACGCGTTCGAGGTCCTCTACGAGCGGCACTCGCGGGTGGCGTTCTCGCTGGCATTCCGCCTCCTTGGGGACCGCCCGTCGGCCGAGGACCTGGTGCAGGACGCCTTCCTGGCGGTCTGGCGCGGCGCCGCGTCCTACTCCTCGACCCGGGGCAGCGTGCGGAACTGGCTGCTGTCGATCCTGCACAACCGCGGGGTCGACCGCCTGCGCACGCTCGCCGCGATGACGCGGCGCCAGGAGGCCCTCGAGCAGGTCGAGCTGCGCCGTCCCGACGAGCCCGACGCGGCCAGCCAGGGCATCGGCCGGGCGCTCGCGGGCAGCGTGCGCGAGGAGCTCAGCGCCCTGCCGGGCGAGCAGTTCGAGGTCCTCAAGCTCGCCTACTACGGTGGCTTCACGCACCACGAGATCGCCGAGATGCTCGAGCTGCCGCTCGGGACGGTGAAGAGCCGCATGCGGCTGGGGCTCGACCGGCTGCGCCGCGGCCTGGGCGAGACCGGGGTGGCGACGGCATGACGCGCGAGCACGACGCCATCCGCGAGCTGCTGGCGCCCGTCGCCCTGGGCGCGGCCGAGCCCGCCGAGGTCGAGCGGGTCGAGGCCCACGTGGCCGAGTGCGCGGTCTGCCTCGAGGAGCTCGCGGGCCTGAGCGCCGCGTCGGGCGTGCTGGCCCTCGCCGTCCCGCCGGTCGATCCGCCGCCGGCGCTGCGCGAGTCGATCATGGCGCGCGTGCGCGCCGAAGCGGCCGAGCGCCGGGCGGCCGAGGCGGCCGAGGGCGGCCCGCCCGCGCGGCGGCGCCGGAGCGTCGGCTCCCGCCTGCGCGGCGCGGCCGGCTCGATCCGGCCGTGGCCCGCCGTGGCCGTCGTGGCGGTGATCGCCGCGATCCTGCTGGGCTGGAACATCGTGCTGCAGACCAGTGACGAGGGCGGCCGCGAGGACGTCGCCGCGCTGTCGGTCACCGGCAGCGCGGACGCGCCCAGCATCTCCGGCCGGGTCGTATACGTGCCCGGCGAGGACACGGCCGTCATGCGCCTGAACGGGCTGCCGCCCCTGAAGGAGGGCGACGCCTACCAGCTCTGGGTGCTGCGCGGCGGCATGCCCGAGTCGGCCGGCCTCTTCCAGCCCACCGGCCCGGCGCAGGCCGTGCGGGTCGCGGACAACCTGGCGGGCGCGGACGCGCTCGCGGTGACGGCCCAGCCGCGCACCAGCCGCACGGCGCCCGAGGGCCCGATCCTGGTCACCGCGCCGCTCACGGGCTGAGGCGCGAGGGCGACGGTCAGTCGTCCGTCGTGACCAGTCGCCCCTCGCCGAGCCGCGCGACATCGACCTCGTCGAGCGACTCGACGACCAGGTCGGCGCCCGCGCCGGCCAGCGCCGCCGCGTCGTCGGCACGGGCGACGCCCAGCGCGGCCATGCCGCCGGCCTTGGCGGCCTCGATGCCCGAGACGGCGTCCTCGACGACGAAGCAGCGCTCCGGCGGGACGCCGAGCTCGCCGGCGGCGGTCAGGAAGATCTCGGGGTGCGGCTTGCCGTGGGCGAAGTCGCGGCCCGAGACGTCGGCGTCGAAGACGTCGAGCAGCGTCTGCCCGGGCGCCACGAGGCCCTCGCCGAGCCCCTGCTCCCGGGCGAACGTGTCGAGGCGGATCCTCCGAAGGAACAGCCCGGCGTTCTTCGAGGACGAGGCCGCCGCGATGCGGATGCCCGCCGCCCGCGTCGCGAGCACCAGGCGCAGCGCGTCGGGGTAGGCCTCGAACTCCCCCGCCTCGATCAGCTCGGTCACCATCGTCTGCTTGCGATCGGCGTAGGCGATCGTCCGCCGCTCCGCGTCCGGCACCCCGAAGTGGTCCAGCGCCGCGCGCGCCCCGCTGAGCCGCGGCTTGCCCGACATCACCTGTTGGTAGACCTGCGGGGTGAACGCCTCGGGCGACCAGGTGGTCTCGTCCCGGATACCGCTCCACTCGCCCTCCATGAGCTCCCGAAGCGCCTCGCGCCACGCGCGCTGGTGCGGCGAGTCGACGAGCACGCCGTCGACGTCGAAGACCGCGCCGCCGAAGCCGTCCGGCACGTTCGCCGTCACCCGGGCGCCGGCGCCCCGGCCAGCGCGAACGAGAAGCGGTCGCCGGGAAACAGCTCGCGAACGTCGTCGCCGACGCCGACCTTGATCGGGTCGGACGCGCCCTCGGCGCGGACCGCCACGGTCAGCCGGCCGTCGGCGAGGCTTAGGTGGATCGGCGTGCCGCGGACCTGCATCGCGAACGAGAGGCCCTCGAGGCGATCGATCAACCGCGGTGCGAAGTACAGGACGTCCCCGCGCATCGCGGTGCCGAGGTACCCGCGCTGCACCAGGTCGAGCGTGCCGGACATCACCCCCATGTGGATGCCCTCCTTGGTGGTCCCGCCCTGGAGGTCGCCGATGTCGCTCTCGAGCGCCACGAGGAAGCGCTCCCACGAGCTCTCGGGGTCGATCGGGGCGAGCACCGCGGCGTGGGTGACGAAGCTGAGCGTCGAGCCGTGGGTGGTGCGGGCGTCGTAGTACTCGATGTTCCGGCGTACGCCGTCCGGGTCGAGCTCGTAGCCGAGCCGCTCGAACAGCTCACTGAGCTCCTGCTCGGAGAACAGGAAGAAGAGCATGACCGTGTCGGCCTGCTTGGCCACCTTGTAGCGGTCCGGGTCGTCCCCCTCGGCCCGCAGGATCCGGTCCAGTCGCTGGATCCTGCCGTCGTACCGCTCGCGGTACGCGTCCCAGTCGAGCTCCGCGAGCTGCTCGTACCCCTCGAACTGGCTGATGATGCCGTCGCCGTGGAACGGCACGAGCATCTTGCGGCTCATCTCCGCCCATGTGGCGACCTCGTCGTCGGTGAGGTCGATCCTGCTCCGCAGTGCCTTGGCGCGGCGCGCCGGGAGGAGGTCGAGCACCGCCGGGGCCGTGGCGCAGATCCAGGCGACCATGACGTTCGTGTAGGCGTTGTTGCGCAGCCCGCCCGCCGCCGCCCCCGGGTACCTCTCGTGGAACTCGTCCGGTCCCATCACCCCGTGGATCTCGTAGCGGTCGCGCTCGGGGTCGTAGTGCGCGAGCGAGGACCAGAAACGGGCGATCTCGAGCATCATCTCCGCCCCGTGGTCGAGTATGAACTCGACGTCGCCGGTCGCCCGATAGTACTGCCAGACGTTGTAGAAGATCGCCGCGTTCACGTGGCGCTGGTTGTGGCTGAGGTCTCGCTCCCAGCGTCCGGAGAGCGGGTTGAGGTGCACGACCTGGGTCTCCTCCTGGCCGTCGCTGCCGCTCTGCCACGGGTACATCGCGCCGCGGTAGCCGGCCGCCCGCGCCGCTCGGCGGGCCTCTCCCAGCCGGCGCGCCCGGTACTGGAGCAGGTGCCGGCTGATCCGCGGCAGGCGGAAGTTGAGGAACGGGAACACGTACAGCTCGTCCCAGAACACGTGGCCCCGGTACGCCTCGCCGTTGAGGCCGCGCGCGAGGACGCCGGCGTCCTTGTCGGCCGTGTGGCGCGAGCAGACCTGCAGCACGTGGGCGATGTGAAGGCGCAGCAGCAGCTGCACGCGCGCGTTCCCGGGCAGGACCAGGTCGCACGCCTCCCAGAGCTCGTCCCACGCCGAGCGGTGCTCGGCCAGCGCCCGGCCGAACGACGGGTAGTCGCCGACGGACTTTCCGGCGTTGCCGAGCGGCTCGCTGATCGCGCGGTCGTGCGAGGTGTAGAGCGCGACCATCTTCTCGATGCGCACCGGTGCGCCCTGCGTCACGTCGAAGGCGAGGACCGTCTGGACGTAGTCCTCCATCTGATGGAGCCTGTGATGCGCGTGGACCGGCTGATCGCCGGAGAAGACGCGCGTGCGGGCCGCCTGCGCCACGTGGATCCGCGACTGGCGCGTGCGCGCCATCAGGGCGATGACCTCGGGCCCGAACGTCCGCGGGAAGACGGGCTCTAGGTGCCGGCCCTCGAGCTCCCGGTAGCGCGCCACGCCACGGTTCGTGACCCGGCCGTCCAGGGCCGAGATGACCTCGGCCCGGCCCGACCAGTCCTCCGGCGTGAGCGCCCACTCGATCGCGGCCTGGTGACCGTGGGCCATGCTGACGAAGCGCCTGCTGCGCAGCGTGGTCGTGCGACCCGCCCGGTCGCGGAAGCGCAGCGTGCGCGACAGGACCGCGCTGCGGATGTCGTACTCGTGGCGGTAGGACAGCAGCTCGAC
>DATLLV010000222.1:0-7394 GCA_035537655.1 Miltoncostaeaceae bacterium
GCGCTGCTCGAGGCGGCGCGCGCGGGCGACGAGGGCGCGTTCGCCCAGCTGGTCGAGCCGCACCGGGCCGAGCTGCACGCCCACTGCTACCGCATGCTCGGCTCGCCCCACGACGCCGAGGACGCGCTGCAGGACACGCTGCTGCGGGCCTGGCGCGGCCTGGGCCGCCTGGCGGCCGAGCGCCCGCGGGCCTGGCTCTACGCGATCGCCACAAACGTGTGCATCGACGCCTGCGCGCGGCGGCGGCGGACGCTGCCGATGGACCACGGGCCGGCGACGGACCCCGCGGCGGCGCCGGGCGAGCCTCTGCCCGCGGCGGTCTGGGTCGAGCCCTACCCCGACGAGCGGATCGGCGTGGTCGAGGGCCCCGCGTCGCCGGAGGCCCGCTACGAGCGGCGCGAGTCGGTCGAGCTCGCGTTCATCGCGGCCCTGCAGCACCTGCCGCCGCGGGGCCGCGCCGTGCTGATCCTGCGCGAGGTGCTGGGCTTCTCGGCCCGGGAGACGGCCGATGCCCTCGACGCGACGCCCGCGTCGGTGAACAGCGCCCTGCAGCGCGCCCGGCGCGCACTCGAGGAGCGCCTGCCGGCGCGCAGCCAGCAGGAGACGCTGCGGGCGCTGGGCGACGAGCGCGTTCGCGCGCTGGTGGAGCGCTTCATCGACGCCTTCGAGCGCGCCGACGTCGACGCCATCATCGCGCTGCTGACCGAGGACGCCGAGTTCGCGATGCCGCCGTACCCGGACTGGTGCCGCGGCCGGGAGGCGGTGGCGGGTTCCTGGCTCATGCCGACGGGGGGCCCCGGCCGGCTGCGCTACGTCCTCACCCGCGCCAACGGGCAGATCGCGCTCGGCACGTACGCGCGCGACGGGGCGGCCTTCCGGCCGATCGCCCTCGACGTGCTCGCGCTGCGCGGCGACCGGGTCGCGTCGGTGCTCGCCTTCCGCGACGTCGGCCTCTTCGAGGCCTTCGGCCTGCCGGAGCGGGTAACCGCCTCTCAGCCCTTCCCGCGCGCCTCCCGGTAGCGCTCGAGGGCGGCCTCGCGGCGCTCGGCGTGGTCCACGCGCGGCGCCGGGTAGTCGCTCCCGATGCGGCAGCGGGCCGCGCGCTGCTCCTCGGCCGTCATCGTCCAGGGCTCGAAGATGCGCGCGTCCGGCACGTCGCGCAGCTCGGGGAGGTAACGGCGCACGTAGGCGCCGTCCGGGTCGAACCGGCGGGCCTGGCGCACCGGGTTGAGGACGCGGAAGTAGGGCGCCGCGTCGGTCCCGGTGCCCGCGGTCCACTGCCAGCCGCCGTTGTTGTTGGCCGGGTCGCCGTCCACCAGGCCCTGCATGAACACGGTCTCGCCGCGGCGCCAGTCGACGAGCAGGTCCTTCACCAGGAACGAGGCGACGACCAGGCGGGCGCGGTTGTGGATCCAGGCGTCCTCGGCGAGCTGGCGCATGCCTGCGTCGACGAGCGGGTAGCCGGTCTCGCCCGCCGCCCAGGCCGCGAGGTCGGCGTCACCGCCGTCCCAGCGCACCCTGCGCATGGCCGGCTGCAGCGCCTCGCGCAGGACCTCCGGGTTCCGCGCGAGGTGGTGGTGGGAGAAGTCGCGCCAGCAGACCTGGCGCCAGAACGCCTCGCGCCCCGTCGACAGGCGCCCCGGCAGGCCCAGCGCGCGGCCGATCTGGGCCGGCGTGCACATGCCCAGGTGCAGGTGGGCGGACAGGCGCGAGGTCGCCTCCTCGGCGACGCGGTCGCGCCGGCGGCCGTAGCCGTCGGCGGCCTCGCGGACGAAGGCCACCAGCCGCCGCCGCGCCGCGGCCGGGCCCGCGGGGATCGGCGGGTCGCCGTCGGGCAGCCGGCGCAGGCCCTCAGAGGGCAGCCGCGGCCCCTCGACCGCCCGCGGCGCGGCCACGTGGTCGGGCAGGGGCAGGTCGCGCCAGGTCCGGTGGAACGGCGTGAACAGGCGGTACCCCTCGCCCGAGGAGCCGGGCATCTCGTCGATGTCCGCAACCAGGTCGGGGGCGCTGCTCGCGGTGCGGACGCCCGCCGCCTCGAGGGCCGCCGTCACGCGCGCGTCGCGGTCGCGGGCAAAGGGGGAGACGTCCCGCGAGTAGCGGACGCACCCGGCGCCGGCCTCGGCGGCGACCGCCGGCACGACCTCCTCGGGCCGCCCGTGGCGCACCACCAGGCCGCCGCCGCGCGTGCGCAGCTCCTCGTCGAGCGCCTCGAGGCCGGCGCGCAGGAAGCGCAGCCGCGGCGGCGCGCGGTGGTGGCGGCGCCCGAGCAGGGCCGGGTCGAGCACGAACAGGGCGACGACCGGGCCGGCGTCGGCCGCCGCGCGCAGGGCCGGGTGGTCGGCCACCCGCAGGTCGCGCCGGAACCAGACGACCGTCGGCGGCGCGGTCACGCCCCGGCGGTCGGACGGGCCGCGCGGCCCTCCAGCACCTCGCGGGTGCGGCGCTGGCGCTCGGCGAAGGTCGTCTCGAGCAGCCGCCGCACGAGCAGCCGCTCGGCCAGGCGCCCGGCGCGGCCGCCGGGCAGCCGGTACGTCACCCGGTCGGTGAGCAGCGAGCGGTCCGGCCCGAGCTCGCGGAACAGGTGCTCGTGCCGCCAGAGGGCGAACGGCGACCGCTCGGCCACGTCCACGATCCGCCGCCCCGGCTCGACCGTCTCCACCCGCACCCTCCACGCCAGTGACAGCGGCCACGGCCGGCGGCGCATCCTCATCGTCACCATCGCCCCCGCCGCCAGCGGGACGGGCGCCTCGACCGACGTCACCCGCGTCCCGGCGGGGGCGATCAGGGCCGCGTTGCGCGGGTCGAGGTGGAAGGCGTAGAGGTCCGCCGCCGGGACCTCGATCTCCACCGAGCGCTCGAGCACGGAGGGCGAGGGCACCGACGGAGCCTACGGCCCGCCCGCGGGGTGGGGCGGGGCACCCGGCCGCCCGCGCTGACCCCCGCGTTCACGGAGGGCCAACCGCGCTGTAACCCGGACGCCCCCTGCCGCTGCGAGCCTCGGGGCCGATGGTTGAGCCCCTCGGGCTCACCGCGCGGGATGCGGTGGACGCCCGGGCGAATCAGGAGGCCCGCCACGTGCGACCCCCAATCCCCTCGGCGCCCGCCCGCGAGTGCCGGATCGACCTGCACCTCCACTCGCGCGCGTCGACGGACAGCGGGAGCTGGTTCCTGAACCGGGCGGTGATGCCCGAGTCGTTCACGGAGCCCGCGGCCGCCTACGCCGCGGCCAAGCGGCGCGGCATGGACCTGGTCACGCTGACCGACCACAACACGATCGGCGGGGGGCTCGAGATCGCCCACCACCCGGACGTGATCGTCGGGGTCGAGGCGACGGCCGAGTTCCCGGAGGACCGGGTGCCCGTGCACGTGCTGGTCTGGGGGGTCGACGAGGCCCGCTGGGCAGACATGGACCGGCTGCGCGGCAACCTCTACGAGCTGCTCGGCTACGCCGACGAGCACGACCTGCCGTGCGCGCTCGCCCACCCGCTGCACCGCGTGGGCGGCGAGCTGTCGGCGGACCACGTCGAGCGCTGCCTGCTGCTCTTCCGGCTGTGGGAGGGGCGCAACGGGGCCCGGCCACGCGAGGGCAACGAGGTCGGCGTGCGCATCGCCCGGTCGGCCGGGCGCGACCTGCTCGAGCGGCTCGCCGAGAAGCACGGCATCCCGCCCCGCGGCGACGGGCCGCCGGCGCTGACCGGCGGCAGCGACGACCACGGCTCCTACGACATCGCCTCTGCCTGGACCGCGACCCCGCCCGCCGCGGGCCCGGGGGAGCTGCTGGGCCATCTGCGCGCCGGGCGGGTGCGGCCCGAGGGCGCCGACGGCAGCTCCGTGACCCTGGCGCACTCGGTGGGGTCGCTGGCGGCGAAGGCCTACCTCGAGCGCGGCCCCGTCGCGATCCCCGAGCGCCTGCGGGGCATCGTGGGCGACCTGCTGCACCACCCGCTGCCGCCGGCCGGGGCGCAGGGGCCGGCGCCGGCGGCGAACGGCGGCCTGGGCGGCGACGTCCTGGCGCGGATCCGCGCCGACCGCCGCCTGGTGCGCCGCTACCGCCGCCTGGGGCGCGCGGCCGACGGCAGCGAGCGCAGCCACGCGCGGCTGCGCCTGGCGACCGGCTGGCTCCACGAGGAGCTGGTGCGGCGGGCGCTCCAGCGCCGCGGCCTGGGGCTCGGCAGCCTCGGGCGCCGCGCGGAGTGCCTGGCGGGCGCCGGGATGCTGGCGCTGCCGTACCTGCTGGCGGCCTACTACTCGGCGGGCGAGGTGCGCTTCGCCGAGGAGGTGGAGACCGAGTTCTTCGGCCCCCGCCCTGCCGGGCCGGGCCCGGTGCCCGCGGTGATGGTGACCGACACCTTCGGCGAGCTCAACGGCGTCGCCGGGACCATGCGGCGACTCGCCGCCTACGCGGCGGCCAGACCGAAGCGGCGCATGACCGTCGTGACCTGCGGCGCGGGCGAGTCGGGCACGGCGGCCCACGTCGACCTCCCCGCGATCGCCCGGCTGCCGGTGCCGGCCTACGGCGACGCGGCCTGGCGCCTGGGGGTGCCGTCGCTGGTGGACGTCCTGGACGCCGTCCAGGCCGCCGGCGCACGGGTGGTGCACGCGGCCACGCCCGGTCCCGCCGGCCTGGCGGCGCTGGTCGTGGCCCGCACGCTGGGGCTGCCGTTCGCCGCCACCTACCACACCGAGTTCGCGAGCTACGCGCTCGACCTCACCGGCGACCGCTTCGCCGCGGCCCTCGCCGACCGGGCCGTACGGTGGTTCTACGCCCAGGCCGATCGCGTCTACGTGCCCACCCGGGCAACCGCCGAGGGCCTGATGGCGGCCGGGACCGACCCCGCCCGCATCGCCGTCTTCGGGCGCGGCACGGACGCCGAGCGCTTCGCCCCGGAGCGCCGCTCGCGCGCGGTGCGGGCCACGCTGGGGGGCCGCGGCGGCACGGTGCTGCTCTACGTGGGCCGGCTGTCGCCCGAGAAGGGGGTGTTCCTGCTCGCGGACGCCTTCCGGCGCGCGTCGACGGGGCGGCCGGAGCTGCGTCTGGCGCTCGTCGGCGAGGGGCCGGCGCGGCGCGACCTGGAGCGCGCGCTGGCCGGCACGCCCCACCGCTTCACCGGCCCGCTGCGCGGCGCCGACCTGGCGGCGGCCTACGCCTCGGCCGACGCCTTCTGCCTGCCCTCGGCCACGGAGACCTTCGGCCAGGTCGTGACGGAGGCGGCGGCGTCGGGCCTGCCCGCGATCGTCCTCGCGGCCGGAGGCGCCGCGGAGCAGGTGGTCGACGGCGAGACCGGGCTGGTCGTGCCGCCGGACGACGTACCCGCCCTCGCCGGCGCGATCGGCCGCCTCGCCGGCAACGCGGCGCTGCGGGCCGCGATGGGACGACGGGCGCGGGCCCTCGCCCTGCGCCGGCCGGGCTGGTCCGACGTGCTCGACGGGCTCCTCGACGGCTACGCGGACCTCGTGCGGCGCGAGCCGCAGGCCGGCCCCTCGCCGGCCCGGACGGCCGCGTGAGGGTCGTCGACGTCACCCAGTGGTTCTCGCCGACCTCGGGCGGGATCCGCACCTACCTGCGGGCGAAGGCCCAGTGGGCCGGCTCCCGCGGGCTCGCCCACGCCGCGGTGCTGACCGGCCCGGCCGCCGGGGAGGATCTGCTCGGCGCGAGCGCGGTCGTGCGGGTGCGCGGCCGCACGCCCAGCGCGCGCTGGGGCTACCGGCTGGCGCCGCGCCCGGGGCCCGTCCTGGCGGCCCTCGACCGTCTCGGTCCCGACGTGGTCGTGCTCCACGACCCGCTGGCGTTCCCCCGGGCGGTGGCACGCTGGGCGCGCGCGCGCGGCGTCGCCGTGGCCATGTACTGCCACTCCGACCTCGCCCTCGGGGCGGCCGGGCTGCCGGCCGGGCTGCGCGAGGCGGCCGGGGCCGTCCTCGGCCTGGTGCAACGGCGGGCGCTGGCGGCCCCGTCGGCCGTGTTGGTGTCCTCGCGGGCCTCGCGCGAGCGGGTCGCGCCCCACATCGGCGCGACGCCGGTCCACCTGTCGCCGCTGGGCGTCGACCTCGCCGTCTTCCGCGCGGCCCGGCCGGACCCGGCCCTGCGCGCGCGCCTGGCGCCGGACGGGCAGGCCCTGCTGCTGTACGCCGGCCGGCTGTCGAGCGAGAAGCGCGTCGACCTGCTGGTGCCTGCCCTTGCGGCCCTGCGGCGGCCGGCCGTGCTCGCGATCGCGGGCAGCGGGGCCGCCGAGGCCGGGCTGCGCCGGGCGGCGCCGCGGGCCGGGGTGGGGGAGCGGCTGCTGCTGCTGGGCCACGAGCCCTCGCGCCGGCGCCTGGCGGCGCTGATGGCGACGGCCGACTGCTTCGTCCACCCGAACCCGGCCGAGCCCTTCGGGCTCTGCCCGCTCGAGGCGCTCGCCGCCGGCTGCCGGGTGGTCGCGCCCGACGCCGCCGGGACCGCCGAGCTGCTGGCCGGGCGCGGCGCCGTGCTGGTGGCCCCCGGCGACGGCGCCGCGCTCGCCGAGGGCGTCGAGCGAGCCCTGGCTGCCCCGCGCCCGCGGCCGCACCTGGACGACCTCGATTGGGCGCGGACCTTCGAGGGGGAGTGGCGCGTCTACCGCGAGCTGGCGGCCGCGTGAGGGCGCTGGTCGTCTCGATCCACGACGTCGCGCCCTCGACCCTGGCCGAGGCCCGCGAGTGGCGCGCGCTGGTCGCCGAGGCCGTGCCCGGGCCCGTCAGCCTGCTGCTGGTGCCGCGCTACCGCGGCCGCGAGTCGTGGCGGGCCGGGCCGCCGCTGCGCTGGGCACGCGAGCGGGCTGGCGATGGCGACGAGATCGTGCTCCACGGCTGGTCGCACATGCGCGCCGACGGGCGCGAGGGCGCCGAGCTGGCGGGCCGGGCCGCGGGCGAGGTGGCTGCCGTCATCCGCGTGGGCCGCGGCGAGCTGGCGGCCCGCGGCCTGGCGCCGGCGGGGTTCATCGCGCCCTGCTACGCGCACCCCGCCGGCGCCGGCCGCTCGTGCCGCGAGGCCGGGCTTCGCTGGTGGGCGGCGCGCGCGGCCCTGGCGTGGGAGGGCGGGCGGCGCGCCCTGCCAAGCATCGGCGTGGGCGCGTCGACCGCGGCGCGGCGCGCCCTGTCGCCCGCGGCGACGCGCGCGGCCGCCCGCGGCCTGGCGCGCGCGCCGGTCGTGCGCCTCGACCTGCACCCGGCGGACCTGCGCCACCGCCGCCTGGCACGGGCCGGCCGCGAGGTGCTGGAGCTGCTGCTCTCCCAGAACCGGTGCCCGGTCACGCACGCGGCCGTCGGAGGTCCCGCGCCGATCGCCTGAGCCGGGGACGGGTCCATTACAGTCCCCTCAGCCTCGCCCGGCGCGGGCGAGGGCCGTGCTGGAGGGCGCGTGGCCGCTCGACCGATCA
>DATLLV010000223.1:0-16369 GCA_035537655.1 Miltoncostaeaceae bacterium
GTGGCCGAGCTGGCCGAGGCCGGCTCGGAGATCGTGCGCATCACGGTCAACAACCGCGCCGCGGCGGCGCGGGTGGCCGAGATCCGCGACCGCCTGCGCGATGAGCACGGCGTGGCGGCGCCGCTGGTGGGCGACTTCCACTACAACGGCCACACGCTGCTGCGCGAGTTCCCGGACTGCGCCGAGGCCCTCGACAAGTTCCGCATCAACCCGGGCAACGTCGGGCGCGGGCCGCGCCACGACGCGAACTTCGCGACGATGGTCCAGGCGGCGATCGACCACGGGAAGCCGGTCCGCATCGGCGTCAACGCGGGCTCGCTCGACGCCGAGCTGCTCGACCGGCTGATGGACGAGAACGGGCGCCGCGCCGAGCCCTGGAGCGCCGACGCGGTGCTGCGCGAGGCGATGGTCCAGAGCGCGATCACATCCGCGGAGGCGGCCGAGGAGCTCGGCCTGCCGTCGGACCGCATCGTGCTGTCGTGCAAGACCAGCCGCCTGCAGGACATGGTGGCGGTCTACCGCGACCTGGCCGCGCGCTGCGCCCACCCGCTGCACCTGGGGCTCACCGAGGCCGGCATGGGCAGCAAGGGCATCGTCTCGACCACCGCCGCCCTCGGCATCCTGCTGCAGGACGGCGTGGGCGACACCATCCGCGCCAGCCTCACGCCCGAGCCGGGCGGCGACCGGACCCTGGAGGTGCGGGTCTGCCGCGAGCTGCTGCAGAGCCTGGGCCTGCGCGCCTTCCGCCCCGAGGTCACGGCCTGCCCGGGCTGCGGGCGCACCACCAGCACGGTCTTCCAGGAGCTCGCCCAGTCGATCGAGCGCCACCTCGACGCGCGCATGGCCGAGTGGCGCACCGAGCGGCCGGGCGTGGCCGAGCTGAAGGTCGCCGTGATGGGCTGCATCGTCAACG
The DNA here is from genome assembly GCA_035537655.1 of Miltoncostaeaceae bacterium. Lineage (GTDB taxonomy): Bacteria > Actinomycetota > Thermoleophilia > Miltoncostaeales > Miltoncostaeaceae > DATAGF01. Next base: position 914 of record DATLLV010000223.1, read on the forward strand.
GCCCCGGCGAGAGCCGCGCCGCCGACATCGGCATCAGCCTGCCGGGCACGGGCGAGCAGCCGCGCGCCCCGGTCTACGTGGACGGCGAGAAGGTCCGCACGCTGGAGGGGCCGACACTCGCGGCGGACTTCATCGCCATGGTCGAGCGGTACGTCGAGGCGCGGTACCCGCGCGCCGGCGCGCCGGCCGTCGCCGCTCAGTAGGCGCGGGCGACCAGCGCGACGAGCGGGCCCTCGAGGTCGTCGGGCACGCCGCCGTCCGGCCGCTGCAGCAGGCGCACCGTGATCCCGTGCTCGACGAGCGCGGCCTCGCCCTCGTCGCCGAGGGCGTCCCAGGGGATGCGGGCGAAGCCGGCCCGGCCGGCCTCGATCGCCTGGTCGAGGGTGGCGACGTCGGCGGTGCGCGCGTCGCGGTCGGCGGTCGCCTCGGCCAGCAGGCCGGCCTGGATCTCCTCGAGCAGGCCGGTCACGGCGGCCGTGATGCCGGCCGCGGGGACGGTCTCCTTCGTGCGGCGGTCGCGCCGGACCAGCGTGACGACGCCCTCGGCGAGGTCGCGCGGCCCGATCTCGACCCGCACCGGGACGCCCTTGAGCTCCCAGTCGGTCGCCCGCCGGCCGAAGCCGGTGGCCGTGTTGTCGTCCACCCGCGCGCGCACGCCGGCCCCCTCCAGCTCGGCGGCGATGCGGCGCGCCTCGCCGGCGACCCCGTCCTCGTCGCGCACCACCAGCACGACCGCCTGGATGTGCGCGAGCCGCGGCGGCACGCGCAGGCCCTGATCGTCGCCGTGGCACATGATCATCCCGCCGATCATGCGGGTGGTCGAGCCCCACGAGGTGGTCCAGCAGTGCCGCAGCTCGTCGCCGGCGTCGAGGTAGTCGATCGAGAAGGCGCGAGCGAAGTTCTGGCCCAGCTCGTGGCTCGTGCCCATCTGGAGGGCGCGGCCGTCGCCCATCATGGCCTCGAGCGTCATGGTGTTGATCGCGCCGGCGAAGCGCTCGCGGGCCGTCTTGACGCCGAGCTGGACGGGCATCGCGAGCTCCCCGACCATGAAGTCGGCGTAGGCCTCGTGCAGGATCCGGCGGGCGTAGGCGGCGGCGTCCTCGCGGGTCGCGTGGGCCGTGTGGCCCTCCTGCCAGAGGAACTCGGTGGTGCGCAGGAAGATGCGCGGGCGCAGCTCCCAGCGCACGACGTTCGCCCACTGGTTGAGCAGCAGCGGCAGGTCGCGGTACGACTGGATCCACTTCGCCATCAGCTCGCCGAAGAGCGTCTCGGAGGTCGGGCGCACGATCAGCGGCTCCTCCAGCGTCTTGCCGCCGGCCACCGTGACCACGGCCAGCTCGGGGCTGAAGCCCTCGACGTGCTCGGCCTCGCGGCGGAGGTACGACTCGGGGATGAAGAGCGGCAGGTAGACGTTCTCGGCCCCGCAGGCCTTGATGCGGGCGTCCATGCCGGCCTGGATGCGCTCCCAGAGGCCGTAGCCGTAGGGGCGGATGACCATGGTGCCGCGCGCCGGCCCGTTCTCGGCCAGCTCGGCCTTCGCGATGACCTCCTGGTACCACTGGGCGAAGTTGTCGGCGCGCGACGGCAGGACGGAGCGGGGCGGCATCGGCCGCGCATCCTATTGCGCCGCGCCGGCCCGCGGGCCCCGCTAGGCTCGAGGCCATGTCGGGGGTGCGGCTCCAGCACATCGGGTTCACCTTCCCGCCCGGGCGCGAGGACGCGATCCGCGCCTTCTACGGCGGGACCCTGGGCATCGCCGAGATGCCGGTGCCGCCCGAGGTGGCCGACAAGGGCTGGATCTGGTTCGCCACCCGCGACGAGGGCATCGAGCTGCACTTCATCCCGGCCGACGCGCCGCCGGACACGTCGCGGCGGCACCACTTCTGCCTCCAGGTGGCCGACATGGACGCCACCCGGGCCCGGCTGGAGGCCGACGGCGCGCCGCTCATCGACGCCGGCAGCCGCATCATCGGCCGCGACCGGCTCTTCACCCGCGACCCGGTCGGGAACCTGGTCGAACTGGTCCGGTTCACCGACCTGAGATAAGGTCCAGGGGACCTCGGGGCGTGGCGCAGCCTGGTAGCGCACCCGGCTGGGGGCCGGGCGGTCGGAGGTTCAAATCCTCTCGCCCCGATTCACGCTCGGCGCGGCTCCCGAGACGGAGCGACGCCGGGTGCGGGACCAACCCGCACCCGGCAGCCTCCCGCTAGCCCGCTTGGTGACGCGCTGAGCGCCCGGGACCGGCTACGAGGCCACGCACACCGCCACGGTGATGAGGGAGACCGGCCCGATCGCTGACGTGGCCGTGACCGACCAGCCCTGCAGGTTCGACGTGCTGGGTCCGGTCGAATGGACCTGGATGCTCTGCGCGCCGAGGTAGCCCCCGGAGATCGCCAGCTGGCCGGCGGGGCAGGTCGCGGTCCCGGTCTGGGGAGGCGCGCCCGCAACCAGACTGACCGAATCCCTCACCACGCTCACCTTGGAAGCGCTGAGGCCCCCGAGCAGTCCCGGCACGAGGTCGGACGAGGTGAGGCTCCCATCCGCGACCTTGGCCCCGGTGACGGCGCCGTTTTGGATCTTCCCGCTCTTGACGGCGGAGTTGGCGATCTTCGCGGCCTGGACTGCACCGACGGCGATCCTGTCCGCGTTGACGGCGCCGCTGGCGATCTTGGGCTTCGTGACCGCCCCGTTGCGGATCTTCGCGGTCGTGACCGACCCGTTTGCGAGCGTCGCGGTCGTCACGGAGCCATTGGGGAAGGCGGCCACCGCGGTGCCGCCGAGGGCCACCAGGAGCGCGGCCAGCGCGATCGCGTTGCCCGGCGTCAGATGGCGTCTCAGTCCGGTCTTCATCTCAGCACTCCCTTGCGTCGTTGATCCCGAATCAGAGGCGGGACTGTCTCAAAGCGATGGTGCAGTAGACCGCGTCGCCTGGCCGGCTGGCAACAAGATCTGTGGCATCGAGTCGCGACGGTTGGCGTGGAACCGCCGCAGGGCGGCGGCGCAACCCCCGCCCGGCCGTGTCCCTCAGGCGCCGGCCCGTCCGGGGTGAGGCGTCCGGGGGTGCCGGGCAGGTGGGGCTCCTGTGGATTGGCGCCCCGCGCGGGCGCCCTCCCAGCCGACGCGCCCGTACGCGGTCGGCGGGTGGGCGGGCGTCGTCGCGGCACGTGCCCCAGAATGGCGCGGTGCAGCGATCCCGTCTTGCGTGGCTGCCGAACGCCCTCACGCTGTCGCGCCTGGCGGCCCTGCCGGTGCTGCTGGGCGTCCTGATCGCCTCGGAGGGGCCGACGTCGGTGCCGGCAGCGATCATCTTCGGCGTCGTGGGGGCGACCGACTTCCTCGACGGCTTCCTCGCCCGCCGGCTGGGCGCCGAGACGCGCTTCGGGCGCATCGCGGACCCGCTCGCCGACCGCCTGCTGGTGGTGATCGGGCTGGTCGGGATCATCCTCCTCGACCGCCTGAACCCGGCCGGGCCCGCATTGCTCATGTTCCGCGAGGTGTTCGCCGTGGCCGCCTACGCCTGGCTGATGCGGCGCGGGATCGAGATGCGGGTCGACCTGGCCGGCAAGGTCTCGTCGGCGCTGACGATGGTGGCCACGGGCGGGGCGATCCTGCTGGACGAGCCCTGGGTGGACGCGTTGTTCTGGATCTCCGTGGCGCTGGCGATCGGGACCCTCCTGAACTACTCGAGGGAGGCCGCGATCGCCCTCGCGGCGCGGCGTGCGGCCTCGACCCGCCCATGAGGGTTTGGACGCGGCCCGCTATGCTGCGGAGCAGGTACGCACACGAGGAGCACCGATGGACGCCCAGCCCGACCTCAGCTCGCTCTCGGACGCGGAGCTGAAGGACCTGATCCGCCAGCTGACCGAGGAGGAGCGCGAGATCTCGAAGGCGCGGCGGCTGCTGCACGGCCGCATCGAGCTCGCGAAGAGCGAGCTGATCGGCCGCCTGCGCGGGCGCGACGAGGGCGAGCTGTCGGTCGTCGACGTGGATGCCCTGAGCAAGATCCTGGCGGGGCGGCTCCCCGACATGGACCGGCTCGAAGGCGGCTGATCCGGGCGACAGGGGAGGGGGGAGTCGGGATGTACTGCCCCGAATGCGGGTTCCACAACAGCGATGCCCACAAGTACTGCGGACGCTGCGGCGCGCTGCTGATCGCCGAGAACCAGGGCACGGGCGAGATCACCGGGCCGCTGGGGATCACGGACGAGATCGTCGAGGCCGGCGCCTGGCAGGGCCCGGCGATCGACGGCCCCACGCTGGCCGTCCGGGCGGGCGGCCCGCCCGGGGCGATCTTCTCGCTCGACCGCGACGCCGTGACCATCGGCCGCGAGCCGACCTCGGACGTCTTCCTCGACGACGTGACGGTCTCGCGCAACCACGCGGTGGTCCTGCGCACCGGCGACGGCACCCGGCTGCGCGACCTGGGCAGCCTGAACGGCACGTACGTCAACCGGCGCCGCATCGAGGCGGACGAGGCGCTCGAGGACGGCGACGAGCTGCAGATCGGCAAGTTCCGTTTGACCTACCTGGCCGGATGACCGAGCCGCGCCTGATCCCCGACGACGAGCCCGCCGAGGACGCGAACGGGGGCTCCGGGCGGTCCGACGGGACGCTGACCATCGGCGCGGTCTGCGACCTGCTGAAGGCGGACTTCCCGTCGATCTCGATCTCGAAGATCCGCTACCTCGAGGACCAGAAGCTCATCCAGCCCCAGCGGACGGCGGGCGGCTACCGCCTCTATTCGCCCCTGGAGGTCGAGCGGCTGCGGACGATCCTGCGGCTGCAGCGCGACGAGTTCCTGCCGCTGCGGGTGATCCGCCAGGAGCTCGAGTCGTCCGCGACCGGCGCGTTCAGCGTCGCCAACCAGGCCAAGCAGCTCAAGCGCGCCCAGCTGGCCGAGCCGGCGCCGACGCGCCGCTACACCGCCGAGGAGATCCTGGCGACGACCGGGGCCGACGTCACCCTGCTGCGGGCGCTGGAGGAGTACGGGCTGGTGGACGGCGCCCTGGCCGATGGCTTCGACGAGACCGACCGCGAGGTCGTCCAGACGGCGCTCGAGCTGTCGTCCTACGGCGTGGAGCCGCGCCACCTCCGCATCTTCCGGGGGGCCGCCCAGCGCGAGGCGGGGCTGCTGGAGCAGCTGCTGGCGGTCGGGCTGCGCTCGCGCAACCCGGAGCGCCGCCGGGAGGCGCTCGAGGCCCTCGAGAGCCTCGCGGCCCTGGCCGCGCACATGCGCCACCTCATGCTGATCTCCGAGCTGCGGCAGATCGTGAGGGCGTGAGCGCCGCCGCGTTCGACATCGACGCAGCGATACGCAAGATCCCCGACCACCCCCATCCGGGGATCCTGTTCTACGACCTCATGCCGCTCTTCCAGAGCCCCGGCGGCCTCACGGCGTGCGTCGACCGGATGGCGGCCTGGGGGCGCGAGCGCCAGCCGGACGTGGTGCTCGCGGCGGAGGCGCGCGGCCTGATCCTCGGCGGGGCGCTGGCCCAGGCGCTGGGCGTCGGCCTGGCCACGGCACGCAAGCCGGGGCGGCTGCCGGCCGAGACGATCGCGGAGTCGTACTCGCTGGAGTACGGCACCGACGTGCTCGAGCTCCACACCGACGCCGTCCGGCCGCGCCAGACCGTGCTCGTGCACGACGACGTGCTGGCCACCGGCGGCACGGCGCTGGCGCTCTGCCGCATGGTCGAGCGGCTGGGCGGCGTGGTGGTCGGCCTCGCCTTCGTGGTGGAGCTCGCGTTCCTCCCCGGGCGCGAGCGCCTGCGAGGCTACGACGTCCTGTCCTTGGTCACCTACGACAGCGAGGCGGCATGAGGGGACTCATCGGGGTCGACATCGGCGGCAGCGGGATCAAGGGGGCGACCGTCGACTCGCGACGCGGCGTCCTGACGAGCGAGCGGATACGGGTGCCGACGCCGCAGCCGGCGATCCCCGAGGCCGTCGTGGCGGCCACCGCGGGCGTGATCGCCGCGCTCGGCCCCGACGAGGGGCCGGTGGGCATCGGCCTGCCGAGCCCGATCGTCGACGGGGTCGCGATGGCCGCGGCCAACATCGACAAGAGCTGGGTCGGCGTGAACGCCGTCGAGGCCTTCTCGGAGGCGGTCGGGCGCCCGTGCACGGTGCTGAACGACGCCGACGGGGCGGGGCTGGCGGAGATGCGCTTCGGCGCCGGCAAGGGCGTCAAGGGCGTGGTGCTGATGCTGACGCTGGGCACCGGCATCGGCTCGGCCCTGTTCGTCGACGGCGCGCTGGTGCCGAACCTCGAGCTCGGCCACATCGAGATCCGGGGCAAGGACGCCGAGCGGCGCGCCTCGGCCGGCGCGCGCGACCGCAGGGGCCTCTCCTACAAGCAGTGGGTGCCCTTGTTGAACGAGTACCTCGACCGCATCGACGAGCTCATCTGGCCGGACCTGGTGATCCTGGGTGGCGGGGTGTCCAAGCGCGCCGAGAGGTTCGTGCCGCTGCTCGACGTGCGCCCGCCGGTGGTGCCGGCGACGCTCCGCAACGAGGCGGGCATCGTGGGCACGGCGATGCGGGCGCGGGAGCTCCAGACTCCGGCCCCGAGGGCCGAGGTGCCGCGGCGACCGGCGCGCCGGAAGGCCGCCACGGCCTGACGGAGGCGCCCGTGGGCGGGATGCTCGAGTTCGACGATGAGGCCGCCCGGGCGGTCGAGCGGGTGTACGGCACGGCCGACGTGGTCGAGCAGCGCCGGGCGGTGGTGGCGCTGCTGGCGCCCGCGCCGGGCGAGCGGGCCCTGGACATCGGCTGCGGCCCCGGGCTGCTGGCGGCCGAGATCGCCCGCGCCGTCGGCCCGGAGGGGCGGGTGACCGGCGTGGACGCCAGCCCGAGCATGCTGGCGATCGCCGCCCGCCGCGAGCGCGACCCCGGCGCCGCGCCGGTCGAGCTGCGCGAGGGCGACGCCCTCGCCCTCCCGGTCGAGGACGGCGCGGCCGACCTCGCCGTCGCCACCCAGGTCTACGAGTACGTCGCCGACATGCCGGCGGCGCTGGCCGAGGCGCGCAGGGCGCTCGTGCCGGGCGGGCGCCTGCTGGTGCTCGACACGGACTGGGACTCGGTCGTCTGGCGCTCGTCCGACGACGCCCGCATGGCGCGGGTGATGGCCGCCTGGGACGAGCACCTGGCCCACCGCGACCTGCCTCGGCAGCTGCCCGGCCTGCTGCGGGACGCCGGCTTCGCGCTGGAGTCGGCCACCGTCATCCCGCTGCTGAACGTCGGTTACGACCGCGAGACCTACAGCGCCGGCGTCCTGGAGCTGATCGCCGGCTTCGTCGCGGGCCGGGCGGGCGTCGGTGAGGAGGAGGCGGCCGCATGGGCCGCCGACCTGCGCGGCCTGGGGCCCGACTACTTCTTCGCGGTCGGCAGGTTCGTGTTCCTCGCCCGGCGCTAAGCTACGTTTCATAGCTACTGACGAGGGAGCGAAGCCCATGGCGAGCGACGAGCTGAGCCTGTTCTCCTACGAGATCCTGGGCCTGGTGGGCCGCGGCGGGGCGGGGCCGCACGACCTGAGGCTCATGGCGCGCCGGGGGCGGATCCTCGACTGGGCGGGCGAGAGCCAGTACTACGCCGAGCCCAAGCGGCTCGCCCGCCTCGGGTACCTGGAGGCGCGCCGGGCGCCCGGGAAGACTCGCGAGCGGACCGTCTACGCCCTGACCGAGAAGGCCTACGAGGCGCTGCGCGCGTATGCGGAGACCCCCGCCCGCGTGACCCCGTTCAAGAGCGACGGCCTCCTGCGCCTGCTGATCGCGGACCTGGTCGGCGAGGAGCGCACGCGCGCCGGCGTCGCCGGGCTGCGCGAGGACGTCGCCGACCTGCGCGAGCGGCTGGAGGAGACCCGGCGCGGCATCGCGGCGCTGCCCCACCGCGAGACGTACCTGGGCATCGTCAACGACTTCGTGGCCGGCCTGCTCGACCTGTATGACGAGCTCGTCGAGCGGGTGGAGGACGAGACCGCCGGAGACGGCGCCGCGGAGGCTCAGGCCGCCAGGTAGGAGCGCTCCAGGTGCGCGATCAGGGCGTCGGAGCCCAGCTCGCGCCCCGTCGCCTCGCGCATCAGGTCGCGGGTCTCCATGCGGGCGCCGTGGCGGTGCACCCGCTCGCGCATGAAGGCCAGCACGTCGCCCAGGCGCCCGTCGGCCACGGTGCGCTCGATGCCGCCGAGCTCCGCCTCCGCCGCCTCGGCGAGCTGGGCGGCGTAGAGGTTGCCCAGCGTGTAGGTGGGGAAATAGCCGAACAGGCCGTCCGCCCAGTGGATGTCCTGCATGGCGCCCATCGCGTCGCTTGGCGGCCGGATGCCCAGGAGCCGCTCCATGCCGTCCGCGAACGCGCCGGGCAGGTCCTCCACCTCGAGGTCGCCGCGGATCAGCGCGAGCTCGAGCTCGAAGCGCAGCACGATGTGCAGGTTGTAGGTGACCTCGTCGGCCTCCACGCGGATCAGCGAGGGCCGCACGACGCGCGCGGCCCGGTGCATCAGCATGGGGTCGAGACCGGTCATGGCCTCGGGGAACCGCCGCCGCAGGTCGGGCTCCAGGACCTCCCAGAACGCCAGCGTGTGGCCGATCTGGTTCTCCCAGAAGCGGGACTGGGACTCGTGTGCGCCCAGCGAGGGCGCGTCGTGCAGGGGCGTCCGGTCGACGTCGGCCGGGAGCCCCTGCTCGTAGAGCGCGTGCCCGAGCTCGTGCATGACGGCGCCGATGTTGCTGAGCGGGCTCTCGCGCGACAGGCGCGTCGTGAAGCGGACGTCGCCGGCGTGGGGCGAGCTGGTGAAGGGGTGGGCCGAGCGGGCGATCACCCCGGCGGCCTCGTCGAAGCCCACGAGCGCCGCGATGTCGTGGGCGAGGGCCATCTGGCCCTTCTCCGACCACTCCCGCGGCGGCAGCTCGGCCGCCTCCAGCCGCGAGGCAGCGGCGACCAGCGGGGTCAGCCGCTCGCGCAGGCCGGCGAAGACCGGCTCCAGCTCGGCGGCGCGGGCGCCGGGCTCGAACTCGTCGAGCAGGGCGTCGTAGGGCTCGTCGCCGCCCCCGATGGCCTCGGCCTGGCGGCGCTTGAGCGCGACGACGGTCCGCAGCGGCGGGGCGAAGGCCGCGAAGTCGTCGGCCTTCCGCGCCTCGATCCAGGTCGACACGCAGCGCGAGCAGGCCTCGGTGATCTCGCGCACCAGCGCCTCGGGCACGCGCACGGCCCGGTCGCGGGCCCGCGCCGCCAGGCGCAGCATCGCCCGGGCGTCGTCGTCGAGCGCGCGGTCGTCCGCGCGCAGCGCGTCGATCGCCTCGCCCGCGTCGGCGCGGACCAGCTCGCGGTGGTGCAGGGCGGCGATGGTCCCCAGCAGCCGCGCCCGCGACCCGGCCCCATCGGGCGGCATCAGCGTCTCGCGGTCCCAGCCCAGCAGCGCGCCCGTGCCGGCGAGGTCGGTGAGGGTGCCCGTCCACTCCGAGAACAGCGTCCACTCGGGTGACGATCGTCCGGGCACCGGCGCATCCTAGCCACTCGGAGCCCGGGCCCCGCCGTCGTATCCTGGTGCTCGTGGGCACGGCGCGTCGATCCGAGCCACCGGCCTGGCTGCGCCGCTGGGAGGACCTCCACGTGGGCGTCCAGGTCGCCATCGTGGGCCCGCTGGCGATCCTGCTGCTGTGGGCCGCCCACGTGTTCCTGCTGAACCAGCCGGTGGGCCGGGGGCTGGCCTACGGCGTGTTCTGGGGCGTCCTGGTGACGGGGGCGATCGTCGGGGCCACGCGCTCCGAGCGCGCCCGCCGGCGGGCCGGCAGGCGCTAGGCGGACGCGCGCCCCGGCGGCTCAGGGCGTCGCGGCGTTCTGGAACTCCTGGATGGCCGCGGACAGCTCCGGCACGACCGCCTGGACCGCCTCGGTGTCGCCGGTGCTCGCCGCCTGGATGAACTTGTTCAGCACAGCGCTGACCTTGGGCCCGGTCGCCGCCAGCCCGGCGCGCTGCTTCTCGAGGGTGGGGTTGTCGAGCGTGTAGCCGTCGAGCTTGGCGATCGCGGCGTCGAACTCGTCGAGCTTGGCCTCGGCCTCGGGGACCTTCGTCTTGAGGTCGTCGAGGCTGGTCGTGCTCTGCAGGATCGCGCCGAACTCCTGCAGCTTGGTCGCCGCGGCCCTCGCGTCCTCGACGTACGCGGCGTTCTGGCCGCTGAGACCCGCCGTGCCGGTCGTGTCGGCGGGCGCCGTCGTCGTGGGCGCCGACGTGGCCGTGCCGGTCGTCCCCGCGGTGGCGCTCGTGCCGGCGCCGCAGACGCTGAGGCCGAGGTCCTTGGCCTTCCCCTCGGCCTGGGCGCGGAGGTCGTCGATCTGCCCGTCGGCCTGCTGGATCACCGTGGCGGCGTCATCGCCGTTGGCGATCTTGTCCGCCGCCGCCTGGATGGCGTCCTGGCGCTGCTGCAGCAGGTCGACCGCCTGGTCGAAGTCGGCCTGCAGGTCCGCGGGCGGGTCCAGTGCCTTGAGCTTCGCGAGCTCATCGGCCTGGATCGGCAGCCCGGCCTGCAGCGCGTCGAGGATCTGGGCGTTGGTCTGCGGCGCCGGCACGGCCGCCAGGCGGTCGTTGGCGTCGGCGCAGATTTGGTCCGCCTGCTGGCGGAAGTCGTCGGCGCTCGACGAGTCGGACGAGCCGCCCCCGCATCCGGCGATGACGGCGGCGGCGCCGAGGACGGCGATGCCCGCGACGAGCGGGCGACGGGCGAGCGACATGGACGGCTCTCCTTCGGGGGCGGCCGACGGACCCTAGCGGTCGTCCGCGCGCGGGCGCGACCCCCCGGCCGACGGGGCGCCGCTAGACTCCGCCCACCCTCCGGAGGAGTCGCGGATGCCCGTCGAGAGCGCTGTCGTCGATGCCCTCAACGCCCAGATGGGGCGCGAGTTCGAGGCCCATCTCCAGTACCTGGAGGTCTCGAGCTGGTTCGACGCCGAGGGGCTCCCCGAGCTGACCGCGTTCTTCGCGAACCAGGCCTCGGAGGAGCACGAGCACGCGATGAAATTCCTGACGTTCATCCAGGACGTCGGCGGCGCCGTGGCCATCCCGAGCATCACCGCGCCCAAGGCGACCTTCGAGAACGCCGAGGAGGCCGTGGCCCTGAGCCTGGACTGGGAGAACTCGGTCACCGCGCACATCGACGCCGCGACGGACCTGGCCATCGAGAAGAACGACCACGCGACCCAGGTCTTCCTCCAGTGGTTCGTGACCGAGCAGGTCGAAGAGGTCAAGACCGTGTCGGAGCTCCTCCAGGTGGTGCGGAGGGCGGGCGAGACCAACCTGCTGCTGGTCGAGGACTACGTCGCGCGCCTCGGGCGCGCCGGGGAGGCCTAGGGTCGGCCACGGCCTGACCCTGCGCGCCCTGCGCGGGGACGACTTCCCGCGCGCGCGGGCGGTGGTGGAGGACTGGTTCGGCCACCCGGTCGGGCTCGTCATGCACCGGCTCTTCTTCGACCAGCTCGGACCGTCCGGCGTCTGGATGGAGGACGCCGCGGGCGTGCCGGCCGGCTTCCTGCTGGGGCTGGTCAGCGAGGCCGAGCCGGACCTCGCGTACGTCCACATGCACGTGGTCGCGCCGATCCTCCGGGGCACGGGCGCCGGTGAGCGCCTCTACCGCGAGTTCTGCGCGCGCGCCGAGGGCCGCGGCTGCACCCGGGTCCGCGCGCTCGCCGCGCCCGACCGGGCCGCCTCGCGCCGGTTCCACGAGCGCCTGGGGTTCGTCGGCACGCCCGCGCCGGCCTACCTGGGCCCTGGGCAGGACCGGATCGTCTACGAGCGGCCGCTCCCCCTCGACCGGTAGGCTGCCTGCGCCGGGAGGTTCGAAGAGGGAGGGGGAGATGGGCGAGCCGACCCCGCAGGACGACCGCCGGGCCCACCGGCGCGCCGCCGCCGAGCTGCGGGCGCGCGTGATCGCCAACGGGAGCGTCGTCGAGGCCCAGAGCGTCAACCTCAGCGAGGGCGGGGTGCTGCTGGCCGGCACCGACTTCCCGTCGGCGCGCCAGGTGCGGATCGAGATCGAGCTGGCCGAGATGGGCTGGCACGCGCTGGACGCCGAGGTCGTGCGCCACGACGATCCCGGCTCCGGTGCGCTGGCGGCGCGCTTCGCCGAGGCCGCGGCCGGAGGCGGCCGCGAGGCGATCCGCGCCTTCTTCGAGACGCGGCTGGGCGGGGGCTAGCGGACCCGCCAGCCCACGTCGAGGTCCTCGCCGTGGACGATCGCGTAGACGGGGCGGCCCTTGCGGGGGTGGAAGACGACCGACATCGTCTCGCCCTCGCTCAGGGCCAGCTCCTGGGGCAGGTGGCGGAAGCTGACCGTGCTGCGGTCGCCGTCCTCGTCGGCGAAGACTCCCGTGTAGCGCAGGCCCAGCCAGCCCTTGTCGAGCCGCGGCCGCCCCACGCAGCGGGCGCCGACCATGGCCGGGAAGACCTCGCGGCAGGCCGGGCAGGCCATGCGCACGACCCGCCCGCCGGCGTCCGGGACGCGGCTGCGGGTGGCGCACGACGGGCAGGGCAGCTCGCGCACCACGGGCGGCCGCTGGGCCGGCACCGCGGCCCCGTCGCGGTGGCCGCGGTCGTAGCGGCGGCGCCGGTCGGGGTCGCCCAGCACCTGCCACGCGGCGTTGGCGCGCTTGGTGATCTCCTCGGCGCGCCGGCGCTGGGCGGGATCGCGGAAGCGATCCGGATGGAACGCGACCAGCATGAAGCGCCACGCGGCGTGGATCTCCTGCACGCTGGCCTGTGGGGCGACGTCCAGCGCCCTGTAGTGGTCCACGCCCTCGCTCACCCGTGCCACACAGCATGACGGATGCGTAGGCTCCCGCCGTGGACGACCCTCGTCCCATCGGCGCCCGGCTCCGCGAAGCACGGATGCGGCAGGGCCTGGACCTGTCGGACTGCGCGGCCGCGACGCGCATCCGCGAGCGCTACCTGGTGGCGATCGAGGACGACCGCTTCGAGTCGCTGCCAGACCCGGCGTACGTCAACGGCTTCCTGCGCGCCTACGCCGCCCACCTGGGCGTGCCGTTCGAGGGCCCCGAGCGCCACCTGCCGGCCGAGGGCGCCGCGGCCACGGGGCGGCCGCGCGCCGTGCACGTCCCGGCCACCCGCGCCACGGCCCGCCAGGTGGGAACGCGCCCGTCGCGCTGGCGCTGGGTGCTGGCCGTCGTCGTGGTGGCCGCGGCCGTGATCGCGCTGCTGATCTGGGCGGGCGTCCTGAACTGGCCCGCCTAGGCCTTCGGGGCTACGCCGGGGCGGGCGCCGGCGGGTCGTCGGGCGCGGCCCGCACGAGGACGCAGTAGGGCCCGATCGCGCGCAGCCGGGCCGCGTCCACCGACAGCTCGCCGGCCTCGACGGCGGTGACGGCGCCGGTGCCCTCGTCGAACACCACGTCGGTCACGGCGCCGAGCGCGTCGCCCGCGTCGCTCAGCAGCAGCCGGCCGTCGAGGTCGAGCCGGCCCGCGGCGACCGCCGACTCGCGGTCGTCCGCTGGCGGCCGCGCCGCCGCGTCGTCCTCCACCACGATCCCGTCCGGGCCGAAGCCGGTGATCGACGCCCAGTCGACCAGGCGCGCGTGGCGCTTGCCGCCGGCGACGTGGAGGGCGACGATCCGCCGGGCGGGGACGTCGATGACCACGTGCTTCAGCGCGCCCAGCGTCTCCGCGCTCGCGCGGCTCACCACGGGGCGGCCGTCGGCCTCGCTGAGCCTCACCGGCCCTCCGCCAGCCGGCGGCGGAACTCCTCGATCGCGCTGCCGAAGCCCGAGAGGTCGTCGCGCACGAACTCCTCGGCGGCGGCCGGGACCATCAGGGTCTCGCCGGACACGGCGAGGGTGTCGGCCACCGGCAGCAGCAGCGTGGCGGCAGCCCGGCCGCGCTCCACCCGCGGGCCGTGCACCTCGAACCCCACGACCCGGGCGCCCTCGCCGCCCACCTGGACGATCACGTCCTCCACCGTGCCGAGGCTCGTGCCGCCGTCGGTCATGACCGTCGCCCCGATGACGTCGCGGTCGCCGGATGCCGCGGCGGCCTCCTCCATGGCGTCGTCGGCCGGGCCGAGCTCGGCGCGGCGCTCGATCATCACGGCATCGCGCCCGAGGGCGGCGACGCGCGACCAGGGCAGGCGCTCCTTCATCGGTGAGCCCAGGAAGCCGCGCCGGTTCAGGGTGAAGCCGACGACCCGGGTCGAGGCGTAGGAGAAGAGCACGTCCTTGACCTCGGCGACGTCCTCGGCGGCGTCGAGGGTCACGACGGGGCGGCCGCTGATCTCGCGGGCCCGCATCAGGACGCTCATGGCCTGCGCTTCCGGCGGCGGCGGGTCACGACGACGCCCCCGGCGCGCCGGCGGCGCTGGACGAGCACCGCCAGCGCCGCCAGGACGACGAGGATCACGATGACGGCGATCAGGATGTCCACGGCCGCTCTTTGCCCGCTCGGGAGCGGGCTCACACCGCCGCGGACCTCCGCCTAGGCGAGCAGCGCCCCCTCGTGCACCAGCAGGGCGCGCTTGCGCTCGAGGCCGCCGCCGTAGCCGACCAGCCCGCCGTCGGCGCCGATGACGCGGTGGCAGGGGACGATGATCGCCACCGGGTTGCGCGCGTTGGCGCCCCCCACGGCGCGCGCTTTCCCGGGCGCGCCGACGCGGTCGGCGATCTCGCCGTAGGCGGCGGTCGAGCCGTGCGGGATCTCCAGCAGCGCGTCCCAGACGCGCCGCTCGAAGGCCGGCCCGTCGAGGCGCAGCGGGATGCTGAACGCCGTCCGCTCGCCGGCGAAGTACTCCTCCAGCTGAGCGACCTCGGCGGCGAAGCGGTCGTCGTCGCGGCGCAGGCCCGCCGGCGCCTCGCGCCCCTCCCAGAAGTGCAGGCCGGTCAGCGCGTGGTCGTCGCCGCGCAGCAGCAGGGCGCCGACCGGCGAGTCGACGACGCGGTACATGCGTGTGGTTGATGCGGTGTTCGTGGTCATGCCCTCAGAACGACCGGCGGGCCCGCGGCGTGAGGTCGCCGGGGGCCCGCCGTCAGGCGGAGCCGGGAGAGGGGCGTTTGGGCCGCTGGGCGCTCAGGCCGGGGCGCCGAGCTCCTTCGCCTTGGCCTCGGCGTCGATCCCGTGGAGCCGGGCGAGGTTGCCGCCCAGGATCTTGCGCTTGGCCTGCTCGGTGAGGGGCGGCCAGCCGAACTCCTCGGTGACGTCCCTCGGCAGCTCGAAGTTCCAGAAGGCCTCCAGCGCCCACTGCGGGTGCCAGATCGGCGACTCGCCGCCGTAGATGATCTTGTCCTCGCCGCACCACCACAGCATCTTGCCGAGGGTCTCGGAGAACACGCGCGGGTGGCGGCTGATGAAGTTCACCGTCGCGGCGATCGACGCGTAGAGGTTGGGGAAGCGCACGATCTGCCAGAGCACCTCGTCGAGCCACGGCAGGCCGACGTGGAAGATCACGAAGTTGATGTCGGGGAAGTT
>DATLLV010000224.1:0-3275 GCA_035537655.1 Miltoncostaeaceae bacterium
GCCGTCGGCGCGCCCCGGCTCGCCGGCGTCCCGGTCCTGAAGCGCCCGCGGGCGGGCGGGCCGGGGCGCGCCGACGGCCGCGGCGGCCGCCTCGGCCGCCTCGATGGTCGTGATGCACGGGATGCCGGCGCGAACCGCCGCGGCCCGGATCTCGTAGCCGTCGGTCCGGGCGCCGTGGCCACCGCGCGGCGTGTTGACGACCAGGGCGACCTCGCCCGCCGCGATGAGGTCCACGACGTTGGGCGGGGCGCCCTCGGAGACCTTGCGCACCGCGCGCACGGGCAGCCCGGCCGCCGCCAGGGCGGCGGCCGTGCCGGAGGTCGCCACCAGGCTCAGCCCGGCCCGGGCGAGGCGCGCCGCCAGCGCGACCGCCCGCGGCTTGTCGGCGTCGCGCGCCGAGATGAACGCCGCCCCCTCGCGCGGCAGCGCCTGGCCCGCGCCCCGCTGGGCCTTGGCGAACGCCTCGGCGAAGCTGCCGCCCAGGCCCATCACCTCCCCCGTCGCCCGCATCTCGGGGCCGAGCACGGGGTCGGCGCCGGGGAAGCGCGCGAACGGCAGCACCGCCTCCTTCACCGCCACCTGGCGCGCCGGCACCGCGGCCGGCAGGCCGAGGTCGTCGAGCGAGGCGCCGAGCATCAGGCGGACGGCGTGCCGCACCAGCGGCACGCCGGTCGCCTTCGCCACGAAGGGCACCGTGCGCGAGGCGCGCGGGTTGGCCTCGATGATGTAGACGTCGTCGTCGCGCACGGCGAACTGGACGTTCAGCAGCCCCACCGCGCCGAGGGCGCGGGCGAGGGTGGCGGTCTGCTCCTCGATCTCGGCGACCAGCCCGGGCCCGGCGCCCTGGGGCGGCAGCACGCAGGCCGAGTCGCCCGAGTGCACCCCGGCCGCCTCGACGTGCTGCATGACCGCGGCGCTCCAGCAGTCGCGCCCGTCCGAGAGCGCGTCGACGTCGAACTCGGTCGCGCCCTCCAGGAAGCGGTCGACCAGCAGCGGGCCCTCGGGCCGCTCGGTCTCGAGGTAGCGCGCGAGCGCGTCGGGCGAGTCGCACACGGCCATCGCCCGGCCGCCGAGCACGTAGCTCGGCCGCACCAGGACGGGGTAGCCGACGTCGGCGGCCGCGCGCACGGCGTCCCCGGGCGCGTCGGCCATCGCCCAGGGCGGCGCGCGCAGGCCGAGCTCGTCGAGCAGCCGGCCGAAGCGGCCCCGGTCCTCGGCCAGGTCGATGGCCTCGGGGTCGGTGCCGAGCACCGGCACGCCCTCCCCGGCCAGCGCCCGGGCCAGCCGCAGCGGCGTCTGGCCGCCGAGCTGGGCGATCACCCCAAGGGGCCGCTCGGCGGCGCAGATGTCCAGCACGGCGTCGATGGTCACCGGCTCGAGGTACAGCCGGTCGCTGACGCCGTGGTCGGTCGAGACCGTCTCCGGGTTGCAGTTGACCATCACCGACGCGTAGCCGAGCTCGCGCGCCGTCTCGGCGGCGTGCACGCAGCAGTAGTCGAACTCGATCCCCTGCCCGATCCGGTTGGGCCCCGAGCCGAGCACGACGATGGCCGGGCGGTCGTCCGGCGGCAGCTCGCTCTCGGTCTCGAAGGCCGAGTAGTAGTAGGGCGTCAGGGCGGCGAACTCGGCGGCGCAGGTGTCCACCGCGTGGTAGGTCGGCCGCACCCCCAGCGCACGTCGCCGCCGGCCCACGGCCAGCTCGCCGGCGCCGGCGGCCTCGGCGACGTCGCGGTCGGCCAGGCCCGCCCTGCGGGCGGCGCGCAGGGCGCCCGCACCGAGCCCGTCGAGCGGCCCGCGCACGCCCTCGCGGGCCCGGGCCAGGTCGCCGAGCTCGCCCAGGAACCAGGGGTCGATGGACGTCGCCTCGGCCAGGGTGCCCGGGTCGGCGCCGGCCGCCAACGCCCAGAGCAGGACGTCGTAGCGATCGGCCGACGGGGTGCGCAGCCGCCCGATCGCCTCGTCGATGCCGGCCGGCGGGGCGACCCGGGCGTCCAGCTCGCGCCCGGCCATGGCCTTGCCGAAGGCCTGCCCGAAGGTGCGCCCGAGCGCGAGCACCTCGCCGACGCTCTTCATGTGGGTGGTCAGCTCGGTGGAGGCCCCGGGGACCTTCTCGAAGGCGAAGCGCGGCAGCTTGACCGCCACGTAGTCGAGCGTGGGCTCGAAGCTGGCCGGCGTGACCCCCGTGATCTCGTTGGGCAGCTCGTCGAGCGTGTAGCCCACCGCCAGGCGCGCCGCGATCTTGGCGATCGGGAAGCCGGTCGCCTTCGACGCCAGCGCCGAGCTGCGCGAGACGCGCGGGTTCATCTCGATCACGACCATCTCGCCGGTCGCGCGGTTCAGGGCGAACTGCACGTTGGCGCCGCCGGTCGACACCCCGACGGCGCGGATGACGGTCAGGGCCGCGTCGCGGAGCGACTGCAGCTCGGGGTCGGAGAGCGTCATGACCGGGGCGACCGTGGCCGAGTCGCCGGTGTGGACCCCCATCGGGTCGATGTTCTCGATCGAGCAGACCACCACCGCGTTGTCGGCGGTGTCGCGCATCACCTCGAGCTCGATCTCGGCCCAGCCCAGCACCGAGCGCTCGACCAGCACCTGGTGGATGGGGCTCGCGTCCAGCGCACGCGCCAGGCGCTCCTCGAGCTCGGCCGGCGTGCGCGCCGCCCCGCCCCCCTCGCCGCCGAGCGTGAAGCCCGGGCGCAGGATCACCGGCAGACCGAGCTCGGCCGCGGCGGCGCGGCCGGCGGCCAGGTCGCCGACCACCCGGCTCTCGGGCACCGCCAGGCCCGCGGCGTCCATCGTGCGCCGGAACGCCTCGCGGTCCTCGGCCCGGCGGATGGCCTCCGCGTCGGCGCCGATCAGCTCGACCCCGAACCGGTCGAGGACCCCCTCGGCCGCCAGGGCCATCGCGAGGTTGAGGGCGGTCTGGCCGCCGAGCGTGGGCAGCAGCGCGTCGGGGCGCTCGAGCGCGATCACGGCCTCGACCGCCTCGAGGTCGAGGGGCTCGACGTAGGTGCGGTCGGCCACCGCGGGGTCGGTCATGATCGTGGCCGGGTTCGAGTTGACCAGCACCACGCGGTAGCCCTCGGCCCGCAGGGCGCGGCACGCCTGGGTGCCGGAGTAGTCGAACTCGCCCGCCTGGCCGATCACGATCGGGCCGCTGCCCAGCACCAGCACCGTCGCGATGTCGGCGCGCCGCGGCACTAGCCGAGCGCCTCCGCGAACTCGCGGAACATGTAGCGGGCGTCGCGCGGGCCGGGGCTGGCCTCGGGGTGGTA
>DATLLV010000225.1:0-23882 GCA_035537655.1 Miltoncostaeaceae bacterium
TGGTCACCAACAGCCGGATGCTCTACTTCACCTGGGTGCCCGCCGACGTCGACGCGGTGCGCCAGCTGGTGCCCGACGCGCTCGACCTCGCCGAGAACGGCCAGGTCTTCATGAACCAGTACGTCGTCGACACCGAGGAGCAGACCTCGGGCTTCGCGCCCTACTCGCTCACCTACCTCGGGGCCGACCTGGCCGGCCAGAACACGCCGGACGACGCCGTCCCGGGCCGCTGGTGGACCCACTACTACAACTCGAACGCCGACATGCGCGACTACGTGTCGATGCGCGGCGTCCCCGCGACCCCGGGCGAGACCGTCCTCGAGGTCGCCGACGGCGTGCTGACCGCGACCACCTCGGCCGACGGCGTGGAGATCATCCGGTCGACGGCGACGGTCGGCGAGGTCGCGGTCCCGGGCCGTGGCCAGCTGCGCTACATCACCGACGTCGACGGCACCCTCACGAGCGGCCTCTACCCCTTCGTGGCCGGGCTCGTGCAGCCCTGGGAGGTCACGAAGCTGGAGTTCCTCGAGCCCGACCATCCGGTCTCGGCGCTGCGGCCGGCCGAGCCCCTTGAGGTGACCTGGGGCTTCTACTCGCCCAACTCGTCGTTCTGCTACCCGGGCGGCGAGGGCCCGATCGACCAGATGCCGTGACGGCGGCGGGTCGTTAGTATCCGCACATGGCGTGCGCGGTCGGCGACGTGATGGCGGAGGTGAAGGTCCGGACCAGCCCCGGCGACGACCTCCGCTCGCTCGCCGTCGCCCTGACCGGCGCGCGCACCGGCCTGGGGATCGTCGAGGTCGAGGGGGGCGGCGTGATCACCGAGCGGGACGTCCTGCGGGCGATCGCCGACGGCACCGACCTCGACGCGGCCCGGGTTGGCGACTGGATGACGCCCGACCCGGTGGCGGTCGAGCGCACCACGCCGCTCGGCGACGCCTGCGACCTGATGATCGAGCGCGGCGTGCGCCACCTGCTCGTCCGCGACGGCGGCGAGCTGGTGGGCGTGCTGAACATGCGCGACGTCGTCGGCGTGCTCTCCGGGGCGGCCGAGCTGGGGGCCGTCCCGCCCGCCCGCGGCTCCTGAGGACCGCTCAGGAGGCGCGCCAGCGCACCACGACGGTCCCGAAGTGGGGGATGTCGTGTGCCAGGCGGTGGGCGATGCGCGTCGACAGCGCGTCGGCCTCGGCGACGAGCATGCGCCGGTCGATCTCCGCGTCGACCTCGGCGCGGATCACGTGCCCCTGCCAGCGGGCGCGCACGGCGTCGACGGCGCGGACGCCCTCGACGCCGGCGGCCACCTCCCCGATCCGCCGGCCGACCTCCGGCTCCACGCCGTCCAGCAGCCGCTCGCCGACACTGCGCGAGGCCTGCCACGCGACCCGGAGGATGACGGCGCTGATCAGGAGGCCGACGATCGGGTCGGCGAGCGGCAGCCCGAGCGCCACGCCGGCCGCGCCGGCGACCACGGCCAGCGAGGTCAGGCCGTCGACGCGGGCGTGGTGGCCGTCGGCGACCAGGGCCGCCGATCCGATCCGCCGTCCGACGCGGATGCGGAAGACGGCGACGGCCTCGTTCCCGGCGAAGCCGATCACCCCGGCCAACGCGACGGCCCACAGGAGCTCGACCTCCTGGGGCTCGAACAGGCGCCGGACGGACTCGTACGCCGAGTAGAGCGCGGAGAAGAGGATCAGCCCGACGATGGCGAGGCCGGCCAGGTCCTCGGACCGGTGCAGGCCGAAGGGGAAGCGGGCGCTCGGGGGCCGGCGCGAGAGCACGAAGGCGATGCCGAGCGGCACCGCCGAGAGCGCGTCGCCCACGTTGTGGACCGTGTCGGCGAGCAGCGCGACCGAGCCGGTCAGGACGACGACGACCGCCTGCAGGGCCGCGGTGACCGCGAGCGCTACGAGCGACCACTTCAGCGCCCAGAGGCCCCGCTCCGACGAGGCGACGGACGGGTCGACGCCGCCGTGGCGGTGCCCGTGCCCCTGGTCGTGGTCGGCGCGGGGGGGCCGGATCACGCCGCCGCGCCCGCCCGCCCGGGCGTCGCCGCCAGGCCGAGCCGCACGTGCTCGGCGTGGGCGACGGCCTGGTCGAGCAGCGCGCCGACGTGGTCGTCGTGCAGCGCGTAGACGATCGTGCGGCCCGAGCGCTCGCCGACGACGAGGCCGAGCAGCCGCAGGAGCCGGAGCTGATGCGAGACGGCCGACGCCTCCATGCCGGCGTGGGCGGCCAGCTCGGTCACCGTGCACGCCGACTCCCGCAGCCGCCCGAGGATCAGCACCCGGCTGGGCGTCGCGAGCGCCTGCATGGCGCTCGCGACCTCCGACGCGAGGGCCCGGTCGATGGCGACCGCGGAGCCGTGCGAACCGTGCGACATCCCCGGGACGATACCTGAACGACTGCTCAGGCGTTCAGGAGTGGCGCGGCCGGCTCAGGCCGGCTTGCGGGCGATCAGCTCCATGCTGCTGCGCCAGAAGGCGTGGCGGATGACCGTGCGGCGGGGCGTCACCAGGTTCTTGGCGAAGCGCCAGTGGTCGCGCAGCGGGTGGGCGTACGGGGTGCCCAGGTAGGGGTGGCGGGTCTCGCGCACCTCGAAGCCGAAGTTGGTGAGCGAGCGGGCCAGGCCGACGTCGTCGGGCACGAAGAAGTTGCGCGGCTCGTCGATGAACGGCAGCGTCTTCTTGAGCCGGTAGAAGGGCGAGTTGGTGTTGGGGGTGGCCAGGAAGACCACGTGCCCGCCCGGGGCGAGGGCCTTGTAGGCCTGCTTCATGAACAGGAACGGCTCGTCAAGGTGCTGGATGGTGCCGCGGAAGATGACGAGGTCGAAGAAGTCGGTCTCGTTGAACAGGTCCTTGTCGAAGCGGTGCCCGTTCCGCTCGGCGATCGCCCGGGCGTACGTGGAGATCTCCATCCCGTAGCGCTCGGGGCGCCAGTCGATGGCGACCAGGAACTCGCCGGTGGAGCAGCCGACGTCCAGCGCCCGGCCCGACTGCACGTAGCGGCGGATGAAGGCGCCCTCCTGGCGGAACTGGGCGACCCGCTGGGGGTCGTTCGAGAGGCGGGTCTCGAAGTAGTCCTCGCCGTACAGCTCCTCGAGGCCGTCGGCGGGCTGGTACGCCGGCGCCGGCTCGGGGTCGCGGTGGCTCACCGCATCCGTCTCATCCATCGCACGCCTTTCGTGGCCGCACGGTTCTCCAAGGCGTGCCCGATGGTAGACCGGGCGCGTCCGCGCGCGGCTATGCGGACGCCTAGTGTTCGGCGTCCTCCTTCGGGTAGCCCGCGCGCAGGGCCGCGGGGACGTTGCGCACCAGCTCGATGGGGTTGCGGCGCAGGTTGTACCGCACCCCCAACGGCGGCCGCGTCTCGGGGCGCCCGTCCTTCGACGCCAGGATCTCGAGGTAGACCCCCTCCACCCGGCGGGCGATCTCGGGCCACGAGTAGCGGTCGACCGCGACCCGCCGGCCGCGCTCGCGCCACTCGCGCCGCAACCCCTCGTCGTCGAGCACGCGGCCGATGCCGGCCGCCAGCGCCTCGCTGTCGGAGGGCGGGACGAAGTGGCCGGGCGCGCCGTCGCGGATCACCTGGCGGAAGCCGACGTTGTCGGCGCAGACGATGGGCGTCCCGGAGGCCATGGCCTCGAGCAGCACGACGCCGAACGAGGCCAGCACGCACGGCGCGGCGAACACCGTCGCCTCGCGGTAGAGGCGCGGCCGCTCCCTGTCGAGCAGGCCGAGCCACTCCACCCGGTCCCAGACGCCCAGCGACCTGGCCTGGCGGTGGTACACCTGCCGCATCGGGCCGTCGCCGACGACCTGGAGCACGAACTCGCGGCCCTCGTCCTGCAGGATGCGCGCGGCCTCGAGCATGGAGTCGAGCCCGTTGCGCGGGTCGAAGCGACCGACGAAGAGGATCCGCGGTGGCCCCGGCGGTCGGGCATCGCCGACGTCCAGCGGCCGGTAGAGCTCGCAGTCGACGCCGTTGGGGATCACCTCGAAGTCCGAGTCGGGGAAGTAGGGCCGCACCGCGGTGATGCAGGGGTCTGACACCGCGATCAGGCGGTCGGTGCGCTGCATCGTGCTGCGGACGTAGGCGAACAGGTACTTGTAGCCCCAGTGGCCGCCCTCGAAGTAGGTGTGGAAGGTGCCGACGTTGACCGGGGCGGGGGAGACACGGAGCGACCACAGGCAGAGCGTGGGGACGGCGAGCCCCTGGGCGTGCACGACGTCCATGCCCTGCAGCGCCTTCGCGAGCCGGTGCTTGGCGTTCGGCGCCATGCTCATGCGGGCGACCGAGCGGTTGCAGACGATCGGGACCGAGACCGCGAAGCGGTGGGTCCGATAGCCGTGCAGGGAGCGGTTCTCGGCGTCGATCGCCCGGGCGGCGCGCTTCATGCCCAACGGGGCCAGGCTGGTGATGACGGTGACGTCGTGGCCGCGGGCCGCCATCTCCTTGCTGAGGTTGTGCACGTGCTCGGGCACGCCCCCGAGGATCGGGTACGCGTACTCGGAGACCATCGCGATCCTCATGTGGCCGCCACCTCGGCGCGGCGCGCCGCCCACGGCCGGGGCAGGGAGCGCGTCAGCGGGTTGACGATCGCCAGCGCCAGCAGGACGGCCGCCGCGCCGCCGGCCGCGTCGAGCCACCAGTGGTTGGCCGTGGCCATGACCACGAACAGCATCCCCGCCGGCCACAGGAAGGCGGCCCAGCGCCAGGGCGAGGTCGGGTTCATCCAGAAGATGGTGAGGGAGAAGAGCAGGGCGTAGCCGACGTGCATCGAGGGCATGGCGGCGAACTCGTTGCGGAAGGGCTGGAACCACGAGAGGGCGCCGCCCAGCTCCAGTGTGGCCTTCGTGGGGTCCTCCAGGCCCAGGTCGGTCAGACGGGGTGGCGCCAGCGGGTAGAGCGCGTAGCCGACGATCGCCAGGCCGTTCGTGATCCAGAACCAGTTCCGGAAGGCGGCGTAGAAGCGCCGCCGGCGGAACCACATCCAGAGGAACATGACGGCGAAGCCGGTGGTGTGGGCCAGCGTGTAGAGCCACTTGACCGTGAACTCGAGGCCCGGCACCGACTGGGCGAAGTCCTGCACGTCGGGCTCGACGAACAGGCCCAGCGCCTTCTCGGCGTCGATGACGTCCAGGGCGTGCCGCAGGGGCTCGGTGGGGTCGCCCACCGCGACGAGGTCCCGCAGCCACTCGTAGGCGACCATGAGCAGCAGGAAGAGGACCAGCTCGACGCCGATGGGCCACCTTGCGGCCCACGCGCGCGCGAAGGGCGACGGACGGGCGGCCACGGTCACGGCGGCGGACGGTACCACGGCCCCCGGCCCCCTCCGGCGGGCCGCGGCGCGCGTCCCCGGGGCGCCCGGGAGGCCCCGGGGCCTTTGCTATCCTCGTCCGCGCCGGACGTGGACGTCCGGGCTGACGACGGCCGCCCGAGCGAGGTGCCCTCCCGAATGTCGGCGCTCCTCCTGCCGATCTACATCCTGATCTTCATCGGGCTGATCTACCTCGTCGGCGTCCGCCCGCAGCAGAAGCGCCGCCGCCAGCTCGCGGAGATCCTCCAGAACCTGCGCCCGGGCGACGAGGTCGTCACCGTGTCGGGCATCTACGGCACCGTCACCGAGGTCGAGGACGGCGAGACGATGCTGCTCGAGGTGGCCGAGGACACGGACATCCGCGTCGCGAAGTCCTCGATCGCCCGAAAGGTCGCCGGCCCCGAGTCGGGCGCCGACCTCCCGGCGGCCGCCGACGCCGATTCGGGCTAACCCAGCCGCCGGGAGCCGCCCGTGAGGCGCCCGATGCTCCTGCTGGCGATCGTCGTCGGCCTTGTCGCCGCGTCCGCGATCGCCATCGCCGTGCGCCCGACGGTGCTCGGGCTCGACCTGCAGGGCGGCGTCGAGGTCGTCCTGCAGGGCAAGCCGACCGAGCAGGCGCAGGTCACCAAGCAGGCCATCGACCGGTCCGTCGAGATCATCCGCGACCGCGTCGACGCCTTCGGCGTCGCCGAGCCCGAGATCCAGACCCAGGGCAACGACCAGATCGTCGTCTCGCTCCCGGGCGCCAACAACCCCGACAAGGTCGTCCGCGACCTGATCAACCCGGCGCAGCTGGTCTTCATACCGTTCGAGAAGAACGTCGTCGGGCCGCTCGACGGCAGCAGCCTCTACGACGCGGCCCAGCTCGCCGCGCGCACGAAGCCCGACGATGTGCACGGGCTGCCGACCTTCTACGCCTTCGACAAGACGACGAAGCGGGCGGTGGCCGGCCCCGAGTCGGACCTCGCCACCCTGAAGGAGTCCTTCCCGAACAACGCGATCCCGCCCAGCGTCGAGGTCGTGAAGGTCCCGGCGGGC
The DNA here is from genome assembly GCA_035537655.1 of Miltoncostaeaceae bacterium. Taxonomy (GTDB): domain Bacteria; phylum Actinomycetota; class Thermoleophilia; order Miltoncostaeales; family Miltoncostaeaceae; genus DATAGF01. The sequence continues at coordinate 6,356 of DATLLV010000225.1, forward strand.
CTGTTCCTGGCCTCCCAGGAGACCCAGCGCTTCCAGACGCGCGAGTCGGGGACCGAGGAGCGCTGGTTCGTCTTCCAGAACAACCCGGGGCTCACCGGCCAGGACATCAGCTCGGCCTCGGCCCTCCTCGAGACCCAGGGCATCGGCGGCAGCCGCTGGATCGTGACCATGAAGTTCACCGGGGACGGCCGGGAGAAGTTCCAGGACCTGACCCGCCAGCTCGCGGTGGACGGGAACCTGCAGAACCAGCTCCAGCGCTTCGCGATCATCCTCGACGGCAAGATCGTCTCCAACCCGACCGTCGACTACAACGACTACCCGGCCGGGATCGACGGGCGCAACGGCGCCCAGATCGAGGGCGACTTCAGCCAGGACGAGGCCCAGACCCTCGCCAAGCAGATCAACTCCGGCGCCCTGCCGATCCAGCTCGAGGTCATCAGCCAGAAACAGGTCTCGGCGACCCTGGGCAAGCAGTCGCTGCACCAGGCGCTGATCGCCGGGATCGTCGGCCTCGCGCTGGTGATCCTGTTCCTGGTCGCCTACTACCGCTTCCTGGGCCTGGTCGCGGCGCTCGGCCTGGTGATCTACGCGGTCCTGCTCTACGCGGTGGTCGTTCTGATCCCGATCACCCTCACCCTGCCGGGCATCGCGGGGATCATCCTCACGATCGGCGTCGCGTCCGACGCGAACGTCGTGATCTTCGAACGGGTGCGAGAAGAGGCCCGCGCGGGCAAGTCCCCGCGGGCGGCGATCCTCGCCGGCTACAAGAAGGGCCTCAGCGCGATCATCGACGCGAACGTCGTCACGTTCGCGACGGCGCTAATCCTCTTCCTGTTCGCGAGCGCCGGCGTGAAGGGCTTCGCCTTCACGCTGATGATCGGCGTCCTGCTGTCGCTGTTCACGGCCGTCGTCGCGACCAGGGCCGTCTTCAACGTGCTGGCCGAGACGCGCTTCCTGCGCGACGACCGCTACATGGGCCTGAAGCAGCGGGAGATCCGCTGGAAGCTCGACTTCGTCGGCAAGTGGAAGCTGTGGATGGCGATCTCGTTCATCCCGCTGGCCATCGGCGCCGTCTACATCGGCGTCAACGGCCTCAACCTCGGGCTCGACTTCGAGAGCGGGACCCGGGTCGAGGCGATCTTCGACCGGCCGGCGACGGAGGACGGCGTGCGCGCCGTCACCAACGACCTCGGGCTGAGCGACGCCAAGATCCAGGCGACCACCGAGCAGGTCGACGGCCAGTCGGTCAGCGGCTTCCAGATCCAGACCCAGACGCTGCAGCCGCCCGCGCTCCAGGATCTGCGGCGCGGCCTGGACCAGCAGTTCGGCCTGCAGGGCGGCGACTTCCAGACGGTCGACACCGTCGGCCCGGTGCTGGGCGAGCAGATCATCCGCAACGCGGTCTGGGCGATCCTGCTGAGCTTCGCCGTGATCGTCCTCTACCTGACGATCCGCTTCGAGTACAAGCTCGCGCTGCCCGCGCTGCTGTCGGTCATCCACGACGTCTGGCTGGCCCTCGCGATCTACTCGGTGACCGGCAGGGAGGTGACGAGCGCGACGGTCGCGGCGCTGCTGACCATCCTCGGGTACTCGCTCTACGACGTGGTGATCGTCTTCGACCGCATCCGCGAGAACCAGCGGATCATGCGGAAGTCGACGTACCGCGAGATCGTCAACACCTCGGTCCACGAGACCCTGACGCGTTCGATCATCACGTCGCTCACGACGCTGATCCCGTTGACGGTGCTCTTCTTCTTCGGCGGCGACACGCTCAAGGACTTCGCGTTCGCCCTGATCGTCGGCATCCTCTCCGGCGGCCTGTCGTCCATCGCCATCGCCGCGCCGCTGGCCGCGCTCTGGAAGGAGCGCGAGCCCCTGGAGCGGCGCCGCACGGCCAAGGCCGAGCGGCGCGCGGCGTCGGTCGCCTCCGACTCCGACGTGGTCGACCTCGAGGCGCTCGCGCGCGCCGAGGCGGCCCTGGACGCCGAGCTGCGGCTGGAGAACGGCGGCCCGGCCGACGACGAGGACGAGGAGGAGCCGCGCCGGCTCGAGGCCGGCGAGCCCGAGGAGATCGAGGAGATCGAGCCCGAGCCCGTCGCCGAGGAGCCGGAGCCCGTGGTCGACGACCCCGACGCCGAGCCCGCGGCCGAGGAGCCGGCCGCCGAGCCGGCCGACGAGCCCGCGGCCGAGCCCTCCGCCGAGGCCGAGGCCGAGCCGGCCCAGGCCGACGGCGCCCCCACCAACGGCGGCCCCACGGCCGAGGACGGCGCCGCGGCGCCGGTGCCCGCCGCCGACGAGCAGGCGCCGCGGCCGCGGCGCGAGCGACCCAGCCCCGACCGGCAGCGGCGACACCGCCAGGTCCAGAAGAGGAGGCGCAGATGACGAGCGTGCGGGAGAGCATGGAGCAGGCGGTCCTCATGTCGATCGGCGCGGCGTCGCTCACGCGCGAGCGCGCGGAGGCGGCGGCGGCCGAGCTTGTGCGCAAGGGCCAGATGGGGGGCGACGAGGGCAAGCAGGTCGTCGAGCGGCTGATGGCGCGCGTGCGCGGCGATGCCCAGGCCTCGGGGCTGGTGGAGCGGCTCGAGGGCGGCTTGCAGGGGGTGCTGCGCGAGCTGGGCCTGGTGACCCACGGCGAGCTCGAGGACGTCCAGCTGCGGCTGATGGAGCTGGAGCACCGCATCTCGCTGCTGGAGCGGGGTCCCGGCACGGACTGACGCGGTCCTCGGCGCGGCCGGCGCGTCCGGCCGCGCTGCTACCTTGGCCCGCATGGCGCGCGGCGAACGGCGGCAGAACCTTGCGCGTCTGGGGGAGATCGCGCAGGTCGCCGCGCGGCACGGCTTCGGCTACGTCTTCGGGCGGAAGGACATCCCCCCGGAGCCACTGGAGGAGGGGCCGGCGGGGAAGAGCCGCGGCCGCCGGCTCCGCGAGATGCTCGACGAGCTCGGGCCGACCTTCGTCAAGTTCGGCCAGCTCCTGTCGACGCGGCCCGACATCGTGCCGCCCGACATCCTCGAGGAGCTGCGCGGCCTGCAGGACGACGCGCGCCCCGAGCCGTTCGAACAGGTCCGCGCAGTGGTCGAGGCCGAGCTCGGGCTGACCATCGAGCAGATCTTCGAGGAGTTCGACGAGCAGCCGATCGCGGCCGCGTCGATCGGCCAGGTGCACCGGGCGCGCCTGCCCGGCGGCCAGCAGGTCGTGGTCAAGGTCCAGCGGCCCGACGCCGAGCGCCAGATCTCGGGCGACATCCAGCTGCTCTACCAGGCCGCCAAGGTCGCCCAGGATCGGATCCGGCGCCTGCAGTTCATCGACCTGGTGGAGACCGTGGACGAGTTCGCCCGCACCATCCGGCGGGAGCTCGACTACGGCATCGAGGCCCGCAACGCCGAGGTCTTCCGGCGCAACTTCGGTGGCGACGAGACCGTCGCCGTGCCGAAGGTCTACTGGCGCTATACGACTCCGCGCGTGCTGACCATGGAGCGGGTCGAGGGCACGACCCTGCGCCAGCTCGACCTGGCCGCGTGGTCCGCCGCCGACCGGGTGACCCTCGCGAACCGCATCACCCAGACCTGGATGCAGATGGTCTTCGTGCACGGCTTCTTCCACGCCGACCCGCATCCGGCCAACATCCTCGTGCGCGACCCGGACCGCATCAGCGTGGTCGACTGCGGGATGACCGAGCAGCTCAGCCAGCGCGACCGCGAGGCGCTGGTGCGGCTCCTGATCGACATCATCGACCAGGACGCCGAGCGCCTGCCGAGGCGCCTGCGTGCGCTGGGCGTGCGCTTCCCGCGCGCCAAGGAGGAGGAGCTGGCCGACCGGCTGGCCGTCATCGTGCAGCGCTACTCGGCGATCGCCATCGGCGACATCGACATCCGCGAGGTGCTGCGGGAGATCTTCGGGACGGTGTACGCGATCGGCGTCACCCTTCCCGCGCGCTGGGTGATGCTCGACAAGACGGTCGCGACCCTCGCCGGGGTCGCGCTCGAGATCTCCCCCGACTTCGACGTCTTCGCGGTCGCCCGGCCCTACGCCGTGCGGCTGGTGGCCGACCGCTACCGCCCCGACCGGATCGCCGGGCGCGTACGCGCCGACCTCACGCGCTACGCCGAGGCGATGCTCGACTACCCCTTCCAGGTGTCCGAGCTGCTCGACGAGTTCAAGGACGGCGACGTCGAGATCCGCATCAAGCCCGAGGGCTTCGATCAGGCGGTCGAGAAGCTCGAGGCGACCGCCAACCGGGTCGTCCTCTCCGTCATCGCCGCGTCGCTCTTCCTCACCTCCGCGGTGATCGCGGTCTTCGCCCACTACGCGGACGTCGCCGGCCTCTCGCTGCTGGCGCTGCCCGGGCTCATCGCCGCGATCGTGCTCCTGGTCTGGCTCTGCGTGGGCATCTTCCGCTCGGGGCGCTGGTGAGCTGGCGCGCCGCCCGGGCGGCGTACGCGCGCGTGGTCGCGCTCGAGGAGGCCCTCGGCGTCCCCGAGCCGGTGGCCTGGACCCTGGTTCGGCGCGGGCTCGCCGACCCGGCCGAGGCGCGGGCGTTCCTCGCCGCCGACGGGCCGATGGCCCCACCCGAGGACCTCGCCGGAATCGGCGAGGCGGCCGACCGCATGGCGCGGGCCGTGCGCCGCGGCGAGCCCATCGCCGTGCACGGCGACTACGACTGCGACGGCGTCTCCTCGACGGCGATCCTGGTCCGGGCCCTGGGCGGGCGCGGCGCGCAGGTCGAGGCCTTCCTGCCGAGCCGCTTCACCGACGGCTACGGCGTCGCCGAGGCGACCGTCGAGCGCCTGGCGGCCGGCGGGGCCCGGGTGCTGGTCTGCGTCGACTGCGGCACCTCGGCGGTCGAGGCGCTGACGCGGGCCGTGGACCTCGGGATGGACGTCATCGTCCTCGACCACCACCTGGCGGGCGGGCGCCGGCCCCCGGGCATCATCGCCAACCCGGCCCTCGGCCGGCCGGCCGACGACCTGCCGGCCGCCGTGGGCGTGGTCCACATGGCCGTGCGGGCGCTGGCGGCGCGCATGGACTCCGGCGGCCTGGCCCCGGACCCGGACGAGGGCATCGACCTGGTCGCCCTGGCCACCGTCGCCGACGCCGTGCCCCTGACCGGAGACAACCGGCGCCGCGTGGCCCAGGGCCTGCGCGCGATCCGCGAGCGGCCACGGCCGGGCATCGCCGCCCTCTGCGCCGCGGCGGGGATCGAGCCGCGCGTCGTGAGCGCCCACACGCTGGGGTTCACCCTGGCGCCGTGCATCAACGCGGCCGGCCGGCTGGCGCACGCCGGCCGCGGCCTCGACCTGCTGCTCGCGCCCGACCGCGAGACCGCCGACCCGATCGCGTCCGAGCTCTGGGAGCTCAACGGCGAGCGCCGGACGGTCGAGCAGGAGATCCTCGAGGCGGCCGTCGCCCAGCACCAGGCCGAGCCCGACGAGATCCGCGCCGCCGGGGCGATCGTGGTGTCCGGGGACGGCTGGCACGAGGGGGTCGTGGGCATCGTCGCCGCCCGGCTGGTCGAGCGCTTCGAGCGCCCGGCGATCGTGCTGGCGCGCGACGGCGACACGGCCAAGGGCTCGGGCCGGAGCATGCCCGGCGTCGACCTGCACTCGCTTGTGGGGGCGGCGTCGGCGACGCTCGCGCGCTGGGGCGGCCACGCCGGCGCGGTGGGCCTCCAGCTGGCCGCGGCCGACGTGGCCCGGTTCCGCGACGACTTCCTGCTCGCCGCCGAGGGCGCCCGGGCGGCCATCGCGCGCGCCCGCGTCCGCCAGGTCGACGCCGTGGTCGGCGGGCGCGACCTCACCCTCGCGACGGCCGAGGCGATCGAGGCCCTGGCGCCGTTCGGGCGCGGCAACCGGGCGGTGCGGCTGGTCGTCCCCGGCGCCGAGCTGGAGTCGCCGGCGCGGGTCGGGGAGGGCAAGCACCTGCAGGTGCGGCTGCGCTCCTGCGGCGCCCACGCCCGCGCGATCGGCTTCCGGATGGGCGAGCGGGCCGGCAGCCTGGCCATCGACGAGCGCCACGACGCGATCGTCTCGCTCGACATCGAGCGCTGGCAGGGCCTGGTCGGTCCCCGCGTCACGGTCGAGGCGCTCGAGGAGCTCGGTCCGCGCGACGTCCTGCCGGGCCAGTGCGCCCAGGCCTGCGACGTGCGGTGCGGTGAGCGGGTGCCGCTGGCCGAGCTGCGCGCGATGCTCGACGACCCGCTGGCCGGAGCGCCCTCGCCGCCCGCAGGGGCGCCCGCGCCGCTCGGGGTGCGCGACCGGCGCGGCGAGTGCTCCTCGCTCGCGATCCTCGCGGGCCTCGCCGGCGCGGACCGCGGCGCCGTCGCCGTCGTCGCCGACGTCGCCCGCCGGCGCGGGGCGCTCGAGACCGCGCTCGAGCCCGGGCGCCTGGGCGCCGAGGTGGCCGTGCTGGCCGGCGGGCGCTGCGACCCGGGCGCCATGCGCGCCCGCCTCGCCCGCGCCCGCGGCGTCCCCGCCCTGCTGATGGTCGACTACGCGCGCCTGGCCGAGGTCGAGCCGCCGGAGGACACCCACCTCGTCCTGGTCGATCCGCCCGCCGGCGCCGCCGACGCCGCCTGGGCCGTGCACCGCGCCGGCGGCCGCTGGCTCCACCTGGCCTGGAGCCAGGGCGAGGCCGACCTCGCCCTTCAGGTCGCCGAGGAGGAGTGGGAGCTGCGCCCGGCCGTCACCGCCCTCTGGCGCGCCCTCCGCGGCGCCGGCCCGCTGGCCTGGGGGGCCGCCCTCGAGACCGCTCTCCTGGGCGACGGCCCCATCATGCGCCCGCCGCGCGTCGCCGCCCGGGCCCTCGCCGTCCTGCGGGAGGTCGGCCTCGTGGAGATCGACGACGCCGGCGTCCGCGCCGCCGCCGACCCCGAGCGCCGCGACCTCGACGCCTCCCCGCTCTACCGCGCCTGCCGGACGCGCCTGGAAGAGGCCCGCGCCTTCCTCGCCCTCGCGCCCACGCTCGACCTCCTCGCCGCCCCGCCTCCCCAGGTCCCGGTCGGCACCTAGCCCGCGCTCGGCGCCCCGTCCGGCGCGCCGGAGCGGTCTGCCAATTGGCACACGCGTCATCGGCCAATTGGCACGGCGCCCCGGATCGGGCATGCCAAGCGGGATCCGGCGATGCGGCGAAGTGGCCAGGCGCGCGTCGGCCAATTGGCCACGCGCCCAACGGCCAATTGGCACACGGCAGCCCCGCCTCGCTTGACGCCGCCCCCGCGGTGATGCGATAGGTCCCAGACCCGTCGGGCACCTGACCCGCGGCCCGACCAGGAGATTCGAATGCGAAAGCCCTTCGCCCGGTGGATCGCCGCCCTCGCCGGCGCTGCCCTGATCGGCGGGCTGCTGCCGGCCGCGGCCGGCGCCAGCCGCCCGAGCACGCAGCCCGAGATCGACGGGATCCTCGCGGCGGTGCAGCGCTCGCCGATGCTGTCGAAGATCCCGGGGCGCCCGTTCATCGTCACGCAGATCACGGTCTCGACCGCGTCGGCGAGCCCGCTGTGGGCCTCCGGCGTCGTGTCGCCGCGCAAGGTGGCGGGCCGGCGGCGGGCGCCGATCGACCTGCTCTTCCGCCAGAACGCCGACGGCACGTGGACGCTGGTGGACTTCGGCGACAACTTGTGCGGCGACGCGCAGGTGCCGGGGGCGGTGCTGCAGGACCTGTTCAAGGTCACCTGCGGCGGCTCGGGCGGCGGGTCGCAGCCGGGCGTCGGCTACAAGGTCCTCGGGACCGCGGTGGCGGGCTCGAGCACGGCGAAGCTGATCGCGGTCCGCGGCGCCCCGGTCGGCAACGTCCAGCCCGCCAGCGCGTTCGTGGAGGTCGCGGTCAACCGCAAGGTGGTCGTCCAGCAGACCGTGGGCCGGGTCCTCGGCTTCAACTGGAACCTGCTCAGCCGGCCCGGCGGCGGCGGCGTGATCGCGCTCGCCTCGGTGGGGAACGGGCCCCAGTACATCACCGTGACGATGCGGAAGAGCGCGCAGGCCTACGGCACCCAGTCGTACACCTTCGCCTCGAGCGTCCTCGTGCCGGCGCGGGGGACGCTGCCCGCCTCCGGCTAGCCGGGATCCGCGCCGCGGCGGGCGGTCCGACCGGGCCGCCCGCCGGCCGCGGTATCCTCGTCGCATGGCGAAGGACCTCGCGGACATCGGACTCGCGCTCGAGTCGGCCGATCCGGAGCTCGAGCAGCTGATCGGAGAGGTGGCCGAGCACCACCCGGACGTCGACCGGGACATGGTCCGCCGCGCCTACGTGTTCGCCGACGACCGGCACCGCTCGCAGGTCCGCCACTCGGGCGAGCCCTTCATCACCCACCCCCTCGGATGCGCGCGCATCTGCGCCGGGCTCGGGCTCGACGGCACCGCGGTCGCCGCCGCCCTGATGCACGACACCGTCGAGGACACCAGCGCCAGCCTCGACGACATCGAGCGCCTCTTCGGCGGCGAGGTCGCCTCGCTGGTCGACGGCGTCACCAAGCTGTCGAAGATCCACTTCGACAGCCAGGAGGAGCACCAGGCCGAGAACTACCGCAAGCTGATCGTGTCGATGTCGAGCGACATCCGCGTGCTGGTCATCAAGCTCGCGGACAGGCTGCACAACATGCGCACGCTCGCGTACATGACCAAGCCGAAGCAGATCCAGAAGGCCAAGGAGACGCTCGAGGTCTACGCGCCGCTCGCGCACCGGCTCGGCATCAACTCCCTCAAGTGGGAGCTCGAGGACCTCGCCTTCGCGACCCTGCACCCGCGGCGCTACCGCGAGATCCAGCAGATGGTCAACCAGCGCCGGCCCGACCGCGAGGCGTTCATCGAGGAGGCCGGGCGCATCCTCAACGGCGAGCTCGAGGCGGTGGGCATCACCGGCGTCGAGATCACCGGGCGGGCGAAGCACTTCTACTCGATCTACGAGAAGATGACCCGCAGGGGCAAGGAGTTCAACGAGATCTACGACCTCACCGCGATGCGCGTGATGGTCGACTCGGTGAAGGACTGCTACGGCGCGGTGGGCATCATCCACTCGCTCTGGAAGCCGCTGCCCGGGCGCTTCAAGGACATGATCGCCATGCCCAAGCCCAACATGTACCAGAGCCTCCACACCACCGTGCTGGGGCCCGAGGGCAAGCCGCTGGAGATCCAGATCCGCACCTACGCCATGCACCGGACGGCCGAGTTCGGCGTCGCGGCGCACTGGCTCTACAAGGAGGGCAAGGGCGACCAGCCGGCCTGGGTCTCGCGGATGATGGACTGGCAGAGCGAGACCCGCGACCCCGCCGAGTTCCTCGAGGCGCTCCGCTCGGACCTCTACTCCGACGAGGTCTACGTCTTCACGCCCAAGGGCGAGGTCCGCGACCTGCCCGCCGGCGCCACCCCGCTCGACTTCGCGTACGACGTCCACACCGACGTCGGCCACCGCTGCGTGGGCGCCAAGATCAACGGGCGGATCGTGCCGCTCACCTACACCCTGCAGTCGGGCGACTTCGTCGAGATCCTCACGTCGAAGGCGCCGCGGGCCCCGTCGCGCGACTGGCTCAACCTGGTCAAGACGACCAAGGCGCGCTCGAAGATCAGCCAGTTCTTCCGCCGCGAGCGCCGTGAGGACGCCGAGCACCGGGGCCGCGAGGCGCTGCAGGACAGCCTCCGCAAGGCCGGCCTGCCCAGCCAGCGCGTCGCCGGCTCGCCGCTCCTGCTGGAGGTCATCCAGGAGATGGGCTTCCGCAAGGCCGACGAGTTCTACATCTCGCTCGGCCTCGGCAAGACGTCGGTGCAGGTGGTGGTCAACAAGATCCTCCATCGCCTCAAGACCGGGCAGGCCGTGGCCGAGGAGGCGGCGCCGGCCGGCGTCGCGCCGCGCGGCCGCCGCCCCCACACGGCGACCGCGTCGAGCGACCTGGGGATCGAGGTGGACGGCCTCGCCGACGTGCTCGTGCGCCTGGCCAAGTGCTGCAAGCCGGTGCCCGGCGACCCGATCCTCGGCTACATCTCGCTGGGCCGCGGCATCACGATCCATCGTGCCGACTGCCCCAACGCCAAGGCGCTGCAGCGGAACCCCGAGCGCTTCACCGAGGTCAGCTGGGCCGGGGCGAACCAGCAGTCCTTTCGGGTGGAGATCGCGGTGGACGCCTGGGACCGGGCGCGGCTCCTCGAGGACCTCTCGCGGGCGTTCGCGGAGAACGGGGTGAACATCATCTCGGCCCACTGCGCGATGGAGGACCAGATGGTCCACGACCGCTTCACGGTCGAGGTCGGGGACATCGACACGCTCAAGTCCGCGATCAACGGGCTGCGCCACGTGGAATCGGTCTTCGACGCCTACCGGGTGACCCCGGGCTCGTAGGCCGGGACCGCCGAGGGGCGGCCGGGGCACCTGGTACCCTGGCCACCCGTGGAATGGCTCGATCTCGTGGTGCCGACGGTGGCCATCCTGGCCGCCTTCGCCGCCATCGGCCTCATCGTCACCGCGATCCGCCAGGGGCGTGCCATCCGCCGGCTCGAGGAACGGCTGGCCAAGTCCGGCGACGCCGCGGCGGACGCCCCCCTGCAGCGCATCGCCGACCTCCAGGCGCGCCACGCGACCTCCTCGAAGGGGGCGCCGAGCATGGAGCGCCAGCTGCGCATCGGCGCCGTCGTCGGCGTCTGCGCGCTGATCCTCTTCGCCCTCGTCGGCGGCATCTGGTACCTGTTCATCCGCGACGACGGCGGCTCGGCCTCGGCGGGCACCACAACCCCCGCCCAGACCCAGCAGGCGAGCACGCCGGCGACGCCCCCGCCCGACCAGGCGGCGGTGCCGGACGCGGTGCCCCAGATCGACAAGAGCCAGTACTCGGTCGCCGTGTTCAACGCCTCCGGCATCGACGGCGTGGCCGGCGACGTCGTCGCCCCGGCGCTCGAGAACGAGGGCTACCAGGTCCCGCTCGTCGCCAACCCGCCCGACGGCGACACCGACCGCCAGAGGTCGGTCGTGATGTACACGAAGGGCAACCGCAAGGCGGCCCAGAACGTGGCCAAGGACCTCGGCGTCACGCGGGCGCCGCCGCTCGACGGGTACACGGACGAGCAGGTCGGCGACGCCGACGTCGTGGTGCTGGTGGGGATGGACATCGCGAACGGGGGCCTCTCCGCGTCGCCGTGACCCCCGGGAGGTTGTCGGCGCGCGGCGGGAGGGGTAGGCTCGGCCTCCGTTGAGATCGTGCCGATCGGCACGAAGGGAAGGAGGCCACGGACATGGCCATCTCCTCGGCGTGGACCGCCGGGCACGGCCGGCCCGGTGCGCGCCGCATCGCCCTGAACGGGCACTCGGTCTACGCGTGCCGATCCTGCCGCGCCGTCGTGCGCGTGACGAGCGCGCACTACCTGACCGAGGAATGCGCGAACTGCGGGGCCGCGACGTGGGACGAGAACCTGCGCTGCACCGGCCCCGATTGCGACGCCGTCCGCCGCCCCGGCTTCCGGGGCCGCGCCCACTGCCACGCGTGTGGGCACAGCGTCTGGGCGCTCGTGAGCGCCCGGCGCCCCGCGGAGGTCTGACCGCCGTCAGGCGGGGGGCGCGCCGTGCCCCCCGCCGCCCGGCGTCTCGATGCCCAGCACGTCGCCCGGGGCCAGCCGGCCGCGCCACTTCGAGGGCAGCTCGCGCCCGTTCAGGGTCGTGCGCCCGGGGGCGCCGTCGCCGCCGCCGAGGCGGCCCGCCGGCCCGCGGCGCCGGCGCTCGGCGATCACCGACGCCTCGCAGTCGGCCAGGGCCACCAGGCGGCGCTCGACCCCGTCGCCCCCGCGGTGGGCCCCCGCGCCCCCGGAGCCGCGCCGCAGCCGGTAGGACTCGACCCGCAGGGGATAGGCGGTCTCGAGCGCCTCGACCGGCGTGTTGAGCGTGTTGCTCATCGCCACGTGGACCCCCGAGGGCCCGTCGGCGCCAGGCGACGCGCCCTGGCCGCCGCCGATGGTCTCGTAGTACGTGAAGCCGGGCCCGCCCACGGTGAGGTTGTTCATCGTGCCCTGGCCCTGCGCCGGGACGTCGACGGCGCCGCCGAGCGCGGCCATCACCGCGTCGACGATCCGGCTCGAGGTCTCCACGTTGCCGCCGGCCACCGCCGCGGGCGGCAGCGCGGCCACCAGGCAGCCGCCGGGCGCGAGCACCTCGACGGGGGCGAAGGCGCCGGCCGAGGCCGGGATGTCGGGGTCGGTGAGGCAGCGCACGACGAAGTAGACGGCCGAGCGGGTCACGGCCGGCGGGCAGTTGCAGTTGCCGGGCCCGGCCGGGTCGGTGCCGGCGAAGTCGACCGTCATCCGGTCGCCCGCGATCGTCACGGCCACCCGGATCCAGAGGTCGCCCTCCTCGACGCCGTCGCCCTCGAGGGCCTCCGCGGCCTCGTAGCGGCCATCCGGCATGGCGGCGATCGCGGCCCGGGTGCGCCGCTCGGCGTACCCGAGCAGGGCGGCGAACGCCTCGCGCACGCGGGCGGCGCCGTGGCGGGCGGCCACTTCGGCAAGGCGGCGCTCGGCCAGCCGGTGGGCCGCCAGCTGGGCGCGAACGTCGCCCTCGCGCTCGCCCGGCGTGCGGGTGTTGGCCAGCAGGATCTCGAGCACGTCGGGCACCACCGCGCCGCCGGCAGCCAGGCGCACCGGCGGGATCACGAGCCCCTCCTGCAGCAGCTCGCGGGAGCCGGCGGGCATGCTGCCGGGCGCCATGCCGCCGACGTCGGCGTGATGGGCCCGGGTCACGGCGTAGGCGGCGACCGCCCCGTCGAGGGGCAGCGCCGAGATCATGGTGAGGTCGGGCAGGTGGGTGCCGCCGCGGTAGGGGTCGTTCACCAGCCAGACCTCGCCGGGCGAGGCGCCGCGCTCGCGGGCCGCGTCGACCGCCTCGGGCATCGCGCCCAGGTGCACCGGGATCGAGGCCGACTGCACCACCATGCGGCCCTCGGCGTCGAAGATCGCCGTGCTGCAGTCGCGCCGCTCCTTGATGTTCGGGCTGAAGGCGCTGCGCACGAGCGCCGCCTCCATCTCCTCGGCCACGGCGCGCAGGGCGTTGGCCATCACCTGGAGGGTGACCGGGTCCATCAGGCCTCCCCGCGCTCCAGCAGCAGGCCGCCGATGGGGTCGGTGCGGGCGGTCCAGCCCTCGGCGACCCAGCAGGTCGCGCCGTCCATCGGGATCACCGCCGGCCCCGACACCGGCGGGCCCAGCGCCCGCTCGGGCAGCCGGGGGTCGGCGCCGGACCGCTCGGCCGCCAGGCGCAGCGAGACGGCCTCGACCGGCCGCCCCCGCTCGGCGTCGCCGTAGCGCGCCGCGTGGGCCTCGTGGAAGGCCGCCGCCAGCTCGCCCTCCGGCGCCGCGGGGTCCCAGTCGACCGTGAGCGAGTGGCTCTGGCCGACGTAGCGGCAGTCGGCCGCGGCGCGCAGCGGGGCGCCCGGGATCTCCGCGCGGGCGCGCTCGGCGAGCGGCTCCAGCAGCGCGGCCAGGTCGTCGCCGGCGTCGACCCGGGCGAGGACCGTCTGCACGTAGTCGCGCCGCTCGCCGGCCATGACGAGCCCGAGGGCTGCGAGCACGCCCGCGGCGGGCGGCGCCACCACCCGCCGCACGCCGAGCTCGTCCGCCACCGCGCAGGCGTGCAGCGGCCCCGCGCCGCCGAAGGCGATCAGGGCCGCCTCGCGCGGGTCCTCGCCGCGCTCGACGCTCACCAGCCGCAGGGCGCGGACCATCTCCTGGACGGCCACCTCGAGGATGCCCTCGGCGCACGCCTCGACGTCCATCCCGAGCTCGGCGGCGAGGCCGGCGACGGCGCCCCGGGCGGCGTCGGCGTCGAGGGCGATGCGGCCGCCAAGGGGCGCCTCGGCCGGCAGGCGGCCGAGCACGAGGTTGGCGTCGGTGACCGTGGGGCGGTCGCCGCCCATGCCGTAGGCGGCCGGGCCGGGGCGGGCGCCCGCCGACTGGGGGCCGACGCGCAGGGCCCCGCCCGAGTCGGCCCAGGCGATGCTGCCGCCGCCGGCCGAGACCGTGGCCACGTCGAGCATCGGCAGGTGCAGCGGGTGGCCCGCGATCACGGTCTCGCCGGTGCGGGCCGGGACCCCGTCGCGGACCAGGGCGACGTCGCACGAGGTGCCGCCCATGTCGAAGGTCAGCGCCAGCGGGGTGCCCTCGCGCGCCGCCAGCCGGGCGGCCCCGATGACGCCGCCGGCCGGGCCGCTGAGCACGGTCCAGGCGGCGTGCTCGGCGGAGGCCTCGATCGGCAGCACGCCGCCGCTCGACTGCATGATCGCGGGCGCCGGCAGGCCGGCCTCGGCCGCGCGCTCGCCCAGCCGGCCCAGGTAGGTGCGCAGGACGGGCGTGAGGTAGGCGTCCACCGCCGTCGTCGAGAGGCGCTCGTACTCCCGGATCTCGGGGAGCACCTCGCTCGACGCGCTCACCTGGACGCCGGGCAGGGCCGCGCGCAGCGCTGCGGCCACCTCGCGCTCGTGGTCCGGGTGGGCGAACGAGAACAGCAGCCCCACCGCCACCGCCTCCGCGCCGTCGGCGCGGACGGCCTCGACGGCGCGCGCCAGCGAGGCGGCGTCGAGCGGCTCGAGCACGCCGCCCGGCCCGCAGCGCTCCCGCACCTCGTGGCTGCGCTCGTGCGGGATCAGCGGGGGCGGGTGGCCGACGTCGAGGCGGTAGAGCGAGGCGCGCGTCTGACGGCGCAGCTCCAGCAGGTCGCCGAAGCCCTCGGTGGCCACCAGCGAGGTGCGCGCGCCGGTGCCCTCGAGAAGGGCGTTCGTGCCGACGGTCATGCCGTGGCCGAAGCGCGCGACGTCGGCGGGGCCGAGCCCCGCCGCGCCGAGCGCCTCGAGCACCGCCGCGACGACGCCCTCGCTCTGGTCGCCCGTCGTGGTGGGGACCTTGGCGGTCACGAGCCGGCCCTCGGCCACGACGACCGCGTCGGTGAAGGTCCCGCCCACGTCGACGCCGACCAGGGCGCCTTCCGGGGGCGACGAAGGCGCGCCTATCATGCGCGCCGCACTCTAGAGCCTCGTCACCGGAGCCCCCGTCCGCCGTCACCTCCTCCTGATCGCCTCCGCCTCCGCGGCCCTGCTCGCCCCCGCGGCGGGGGCCGCGGCCCTGCCCGCGATGGTCGCCCCGCCCGGCGGGCTGCTGCGGACAGCGCCCGCCCAGCTGTCGCCGGGGCCGCCCAACGGCGACCTCGCGCTCGGGCTGGCCGGCTGGACCGTCCAGGGCGCCCAGCCGCCGCAGCTCCTCGGCCGCGGCGCCCGCCTGGTCGACAACACGACCCTCGTGTCGCCGCCGTTCACGGTGCCCGCCGGGGCGCAGACCCTGATGGTCAGGGCGCGCTCCGGCGCGTCCGCCGCGCTGCTCGACGTGCGGGCGCGGCCGGTCGAGGGCGGCCCCGACATCCCGCTCGGCACCCTCGAGCCGGGGCCGGCGGCGCGGGCGCTGGCCGTCGGCGTCGCGGCGGCCGCGGGCCGCACCGTGAGCATCGTCCTCGATCCGATCCCGGCCCTCGGGGCGACCCTCGACGTGCTGCGGGTGGGGCCCGTGACGGCGCCGCTGCCGGGGTGGCCGGTGGCGGCGGGCGCCGTCGAGGTCGCGGGGCCGCGCGGCGGCCGGGCGGTCCGGGCGACCGACCCGCTGACCCTCTCGTCGCCGCCCTTCGCCCCCGGCCCGGCCGCGCGCTCGCTGCTGGTGTCGGTGCGCGGCGACGGCGTGGTGGTGGCGCGCGCCGGCGGCCGCCGCGTCAGCGCTCGCGCGACCGCCGCCTGGCGCGACCTGGTGGTGCCGGTGCGCGCGCCGGAGGGCGCCGCGACGCTCACCCTCGACGTGCGCCCGGGCGCGGCGCCGGTGCAGCTGCGCGACCTGGGGCTGGTGCGGCGCGCCACCCGGGCGAGTGGCGTGCGGGTGCGGCGGCCGGGCGGCCGCACCCTGCTGCGCGCCACGCTCGGGCCGGCGGGGGGCCGCCTCGCCGCCGAGCTCCTCGACCGGCGCGGCCGGCGGGTGGCGGGCGGGCGGTCGGACGCCGCCGGTCGCCTGCGCCTGCGCGCCCGGGCCCGCGGGCGGCTGACGCTGGTGGTCGCCGGCGACCGCACGCGGGTCGGGCTGCGGCGGCGGGTCTAGAACTCCTGGGCCGTCGGCCGCACCAGGATCTCGTTCACGTCCACCCGGGGCGGCTGGGCGAGCGCGAACATCACCGCCCCGGCGACGTCGTCGCCGGTCAGCACTTCGTAGTCGAACGGGTCGTCGTGGAACGGCGTCTCCACGTTCCCCGGCGAGAGCAGGGTCACGCGCACGCCGCTCCCGCTCAGCTCCTGGCGCGCCGCCTCGGCCATGGCCGTGACGGCCCACTTCGTGCAGCTGTAGATCGACCCCGGCACGACCTTGCGGCCGGCCACCGAGCCCATCAGCACCAGGTGGCCGCGGCGCTCGCGCAGGGCGGGGATCGTCGCCCGGGCCGTGAGGGCGGCGCCGTAGACGTTGGTCAGGATCATCGCCCGCCAGTTCTCGGGGGTGTCGTTGAGGAAGCCGCGCGTGGCGCCGAAGCCCGCGTTGGCGAAGGCGACGTCCAGGCGCCCGAAGCGCTCGAGCACGGCCGCGACCGCGCGCTCCTGCTCCTCCCACTCGGTCACGTCGCACGGGCAGGCGAGCGCCCGCTCGGGCCCGCCGAGCTCGCGCGCCAGACCGCCGAGCGGCACGGTGCGGCGCGCCGCCAGCGCCACCCGGTAGCCGGCGCGCGACGCCGCCCGCGCGGTCGCCGCGCCGATGCCGCTGGACGCGCCCGTGATCAGCATCACGGGGTCGTCGGCGCTCATCCCTCGATCCGCTTCGCGTAGGCGCCCGGCCAGGACGCGGTGAGGTCGCGCGCGTGGGCCTCGGCGGCGGGCTCGGTGGGGAAGCTGCCCGAGTAGACGACCCAGTAGCCGGGCCGCAGCCCGGGGTAGTCCGACGAGAACAGCACCCCGGCCGGCTCGCCCGAGCTCGCAACCCGCGCCTTGGCGGCGCGGGCGTCCGACTCGCTGCGCACCGACGAGAGGATCGCGGTCCAGGCGGTGGTGCCCGAGGGCCAGTCCGACGAGCCGCCGCCACCGCCGCCCGGGGCCTGGGTGGTGGTGCCTCCGGCCGTCGTGCCCGCGGTCGGTGGGGGGGTGGCGCCGGTCACCGTCGGGAAGCCGGTGGCGGTGCCCGCCGTGTCCGTCGGCGTCGTGGGGGAGGTGAACGAGGTGTCGGGCGGCAGCGGTCCGGTCGAGGGTGCCGTCGGCAGCGCTCCGGGCGCCGTCGGCGCGGTGACCGACGTCGGGGCGGTCGAGCCCCCGCCGCCCCCGTCGTCGTCGTCGTTGACGACGGCGTACGCCAGCGCGCCCGCGCCGCCCCCCAGCACGATCATCGCCAGGGCCAGCAGGGCGATCCACTTGCCGCTCCGCCGCGGCCGTGGCGCCATCGGCGTGGGCGAGCCGCACTCGAGGCAGTACGTCTGGTCGGGCTCGAGCTCGGCCCCGCAGACCTCGCAGCGCGGCGGCCCGGCCTCCTCGGGCTCCGGCGCGGGCGGGTCGCCGCCC
>DATLLV010000226.1:0-6890 GCA_035537655.1 Miltoncostaeaceae bacterium
GACGCGCTCGTACGCCTCGGCGAGGGCGCAGGCCGCGAGCATCCCGGCCACGCTGCCGCCGATCACCACCGCGCGCTCACCGATCCGTTCCATCGCCCCACCTCCTGTCGCTGTGGGGCGCAGGCTCGGCGCGCGGGCTGACGACCCGCCAGCCGAGTTCCTGCCGAGTTCCTGCCGAGCGTGGGCGGGCGCCGGGCGGGCCTAGGCGCCCTGGCGGCCGTAGAGCTCGCGCTCCCAGAGCCAGCCGGTGACCCGCTCCAGCCCGCGCGTCAGGTGGCCGCGGTAGGTGCTGAAGGGCAGCCCGAGGACCTCGGCGGCGGCCTCCTGGGTGGGCGCCGGCCGCAGGTAGGTGCGGTCCAGGGCCCGGGCCAGGCGGGCGTCGCGCGGGTCGGTGCGCAGCGCGCCGACGGCCTCCTCGAGCAGGGCGGTCAAGGCCTCGGCGGGCTGCCGTCCGGCCGCGGCGTCGCGCACGGCGCGCGAGCGCAGCAGTGGGTTGGCAACGAGCGCCCCCGGGCGGTGCAGGTCGCGCAGGGCCCGGCGCACAGCGGCGGCGAACTCGGCCTGCGACAGGGCGAGCTCCGCCGCGTCCGCGGACGCCGGCGGCGGGGCGTCAGGGGCCTCGCCCAGCTCGCGGTCGCCCATCGCCTCGAGCCACGCCGGGCCGTCCTGGCGGCGCCAGTCGCGGGCGTACACGCCGGAGCGCCGGCCCCCGACCTCGAAGTCGGCCGCCTCGGCGCGTCCGAAGCCGATGTAGGCCATCATCGGAGCGATCGGCTCGGGGTCCCCGAAGGTCAGGTAGTACCAGGACAGGCGCGGTCGCGAGAGCCACTCCTGGGTGGTCCGCATCGTGACGACGTTGAACGACGGCGACGGCGCCTGGTACGCCTCGCTGTCCATCATGAAGCGGCCCGCCAGCACCTCGTCGCCGGCGCGAAGGGGGGCGTGCGAGCGGGCGTGGTCCCACATCGCCCCGGCGCCGGGGTCGGCGGCGATGTCGTCGTCGGCGGCCTCGTGCAGGCGCAGCTGCGCGACGAAGCCCAGCGGCCCGGCGCCCGCGCCCCGGAAGACCGCGAACGCCTGGGGCTGCCGCGCCAGCCAGCGCTCGGCCAGCGCGGCGGACTCGCCGCCCTCGTGGCGCTCGACCATCGCGAGCACGGGCGCGGCGTCGCCCGGCCGCAGGGCGTCGGCGTAGACGCGGCCCAGGCTCTCCCAGTCCCAGAAGGCCGCTCCGGCGGGGTTGTCGCGGTGCAGGAACATGAGGTCTGCGAGGGCATGCTGCTGCTCGAGGCCCTCGCACGCCGTCAGGCGCTCGACCACGTTGCACCGCACCAGCCGGTGCACCTCGCCGTAGGCGGCGCGGTCGCGCCAGCGCAGGTCGGCGCCGATGACGTCGCGGGCGAGGTCGTGCAGCACCAGCCCGCGCGGGCCGGCCTCGACGAACGAGAGCCCGCGGAGCCACGCGAACATCGCCTCGCCCTCGTCCGCGCCCATGGCGTCGCGCATGAGCCCCTCCGTGACGAAGCGGGCGTGGGCGGCGACGTCGAGCGCCATGCGGTGGCGCGGGCTGGGGGCCTCGGTCACGAAGCTGGCGACCAGGCCCTCCACGACGTCCGGCACCGCCTCGAGGGCGAGCGGCGCGCCGGCGCCGGCGGCGTCGCGCTGGGAGAGCACGTCCACCAGCAGCGAGAGCGCGAGCGGGTGGCCGTGTGTCAGCTCGACGGCCCGGTCGCGGAGGTCAGAGGCGACGCCGGCGCCGGCGAGCACGGCCCGCGCGTCCCCAGGCTCCAGGTTGCGCAGGGCCACGACGCGCAGCAGGTCGCGCCAGCCGGGATCCCGGCGCCACGCCTCGCCGGGGCGCGCGCGGCCGGCGATGACCGTCACCGCCCCCGCCGGCATGGCCGGGATGAAGTCCTCGCGCAACCAGTCCTCCAGCCCCAGCGCCTGCTCGAAGGTGTCGAGGAGCAGCACCGGCCGGTCGCGCACGGCCAGCGCCGGCGCCACCGGCGCGCGGGCCGGGAGGCCCATGGCGCGCGCGAGCTCGGCCTCGAAGGCCGGCGGGGTCGGGTCGATCGAGCGCAGGTCGAGCCGCACGGCATCGACGCCGGCGTCGGTGGCCGCGTCGCCGAGGGCCGCGACCAGGGCGGTCTTGCCGACGCCGCCGGGCCCCTGCACCCAGAGGACGCTGAACGACTCGGGGTCGGTCAGGGCGGTCCGGAAGAGCTCGAGCTCGGCCGTCCGGCCCACGAACGCGCGGCGCCGGGCCCCGCGCAGCCGGTCGCCGACGGTCGCCGCCGTCCCGCGCCGGCCCCCCGCGGTGATCTCGCCCAACGACCACCCCCTTCTCGGGGCCAGCCTACCCAGGGCCCCCCAGGGCGCGCCAGGCGTCCCGGGCGGGAGGACCCGCGCTAGAGGGTCGCGGTGGCCCGGCAGACCTCGCGGGTCGCCGCGCGGCGCGCGACGGCGGTGACGGTCGTCTTCGGCGCGCCCGCAGCGATCACGGCGCGCGCTTCGAACGAGCCGCTGGGCGCCCGCGTGACGGCCTTGCGCGAGACGACGCGGTTCCCGTTGCGGTTCATGACCACGTTCCAGGTCTTGCCGTTGCGGTTCTCGTCCACCTCGAACTCGACCTCGACGCGGCCGTCCTCGGGGCTCAGCTTGAGCTTGGCCGTGCTGCGCAGGGTGCAGGTGCCGGAGACGCGGACGTCGCGGGCGTTCCCGCCGCCGTTCCCGCCGCCGTTGTCGTCGCTGCCCGGCGGGTCGTCGCCGCCGTGGCTCGCGATCGCGACCGGCGCCCCGATCAGGAGGCCGGCCGCCAGCGCCGTCCCGACCACCGTCCTGAGCCCTCTCCGCATGCTGCCCTCCGGTCTGGGGCGCCCGGGTGGCGCCGTACGCCTCACGGTGCCCGATGCCGGGTCGAGGTCGCAATCCGACGGGTCCTCGAGACCGGCGAGCCGCTACCGCCCCGACGGAGGCGTCAGGAGGGCCGGGAGGTGACCTCGCCGATCCCGATGCACCCGTAGCAGGGCACCGGGCTCAGCACGGCGCCCTCGCCGTTGGGAGCCTCACGCCGGATCCAGATGCGCCGCTGGCCCCAGCAGGTGGGGCACGGCGCCCAGGTCACGGCCGGGGCGGCGGTCTGATCGGTCGTCCGTGTGGTGGCCATGTCAGCGACCTCCGATGGTGACGAGGCCAATGGCGGCGCGCTCCTCGCGGGCCGTCCGGGCCTCCGGCATCGGCGATCCCGCCCGGCGGGCATCGCCGATCCGCGCGACCGCGAGGCCGACCGCCAGGCCGGCGGCGGTGACCGCCAGGCCGGCTCCGAGATCGACGACGTAGTGATTCGCGGTCACGACAGTTGATACGGAAACGAGCGGCCCCCAGACCAGGCCTGCGATCCGCAGAGGACGGCTCCCGGCGGCCGCCGCGACGGCCAGCCCGCAGGCGAACGCGAAGCCGCAGTGCAGGCTCGGGACCGCGGCGAAGGGGTTGTAGAAGAGGGTTGTCACGTCCGAGTGCAGCGCGACGCCGCTCTCGGCGCTGACCGAGTCGGCCATGCCGACGCCGGCCAGCCGGGGCGGGGCGGTGGGGAAGAGGGCGTAGACCGGCAGGGCCAGCATCCAGCCGGCGATGAGGGTGTTGCGCAGGACCCGGTAGACGGGCTTCGACCGCCGGTAGACCCAGACCACGACGATCGGGATCACGACCGGCTGCGCGGCCAGGTAGACCCAGCTCAGCGCGGTCAGCCAGATCGTCCCGTCGAGCGCGCGCTGGGCGGCGGCCTCGACGTCGAGCCCCAGGACGGCCTCGGCCCCGAGCACCCGGTGGGCGTTCTCGACCGCGAGCGCCTCGGAGCCCGTCGCCACGGTGCGGCAGAGCTGGTAGACGACGTAGGCAGCCGCGAAGATCGCGCCCTCCCGGCCCCAACCGCCGCTCAGGGCCCGCAGGCGGGCGGAGAGCGGGAGCGCGAGGGCGGGCGCCGGCATTGGACGAGGACGGCGCGCGGCCTCGACGGCCGGTCGAGAGGCGGCGATGTACTCCATGCGCCACACCCTCGACCAGGCTCGTCACAGGGCTGTCACCGGCGGCTCACGCCGACCGCCGGTTCCGGCCGAACGTGTCCTGAGTCACAGCGGGCCCGAATGGGTACCGGAGATCAGGACACATCACCGGACCCGGAGGAAAGCCCATGGCTGCCGATGACACCCGACGTACCGATATCCCGCGCGACGAGGTCGCGCCGGAGCGCGACCTGCGCGTCGACGATCCCGACCTGGGCCGCGACGACCCGGACCCGATCGACGACGAGGGGGGCATCGGCCCGGAGGGCTATTCCGAGGGCACGCGCCTGCCGTCGCTCTCGCGCCTGCGCGGGATGGAGGCCCGGACCACCGACGGCGAGAAGGTGGGGAAGGTCAAGGACGTCTACCTCGACGCGGACGCCCGCCATTCGCGGTACCTCGCGGTCAAGACCGGCTGGTTCAGCGGCACGCACGTCGTGCCCGTCGACGACGTGAGCTACATCGACCGCAACGGTGACTCCTACGTCGTCGTGCCGTACAGCGCCGAGCACCTCAAGCACGCGCCGACCTTCGGCGACGACGACGAGCTCACGCCGGAGCGCGAGCGCGAGATCTACGACCACTACCGCCGCACCGGCTACTGGGACGAGTCGCGCGACATCATCCGTGCGCGCCAGACCGCCCCGGCGCCGACCCCGCAGATCGCCGAGGCCGAAGTGGCCGACGAGATCAGCCGCGGCAACGACCCTCGCCGGGTCCGCGTCAAGCGCTGGGGCGCCTGAGCGCCGACCGGCGCGATGGCCGCCGGGGGGCGGCGCTGCGAGACTTCCGCGGATGCGCCGCCCCCTCCCCCTCGGGCTCGCCGCGCTGTTCGCGGCGTCGCTGACGCTCGTGGCCTGCGGCGGCGGGGCCGGGGCCACCCGCACCGCGCCGCCGGACCGCTTCGACGCGGCGCGCGCCTTCCGCGACCTGCGGATGCAGGTGGCGCTCGGGCCGCGCCCGGCCGGCTCGCGGGCATCGCGGCGGCTCGCCGAGACGCTGCGCCGGCAGATGCCGGACGCCCGCGTCGAGTCCGTGCCCGGCGGGCTGCGCAACGTGGTGGGCACGCTCCCCGGCCGCGGCCGTCCCATCCTGGTGGGCGCCCACTACGACACGAAGGACATCCCCGGCTTCGTCGGCGCCAACGACGGGGCCTCGGGCGTGGCCGTCGTGCTCGAGCTCTCGCGCGCGCTGCGCGCCGGGCGGCGGGCCTGCGAGCGCGAGATCCGCTTCGTCATGTTCGACGGCGAGGAGAGCCCGGCCGGCTCGCCGAACGCCCGCTTCCTGCAGGACGGCCTGCGCGGAAGCAGGGCCTACGCCGCGGCCCACGGCGGTGAGCTGGGCGCGGCGATCGTCGTCGACATGGTCGGCGACCGCGACCTCTCCATCCCGCGCGAGGCCGGCTCGGACGCGCGCCTGTGGCGCATGCTGCGCGGCTCGGCCGGGCGGGTGGGCGCCGGCGCCGCGTTCCCGCCCCGGACCGCGGGCCGCATCCTCGACGACCACACCCCGTTCGCCCAGCGCGGCGTGCCGGCGATCGACCTGATCGACTTCAGCTACCCGCCCTGGCACACGCGCGCCGACCGGCTCGACAAGGTCTCGGCGCGGAGCCTCGAGCTGACCGGCGAGCCGCTGGCCGACATGTTGCAACGACTCGCGCGACAGACGTGTCAGGGCGGTTAATACCGCGGAGCTTCACCCGATGCTCCGACGGATCCGCCGACATCCCCTCGCCACCTGCGGCATCCTCGCCCCGGCGGTCTTCTTCGGCGCCAGCCTGGCCGCGGCGGCGGCGCAGCCGAGCTACTCGAGCCGCACCGAGGACCTGAGCGCCCTGGCGGCGCTGAACGCCCGCGACGCCTGGATCATGGTGGCCGGGACGGTCGCGCTGGGCGTCATGGTGATCGCCTTCGCGATCGCCCTGCTGCTGCACTACGACCGGCGCCTGCGCCCGGCCGCGTACCCGTTGCTGGTCGCCGGGCTGGCCACCGCGGCCCGCGGGGGGCCTGCGGATCGACTGCTCTCCGAGCGGGTCGACGCCGCCTGCGCCGCGCGCTCGAACGCCGGGCTGCTGTCGTGGCACGACGAGGCCCACAACCTGATGGCCGCCCTGCTCCTGGTCACGTTCTCGCTGGCGCCCCTGGTGGCGGCCCACCGCCTGCGCGGCTCCCGCGAGACCCGGCGCCTGGCCTGGGCCTCGAGCGCGGTGGCGGCGGCGATCGCCGTCCTCGCCGCGGTCTACTTCTCCGAGGTCGCCGGGTCGTGGAGCGGCCTGGTGGAGCGCGTCATGGCCGGGCTCGCGCTGGCGTGGGTGGCCGCCGCCGCGTGGCGGCTGCTGTCCGGGCCCGAGCCCGCGCCGCCGGACCGGGCGCGGGCCGCCGGCGCGGGCTGAGCCCAGGGGTCAGCGCAGCGCCTCGTCGAGGCAGTCGTCGACGATCGGGCGCTCGCCGAGCGCGATGACGCGGCCGCCCGGGACGGGCTCAGCCGCCTCGACGCGCGCCGGGCGCCTGCGGAGCAGGGCCCTCAGGCGCCCACGCCGCGACCCCTCGAGCGGGCGGAAGGCGTCGGACGTCCCCGGCGCCGATGCGGTGTGAAGGATGTTGTACATGTCACCTCCTGACGCCGGTCGCGGTGGTTTTCTTCCCGGGGCTGATCGGGCGGCGCGGGCGACCGACGCGCTCGGCGCCGGCCCGGCCGCACCAGCAGACGTAGGCCACCTCGATGCCGTCGCCGCCGTTCGTCACCGCGATGATCTGACGGGTCCCGATGAGGACCCGGCCGCAGTCGGGGCAGTTGACGTCGAGCATCCGGATCGCCTCCCGTCGCGTCGCC
>DATLLV010000227.1:0-11569 GCA_035537655.1 Miltoncostaeaceae bacterium
GTCGACGAAGCGGATGTAGCGCGGGACCATGAAGTAGGGCATGCGCTCCGCGAGCCAGAGGGTGAGGGCGGCGGGGTCCGGGGCGGTGCCGGAGGGCACGCAGACGATGAGGATCTCGTCCTCGCTCGAGGCGCCCTCGCCGGCCTTCACGCCCACCGCGGCGCTCTCGGCGACGCCGGGGTGGTCGTTGACGACCTTCTCGACCTCCATCGAGGAGACGTTCTCGCCCCGGCGGCGGATGTAGTCCTTCACCCGGTCCATGAAGTAGACGTAGCCGTCGGCGTCCATGCGGCCGAGATCCCCCGTGTGCAGCTTGAGGTTGCGGAAGTCCTCGGCCGTCTTCTCAGGCATGCCGTAGTAGGCCCGCATGACGATGTTGGGGATCTTCATGTCGACCACGATCTCGCCCGGGGTCTCGGGCGGCAGCGGCCGGTCGGTGCCGGGCTCGACGATCGTGACCTCGTAGCCCGGGTTGGCCCGGCCGCAGGAGCCGATGCGGGGCGGCGCGGTGGGGTCCATCACGGTGGCGACGCCGGTCTCGGTGAGGCCGTAGCCCTCGGTCAGGCGGACGCCGAAGCGCTCCTCGAACTCGTGGTAGATGTCGCGCGGCGCCGGTGCGGCCGAGATCGTGTGGACCCGGTGGGCGCGGTCGAGCGGCGAGGGCGGCTGGTTCCAGAGGAAGTAGAGCAGGGCGCCGATGCCGTTGAAGGTCGTCGCCCCGGCGTCGATGGCCTGCTGCCAGAAGCGCGTCCCCGAGAAGCGCTCGACGAACGCGACCCGCGCCCCGGCGATCAGGGCGGGGTAGGCGCAGAGCACCTCGGCGTTGGAGTGGAAGAGCGGAAGGCACGAGAAGTAGGTCTCGTCGCGGAGGTCCTCGGGCGCGACGCCCCGCAGGCGCGAGAGCACCTCCATCGAGCTGCGCGCCGAGAAGTAGTCGGCGGCGTTCTGCTTGATCACGCCCTTCGAGCGGCCGGTGGTGCCCGAGGTGAACATGATCCGGGCGTCGTCGGTCCAGGAGTGGGCGACCCCGTCGGGCTCGCCGTCGCGGGCGTCCATGAGCGCCTCGAGCGTCTCCCAGGCGACCGCCGGCTCCGGGCCCGCGGGTGCGCCGCCGGCGGCCATCACGACCACCCGCTCCAGGCGCGGGAGCTCGCCGGCGACCAGGGCGAGGCGGTCGAGGTACTCGTCGGCGATCACGAGCGTGCGCGACTCGACCAGGTTGATCGTCCAGGAGAGGAAGTCGCCCTTGTAGGCCGTGTTGATCGGGCTCATGACGGCCCCGGCCTTGAGGATCCCGTACCAGACCGGCACGAAGTCGGCGCAGTTGGGCAGCAGCACGCTGACCGACTCGCCCGGCGCGACCCCGCGAGCGATCAGGCCGTTGGCAACGCGGTTGGCGTGGGCGTTGACGTGGCCGTACGAGCGCCAGGGCTCGTCGGCGTAGCGGAGGTAGTCGCGGTCGGGGTGCTCCTCGGCGCGGCCGCGGAGGATCTCGGCCAGCACCCACCTGGTCGGGTCCTCGCGCGCGTACCAGTCGGTCCAGTCGCTCATCCCGGCTCGGGCCCCTGGCCCTCGCGGAACCTGCGCCAGTCGGGGGGCCGCTTCTCCTGGAAGGAGGCGATGCCCTCCTTCGGCTCGGGCCCATAGACGTGGTTCAGCGCCATCAGCTCCATCCCGTGGTTCGTCGACGAGTACAGCGCATCCGTGCGCGCGTTGAGCGCCGTCTTGGCGAGGCGCAACCCCTGGGGCGAGCGGCGCAGGATCTCGTCGCACCAGCGGTCGACCTCGGCGTCGAGCTCCTCGTCGGGCACGACGGCGTTCACGAGCCCCATCGCGAGCGCCTCCTGGGCCGAGTACTGGCGGGTGATGAACAGGACCTCGCGGCCGCGCTTCTCGCCCACCACCGCCGGGATGAGCTGGGAGCCCCACCACAGCGGCGCGTTGCCGATCCGCGGCCCCGCCTGGCCGAAGCGCCCCGACGCCCCCGAGACGGTGAGGTCGGAGATCATGTTCAGCTCGTTGCCGCCGCCGATGCAGTAGCCCCGGACGCGGCAGAGGATCGGCTTTCCGTTGTCGCGCATGGCGGCGGCCAGGCGCGGCGCGTCGATGTGGGCGACGCGCTTCTCGCGCATCGTGCGGGTGGGCTCGCGCACGTCGCCGCCCACGCAGAAGGCCCGCTCGCCGGCGCCGGTGAACACGATCACGCCCACCCGCTCGTCGTCGGCCGCGGCCTCGAAGGCCTCGCAGAGCTCGCGGATGGTCGTGCCGCGGAAGGCGTTGAGGCGCTCGGGCCGGTTGATCGTGATCGTCGCCCGCCCGCCGGCGACCTCGTAGATCAGGTCCTCGAACTCCACCCGGGCGTCAGCCGTCGGCCGGCAGGAACTTGGAGGCGTCGATGCCGTGCTCCTCCATGAGGTGCTTGAAGGTCTCGCGCATCTCGTCGGGGTAGTCCGGCAGATCCTCGGTCGCCAGGACGTTCTCGGCGTGCTGGCGGATGCGCGGGCCGAGGTCCCAGTCGTCGTCGTCCAGGAGCCGCTGGATCTCGCGGGCGGGGAAGTGGAGCAGCCCCGGGTCGCGGCCGTGGCGCTCGGCGATGTCGACGATCTCCTCGAAGCGGCCGGCCAGCGGCGCCTGGTCCTGGAGCAGGCCCTTCTCGCGCAGCAGCTCGACCGCCGCCGGGTCGGACGCGTACGGGCGGCCGAAGGCGTTGTCGTGGAAGAGGCGGTCGAACTTCAGCCGCGGGCGCTGGCCGCCGGCGTCCGGGTTCTCGAGCGGGTACCCGATCGCGTGGCCCCAGGTGAAGCGGTAGTGCGGCGGCAGGCCGAAGGCCTTCTCCACGCCGCCGGGCTTGCGGCCGAAGGCGACCAGGATGTTGCCCAGGCCCAGCCCGACGCCGGCGGTGATCGCGTTGGCGACCGCCTGGCCGCTCTCGAAGCGCAGCAGGATCTCGGTGCGCTCGGTGGGGAAGCTCATCAGGCGCGGGATCGTCTGGGTCATCGAGAACTCGTAGTTCCAGCCGTGGTACTTGGTCGTCCCGCCGGCCAGGCTGACCGTGGAGATGCCGTCCACGGCGCGCCCGTACCATGCGTTGAGGTTCGTGAGCCAGAGGATCAGGTGGGAGCACTGGTCGATGATCTGGACGTTGAAGCCCGAGACGCACTCCTCCAGCTCGTCCCAGAGCTCGCACTCGTCCTTGCGCACGACGATCGCCTCGGTGCAGTTGATGTTCCCCTGGCAGGACGCGAAGCGTGCCGCCTGCAGCACGGCCTCGACCTTCCAGCGCTCGACGGTGCGGTCGGCGTCGAAGTAGCGGATGCTGCGGCGGTTGCCGAGCGCCCGCAGGACGGGCACGTCGGGGACGTCCGAGCTGACGGGGGGTGCGTCCGGCACGATCGGCCTCCGGGTCGGGGGTATGGCGGCAGCGTACCGGCCCCGACGGGGCCGCCCGCCGGACCCTCGCTACACTCAACTCGTGTCCGACCCGTTGGTGATCGAGGCCCGTCCCGAGACGGCCTCCGGCCGCGCCGACCGCTGGCTGCGGGGACGGCGCCTGATGCTCGCGGGCATCCTCGCGCTGGCCGAGGTGGTCGCGTTCCTCGTCTGGCGCCCGAGCGCGCTGCTGATGGGCGCGCTGGCGGTGGCGCTGCTGGTCGTCACGGTCGCGGTGGCGACGCGCATCCCGGCCGGCGTGGCGCGCAGCGTCCTCTGGATCATCGCGATCGCCCAGGGGATCGTCGTCGTGATCCCCCTGGTGGTCGGCCTCTCCCTGGTCGCCGCCCTGGTGGTGGCGATCGGGCTGATCGTCGCGCTGGTCGTGGTGGCCGCGCGCTGGCGCATCTGACGGCGTGACGGGCCCGGCGGCGCTCCCGCCGCCGATGGCGGCGCACATCGAACGGCCCGCCGCCACGCGCCCGGGTTCCGACCCGTTGCTGGCGGGCCAGTCGCACCTGCCCCAGATCGGCTGGACGCCCCCGCCGCAGGGCCCGCGGCCCCTGGTGGCCGTGCTCGACACGGGCGTGGACGCGACCGCGCCCGACCTGGCCGGCGTCGTGCTGACCGGCGCGGGCCGGTCGTTCGTGCCGGAGAGCCCCGACCCGGGCGCCGACCCCTCCGGTCACGGCACCCACGTGGCGGGGATCATCGGCGCCGTCACGGGCAACGGTGTCGGCGGCGCGGGCGTCGCGTCGGCGCGCATCCTGCCGGTGACCGTGGCCGACGCCCAGGGCGACACCACGGCCTCGGCGCTCGTGCGGGGGCTGGCCTATGCCTCCTCGCGCGGGGCGCGCGTCATCAACATCTCGTTCGGCGGGCGCGGCTTCTCGAAGGCCGAGCAGGACGCCATCGACGCCGCCACCCGGCGCGGCGCCCTGGTGGTCGCCGCCGCCGGCAACACCGGCGGCAGCGCCGCCCCGGACTACCCGGGCGCCTACCGCCAGGTGCTGGACGTGGGCGCGCTGAGCACTGCGGGCCGGCCGCTCAACGTGTCGGCGCGCGGGCCCCAGATCGCCCTGGCAGCGCCGGGCGAGGCCGTCCTGTCGACGGCGCCGGGGGCGTCGCCGGCGCTGGTGCCGCGCACCGGCACCTCGATGGCGGCGGCGGTGGTGTCCGGCGCCGCGGCGCGCGTGATCGCCGCGCGGCCCAGGCTGACGCCGGCCCAGGTCCGCCAGGTGCTGGAGGCGAGCGCCCGCGACGTCCCGCCCACCGGCCCCGACACCGGCACGGGCGCCGGCGCCCTCGACCTCGCGGCCGCCCTGGCCGAGCCCGCCCCGCCGCGTGACGACCCCGAGCCCAACGACGACCCGGCTCTGGCGGGCGGCACCCCGCCCCTGCTGGGGACCGGCGGCCCGTCCCGGCGCACGGTGCGCGGCCGCACCGGGTCGTGGAGCGACCCGCGCGACGCATTCAGCGTCCACCTGACGGCCGGCCAGCGGCTGACCGCGCGGCTGCGCGGGCCCGCGGCCAGCGACCTCGACCTCGTCCTCTGGCGCCCCGGCGCCCGCGGCGGCCGCCGCGGCCCGGCCTACGCGCGCACCTGGCTCGCCGCCGCCTCGCTCGGCCCGACCTCGGCCGAGGCCATCGACTTCGGGGTTCCCTCGACCGGGAACTACACGCTCGAGGTGCAGGGCGTGCGGACGGCGACCCGGTACACCCTGACGGCCGGCCGTGGCGCGTGACCGCGCCGGGCGCCCCTTTTCGCGACGCGCGCCAGGGTCCATGATGGTCGCTCCATGACGACGGCACCCGAGGCCCGGACCCGGCGCCAGGACACCGACCCGGCGCTCTACATCAACCGCGAGCTGTCCTGGCTCGACTTCAACGCCCGCGTGCTGGCCCTGGCGCGCGACCCGGGGGTGCCGCTGCTGGAGCGCTGCAAGTTCCTCGCGATCTTCACCAGCAACCTCGACGAGTTCTTCATGGTGCGGGTGGCCACGGTGCAGGACGCGCTCGAGGCGGGCCGCCTGCCCTCGACGCCGGACAAGCTGCCGCGCGAGCAGGTGCTCCACCGCATCCAGGACCGCGTCGCCGAGATGACGGCCGAGCAGAGCCGCATCTGGCGCGAGGAGCTCCAGCCCGAGCTGGCGGAGGCCGGCATCCGGGTGAGCGACTACGGCAGCCTCGGCGCCGACCACCGGCGCGCGGTCGACGAGCGGTTCGACCGCGAGGTCTACCCGGCGCTGACGCCGCTGGCGGTGGGCCCGGGCCTGCCCTTCCCGTACATCTCGGGGCTGTCCCTGAACCTCGGCCTGCGCGTGCGCGACCCGGTGAACGGCGAGACCCGCTTCGCCCGGGTGAAGGTGCCGCCCCGTCTGCCCCGCCTGATCCCGGTGGAGGACCGCCTGGTCTTCATCGAGGACGTGATCCAGGCCCAGGTCGCCCGGCTCTTCCCCGGCATGGAGGTCGTCGAGACGGCACGCTTCCGCGTCACCCGCGACGCCGACTTCTCGATCTCGGACGAGTCCGACGACCTGATCGGGGCCGTCGAGGCCCAGCTGCGCCGGCGCCGCTTCGGCCACGTGGTGCGCCTGGAGGTCGAGGAGTGCGCCGCCGACCGGTTCGTCGAGGAGCTCATGGCGGCGCTCGAGGTGGGGGACCGCGAGACCTACCGGGTGCAGGCGCCGCTGGACTTCACGATGCTCTGGAGCCTGGCGACGATGGACCGCCGGGATCTCCGCGACCCGCCCTGGGAGCCGCGCACGCGGCCCCGCCTGCGGCCCGACGACGGCGAGCTCATCGACCTCTTCGCCGTCATCCGCGACGGCGACGTGCTCGTGCACCACCCCTACGACGACTTCCACACCAGCGTCGAGCGCTTCGTTGAGCAGGCCGTCGAGGACCCCAACGTCCTGGCGATCAAGCAGACCGTGTACCGCACCAGCGGCGACTCGCCGATCGTCCCCGCCCTGATGCGCGCCGCCGAGCAGGGCAAGCAGACCGTCTGCCTGGTCGAGGTGCAGGCCCGGTTCGACGAGGAGCGGAACATCCAGTGGGCGCGCGCGCTGGAGCGCGCCGGCGTTCACGTCGTCTACGGGCTGTCGGGCCTGAAGACCCACGCCAAGGTCGCGCTGGTCGTGCGCCGCGAGGGCGACCGCGTGCGCCGCTACGTCCACATCGGGACCGGCAACTACAACCCCTCGACGGCGCGCCTCTACACCGACCTCGGGCTGTTCACCTGCCGCGAGGACCTGGCCGAGGACGTCGCCGACCTCTTCAACCACCTGACCGGCTTCGCCCGCGCGCCGAGCTACCGCAAGGCGCTGGTGGCGCCGGACCACATCCGCGACGGCATCATCGCCGAGATCGATCGCGTGATCGCCGCCCACACGGCGGAGTCGCCATCGCGCGTGGTGATGAAGATGAACTCGATCATCGACGGCCCGGTGATCCAGGCCATCTACCGCGCCTCGGAGGCCGGCGTCCCGGTCGACCTGATCGTGCGGGGCATCGCCGGCCTGCGCCCCGGCGTGCCGGGGGTGTCCGACAACGTGCGGGTGATCTCCATCGTCGGGCGCTTCCTCGAGCACGCGCGGATCTTCGCCTTCACGGCGGGCGGTGAGACGGCCTACTGGATCGGCTCGGCGGACATGATGGCCCGCAACCTCGACAACCGGGTCGAGCTGGTGGCGCCGGTCGAGGACCCGGCCGCGCGGGCCGAGATCCAGGAGGTCATCGACATCCAGCTCGCCGACACGGCGCTGGCCTGGGAGCTCGGCGCCGACGGCGACTGGACCCGGGTGGAGCCGGAGCCGGGCGAGGCGCCCCTGAACTCGCAGGAGGCCCTGATGGAGCGGGCCGCAAGGGCGGCGCGGCTCGGCTGAGCCCGCCGGGAGTGCGATATCGTCGTCGAGGTGAGCGAAACCCCCCCGACGCAGGAGACCACCGAGCCGGACTCCGCGACCGAAGTGCCGACGTGGACGCCGCCGCAGAAGCCGGCCTTCAACTCGCCGGCGGCCGACCTGAACCAGCTTCGCAACGAGGCGAAGCGCGTCGCCGAGTCTGCGCCGGGCCAGCCGGTCCACAAGTCGGTGCTCGACCGGGCGCGCCAGCTGGCCGCCGCCATCGAGCACGACCTCGGCCTGCCGGCCGTCCCCGACGGCCTGGCCTACGCCGACCTGGCCGTCCTGCTCTCACAGTCCAAGTAGCCGGGCGCCGCGGTCAGCCGGCGGGCAGCTCCATCAGGAGCCGCGCCACCGCGCCGTAGTCGTCGTCCGGCGGCACCCGCTCGAGCAGGCCGCGGGCCACCTCGGCGAGCGCCAGCGGGCGCTCGTCGAGCCCCTCCGCGTGCCCGAGGTCCTTCAGCAGGTTGCGGACCGTGAAGCCGGGGCGGTAGTCCCCGGCCAGCACGCGCGGGAAGAGGTTCCGCAGCTGCCACGAGTCGCCGGTCGCGTCCATGACCACCTCGCGGGCGAGCGCCGGGTCGAGGCCCGCCCGCTGGCCGGCGCCGAGGGCCTCGGCCGTGCCCGCCGCGATCACGGCGACCAGCAGGTTGTTGACCAGCTTGGCGACCAGGCCCAGGCCGACGCCGCCGCAGTGGGTGCGCCGGTCGGGGTCGCCCATGGCGTCGAGCGCCGGGGCCGCCAGGGCGAGCGCCGCGGCGTCGCCGCCGCACATGAAGGCCAGCGTCCCCGCCGCGGCGCCCGCCGGGCCGCCGCTGACCGGGCAGTCCAGGTAGGCGACGCCGCGGGCGGCGCAGCCGGCCGCCAGCTCGCGCGCGACGGCGGGGGCGATGGTGCTCATCTCCACGAGCGCGGGCGGCGGGGCGGGCGCCGAGAGCACGCCCGCGACCACCTCGCGGACGTCGTCCGAGTCGGTCACGCAGGAGCACGCCAGGTCGGCGCCGTCCACCGCCTCGGCCACCGACGGGGCGGGCGCCGCGGGCAGGTCCCGGGCTCGCGAGGGCGAACGGGCGTACAGCACGACGTCGTGGCCCGCCGCGGCCAGGTTCCGCACCATTCCGGAGCCCATCAGCCCGGCGCCGACGAAGCCGATTCGCACGCGGGCCACGATACCCGCCGGAGGGGGCGAGAAAGAGGTGAGGGCCGTCCCGACGCTCGACCTCGTTGAACGAAGGAGCGATGCCCAGGAGGCCCGTGACGCTGTGCCCGAGCGCCGCGAGCCTCCGAACTGCCGCGCGGGGGGCAGTAGGACGACCCTCGGTGGCAGCATGAACCAGGGGCCCCCGCGGCGCGCCCCCCGGCCGGATGGTCCGATCCGGGCCTGGGCCACCCGAAGGGTCAGGTGGCCGACCCCTCCCTCCGGCATCCGGGCGAGGGCGGTCGCCTTGCGGTTGAGGGGGCTGACAGATATCCACCGGGCGATGGGCACCGTCACAAGCGCGGATTCCTGGGTGCGCTCGGCCGTCTCGCCGATCCGTCGCGCCGGCCTCTGGCTGGCCGAGGCGAGCGTGGGCACGGTGCGGCGCTCGATCCGCGACGACATCACCCAGGTCGCGAGCCAGTTCTCGTACAACGCGTTCTTGGCGACGGTTCCGTTCCTTTTCGTCCTCGTTTCGATCATCGGCCTCGTCGCGGAGCCGGACACCTTCGACGAGTTCCTGTCCGACGACGCCGACAACGCCATCCCCATCGAGCTGCGTCAGATCCTGCGCTCGGCGCTGCGATCGGCGACGAACAACACCGGCCAGGCCACCCTGTTCCTGGTCATCGGTCTGCTGACCGCCCTCTACGTGTCCGCGAACGTCATGGGATCGCTCGTCGGCGGCCTCGACCGCGTCCGCGGCGTCGCCCACCGGCCGTGGAGCCGCGGCAAGCTCGTCGCGCTGCTGATCGCGATCGCCACCAGCGTGCTCGTCGTGGCGACGACGCTGGCGCTGGTCGGCGGCTCGCGCCTGGTGGAGAGCGTCGCCGACGAGCTCTTCGGCAAGGGCGCGCCCAACGTCGCCGGCCGCTTCCTCTACCTGATCGGCACCGCCAGCCTGCTGATCTTCACCCTCGCCGTGTACCACTTCGGCCCCAACGCGCCGCGCCGGCGCGTGCTGCGCGACGTCCCCGGCGCGCTGGTCGGGGTGGGTCTGTGGCTGGGGGTCACCCGGCTGTTCGCCCTCTACATCGAGAACTTCGACTCGTACAAGACGGTCTACGGGGCGCTGGCCGGCGCCGCGATCTACCTGATCTTCCTGTTCCTCACCTGCGTGTCGCTGCTGATCGGCGCCGAGGTGAACGAGCAGCTCTACGCGATGCGCCAGCGCCGCAAGGGCGAGGCCGCCGAGCGCGAGCGGGAGCGCGCGGAGACCGCCACGCGCGTCCTCTGACCGCGGCTCAGCGCTGGCAGCCGGGGCACCAGTAGGTCGTGCGGTTCGCGTCGCCCTGCCCGCGCGAGCGGATCGGCGCTCCGCAGCGCCGGCAGGGCTTGCCGCGGCGCCCGTAGACCCAGGTCCGCTCCCGCGCCCAGGGCGGCGCGTCCGGCGGCCGGTAGGTGCGGATGGGGCCGCCCGCCGCCACGTCCGCGACCATCAGGCGCGCGGCCGTCGCCCCCAGGGCGGCGGCCTCCTCGGGGCGCAGGGCACCGACCGGGCGCCAGGGGTCGACGCCGGCCAGGAAGCAGGCCTCGCTCTTGTAGACGTTGCCGACCCCGGCCACGACGCGCTGGTCCATCAGCGCCTCGCCCACCTCGCGGGTCGGCTCGAGACGGGCGAAGGCCGCCGCCGCGGCCTCCCCAGGCTCGACCTCCTGGTCGAGCAGGTCGGGACCGGTCGCCAACAGGTCGCGCGGCAGCGGCTCCCCGGGCTCCAGCAGCCGCACGCGGGGGCAACGGTAGAGGGCGGCGACGTGGTCCGCCGTCCAGAGCGCCAGGAACAGGCCGCCGCGGCGCGGCCCCCGCGACGCCGGCAGCAGGCGCCAGACGCCGTGCATCATCAGGTGCGAGTGCAGCACCCGTCCGCTGGCGAAGCGCAGCAGGTGGTGCTTGCCGACCGCCTCGGCGGCGGTCACGGCGTCGCCCTCGAGCCGTTCCGGGATCCGCCGGCCCGCCAGGCGCGGCTCCGGGGCCTCGACGCGGACCAGCGGCCGGCCGGCCAGGACGCGGCCGAAGCGGCGGGCGTTGCGGTGGCTGACCTGTCCCTCGGGCACCGTGGCGACGATAGCGGCGGGGGTGGCGCGCCCCCCTTCGTCCGGCCAGACTTGGTTGCATGAGCGAGCAACGACCCCCGGCGGAGCGGGCGGAGGGGGACCGGCCGGCCGAGCGGGCCGGGCGACGGCGCTGGCCGCCCTGGGCCCGGCGGGCCCTCTGGGCGGCGATCGCGATCGTCGCGATCATCGCCCTCTACTTCATCCTGGCGGCGTTCATCCCGCGCTGGTGGGCGCAGCGCATCGGCGACCAGGTCAACGGCAGCATGGCCGCCGGCGTCGGGCTGGGGCTGTTCTACGGCTTCGTCTTCACGCTGCTGCCGGCGCTGCTGCTGCTGCTGGCGCTGCACCGCCACCGCAGCTGGCGGGCGCGCCTGTGGCTGGCGGCCGGGGCGGTCGTGCTCGCGATCCCCAACCTCATGACGCTCGGCATCGTCGCCGGGAACGGCAGCGCCTCCCACGCGGGCGAGCGCATCCTGGACGTCGAGGGCCCGGGGTTCCGCGCCGCCACCCTGGTCGGGGCGATCCTCGCCGTCATCGCGGCGATCGGCATCCGCTACCTGATCGACTCGCGACAGCGGGCCCGGGCGCGCGCCAACCGCCTGGACGATGCGCTTCGGGCGCGCGAGGCGGAGGCCGACGCCGCCGCGGCGCCGGACGGGGGTGGCGACGGCGCCTGACCCGACCCGCGTCTGCTTCGTCTGCCTGG
Organism: Miltoncostaeaceae bacterium; assembly: GCA_035537655.1. Classification (GTDB taxonomy): domain Bacteria; phylum Actinomycetota; class Thermoleophilia; order Miltoncostaeales; family Miltoncostaeaceae; genus DATAGF01. Next base: position 11,293 of record DATLLV010000227.1, read on the forward strand.
GGAACATCTGCCGCTCGCCGACCGCCGAGGCGGTGATGCGCCACCGCCTGGCGGAGGCCGGTCTCGACGACGCGATCATCGTCGAGAGCGCCGGGACCGGGTCGTGGCACGTCGGCGACCCGCCCGACGTCCGGGCGGCCCAGGAGGCGCGGGCGCGCGGGATCGTCATGGAGGGGACGGCGCGCCAGTTCGCGCGCGGCGACTTCGGCCGCTTCGACCTGGTGGTGGCGATGGACGAGGAGAACGCCGCCCACCTGCGCCGCATGGCGCCGGACGC
>DATLLV010000228.1:0-9383 GCA_035537655.1 Miltoncostaeaceae bacterium
CGGGGAGGCCGCCGCGACGGGGGCCGGAGCCGGCGGCCCCGCCGGGGGCGCGGGCGCGGCGCTCTGGCCGGCGTCAGCCGGAGCGGAGGGGACCTCGACCTGCGCCGAGGCCGTCGCTGCGCCGACCGCCAGGGCGGTCAGGAGGACAACGACGCCTGGCGTCCAACGGGGGATTCGGCCGGATCCGCGGACGGCACGCGGTCGGTGGGGGATCCTTTGGCTCCTTTCCACCCGCGCACGGGAGCGCGGTTGAGGACCGTCGGCATGGGCATCTGCCGGCAGCCCTGGGAGTCTTCGGGGGGAACGGCGGGCACTCTACGGACGGGGCGCGGGCAAGGTCAAGGCCACATACCCCGTGCGGGGGACGTCTGTCCCCGGGAGATCCCGCTATTTGGTGGTGGTTTCAGCGGAAAGCGAGGGCGCCGTCAGCGGAGCGCGTCGCGGCGGCGCATCAGCTCGACAGCCCGCGCCCGCTCGGCGCGATCCAGCTCCGCGAAGTCCTCGTCCGACAGGTTGCCGGCGCGATGGTCCATCTCGATCTCGCGGATCGCCCCGAGCGAGCGCGCCAGGTCCTCCTCGAGGGCGCGCCGTGCGTCCGCCCCCGGGTCGGCGGCGGCGCGCTCGTCGCGGCGCGCCACGAGCGGCCAGGCGAGGACCACGACCAGGGCGAGCGCGACCGCGGCGAGGATCAGCGCGCCCGCGAGCACCGCAGGGGCGCGCTCACGCCCGCGCGCCCCCGCGGGCCTCGGCCGCCGCGCTGGCCGCCGGCTCGCGCCGGGCAGAGGGCGGGCCGGGCCAGGCCGCGATCAGGCCCCCGAGGGCGATGATCACCCCCGCCACCCAGAGCCAGAGCACCAGCGGGTTGACGAACACCGACACGCTGGCGGTGCCGTCGGGTCGCAGCTGGGTGAGCACCATGTAGAGGTCGCGCGTGGGCCCCGAGTCGATCGCCACCACGGCCGCCTCGGTGCCGTCGACGGCGAAGGTGTCCCGGCCCGGGCTCATGGTCGTCACCCGCTGGCCGTCGCGAAACACCCCCATCGTCACGCTCACGCGCGACTTGTGGGCGTCCTCGGCGCTGGCGGCGCCCTCGTTGAGCAGCGTGTAGCCGGCCACCTCGGCCCGGCCGCCCTCGGGCACCGTGACATCCACCTCGGTGGCAAAGCCCTTGGAGCCGGCCAGGCCGATGAACAGCACCACGATGCCCAGATGAACCGCATAGCCGCCGTAGCGGCGCCGGTTGCGGGCCACCATGCTGATGAAGGCCCCCGGCCAGGAGACGCTCCCAAGGGCATGGCGCACTCTCAGGCCCCGCCAGACCTCGCCGCCGATGCAGGTCGTGACGAAGACCCCCGCGATCACGACGAGCGACGCGGTCCCGCTCTCGGCGAGGTCGGTCAGCAGCAGCAGGGGCACGGCCGCCACGGCCGCCACCGCCAGCGGCGCCGCAAAGCGCCGCCGCAGCTGGGCGGGGCTGGCCTTGCGCCAGGCGATCAGCGGCCCGACGCCGGTCAGCACCAGCAGGGCCGCCCCGATCGGCAGGGCCACCTGGTCGTAGTAGCCCTGGCCCACCGTGATGCGATCGCCGCGCACGGCCTCCGAGAGGATGGGGAACATCGTCCCCCAAAAGACGGCGAAGGCCAGGCCCACCAGCAGCAGGTTGTTGGCGAGGAAGATCGCCTCGCGGCTGAGGTAGCTCTCGAGCGTGTGGGCGGAGCGCAGCAGGGGCAGGCGGCTCACCAGCAGCCCCAGCGAGCCCACCAGCACGGCGATGATGAAGGCGAGGAAGAACGGGCCGAGGGTCGACTCGCCAAAGGCGTGCACCGAGGAGATGATCCCCGAGCGCGTCAGGAAGGTGCCGAACAGGCAGAGGCTGAAGGTCAGGATCACCAGCACCATGTTCCAGACCTTCAGCATCCCCCGGCGCTCCTGGACCATCACCGAGTGCAGGAAGGCCGTCGCCACCAGCCAGGGCATGAAGGCGGCGTTCTCGACCGGGTCCCAGGCCCAGTAGCCGCCCCAGCCGAGGGTCTCATAGGCCCACTTGGCCCCCAGCAGGATGCCGATCCCCAGAAACAGCCAGGAGACGATCGTCCAGCGCCGGATGCTGGCGATCCAGCCGGCGTCGAGCTTGCGCGTGACCAGCGCCGCGATGGCGAAGGCGAAGGGGATCGAGAGCCCGACATAGCCCAGGTAGAGCAGCGGCGGGTGGATCTGCATGTAGAAGTTCTGCAGCAGCGGGTTGAGCCCGCGGCCCTCGGCCGGGGCGCTCGCCAGGGTCTCGAAGGGGCTGGTGACGAACGACAGCAGCGACAGGAAGAAGAGCCCGATCACCATCAGCACCGCCACCACCACCGGCATCAGCTCGCGGTTGCGGGCCCGGTTGGTGTAGACCGCCAGCGAGGAAAAGCCGCTGAAGATCCAGGCCCACAGCAGCAGCGAGCCGGCCTGGCTGCCCCAGAGGGCGGTGATCTTGTACTGGGGCCCCAGGGTGCTGGAGCTGTACTCGGCGACGTTGCGCAGGGCGAAGTCGTCGCTGAGCAGGCCGGCCCACATCGTGCCGATGGCCAGGCTGGTGAGGGCAAAGACGCCATAGACGCCGCGCTCGGCGCTCTGCTGCCAGCCGGCCCGGCCGCGCCGGCGCGCGCCCAGGGCCATCACCAGCGCGTAGGCCGCGGCGAGCAGCGCCAGCAGCAGGGCGGCGCGGCCGAGGAGGCTCATCGCGACGGCGCCCCGGTCAGGTGGCGGTGTCGTCCGGGCGGTCGGTGAACTTCGACGGGCAGAGCGTGATCAGCGAGTCGTTCTTGGCCACGAACGTCCCGCCCTGCACGGTGCCGGTCACCACCACCTCGCGCCCGACCTTGAACTGGTCCGGGACGGTGCCCCGGTAGAGCACGCGCACCCGCTGGTGCGCGTTCTGCTTGTCGACGACCGTGAAGCGCAGCCCGCCCGCGCTCTGGGCCGCCGCGGCGGCGTCGGCGGGCGCCCCGGCGGCCACGCGGCCGTTGAGGCGGTAGGTCGTGTCGGCGTGGGCGGCCGCGATCTCGCCCGGGCCGGCGTAGGTCTCCAGCGAGCCCCCCAGGCTGGTCCAGGCCAGCCAGGCCCCCAGCACCACGGCGAGGCCGATCGCGATGATGAAGCGCAGGCGGGAGCGCACCGCGGCCAATCTACCACCGGCCCCCCGCGCGACCCGTGGGACGACGGTCCCGCATCCGACGGCGTTCAGCCCGGCCGATCGCCATCCGGCGGGCACGGCCACCGGGTGAGCTCATCGCGACGCGCGGGAACGCCGTCGCATCGCGAGCGCGTCGCGCGGGGACGCCCACCGGGCCCGCCCTGTATAACCAGAAATACTGAAGGTTTTCCTGGTAAATGGGACCGAGAGCGTCAGGGCGCGCTCGGGAAGGGGGATGGAGCGATGAGCCGACGAGACGAGGTGCTGGTCTCCACCGACTGGGTGGCCGACCACATCGGCGATCCGGCCTACCGCCTCGTCGAGGTCGACGAGGACACGGCGGCCTACGCGGGCGGTCACATCGAGGGCGCGATCGCCTGGCACTGGAAGGAGGACCTCCACGAGGACCTGCGGCGCGAGTTCCTCTCGCAGGACGGCCTGACCGAGCTGCTGTGGCGGTCGGGGGTGGGCCCCGACACCACGGTCGTGCTCTACGGCGGCAACAACAACTGGTTCGCCACCTACGCCTACTGGCTGCTGCGCTACCTCGGCTTCGACCGGGTCAAGCTGGTGGACGGCGGGCGCAAGAAGTGGGAGCTCGAGGAGCGCCCGCTGACGACCGCCGAGCCGGCCTACGACGCGGCGGACCCCGGGTCGCTCGCGCCGGTGCGCCAGGACGTGCGGGCCTTCCGCGACGACGTGCTCGCCCACCTCGGCGGCGCGGGCAGGACGATGGTCGACGTGCGCAGCCCGGCCGAGTTCAGCGGCGAGGTGCTGGCGCCGCCGCACCTGCCGCAGGAGCAGGCCCAGGTGCCCGGGCACGTGCCGGGCGCGGCCAACGTCCCGTGGGCGAGCGCCGCGGCCGACGACGGCTCCTTCAAGACCGACGCTGAGCTGACCGCCCTCTACAGCGGGGTCGGGGTCACGCCCGACACCGACGTGATCGCGTACTGCCGCATCGGCGAGCGCTCGAGCCACACCTGGTTCGTGCTGCACGAGCTGCTGGGCTACCCGAGGGTGCGGAACTACGACGGGTCGTGGACCGAGTACGGCAGCCTCGTCGGCGTCCCCGTGGAGCGGTGATCACCCGGTAGATTCGGCGGGGTGACGCTCCCGCTCGCCCCGCCGCTGCCTCCCCAGCTCGCCCGCTCGGCCCGCGAGGTGCCCGAGGGCGAGGGCTGGTCGTACGAGCGCAAGCTGGACGGCTTCCGCGCGATCGTGTTCGTCGACGGCGACGAAGTGACGATCCAGTCGCGATCCGGCAAGCCGCTGGGCCGCTACTTCCCCGAGATCGTCCTCCCGCCCGGCCGCTACGTCGCCGACGGCGAGATCGTGGTGGCCGGCGACGGCGGCGCCGAGGACTTCGGCCTGCTGCAGCAGCGCATCCACCCGGCGGCGTCGCGGATCGCTCTGCTCGCCGAGGAGATCCCGGCCCGCTTCGCCGCGTTCGACCTGCTCGTCCGCGACGGCCGGTCCCTGCTCGAGGCGCCCTTCGCCGAGCGCCGCGCCGCCCTCGAGGAGCCGGCCACCGGGCTCGAGCCCGTCGAGACCTCGACGGACCCGGCGCGCGCGGCGGAGTGGCTGCGCACCTCGGAGGGCGTGATCGCCAAGCGTCTCGACGCCCCCTACCGGCCGGGCGAGCGCCAGGGGATGGTCAAGATCAAGCGCGTCCGCACCCTCGACTGCGTCGTCATGGGCTGGCGGCCGGGGACGGCCGAGGACACCGTCGGCTCGCTGATCCTGGGCCTCTACGACGGCGACGCCCTGCGCCCCGTGGGCCACTGCGCCAGCTTCACCGCGAAGCGCAAGCGCGAGCTGCGCGCCGAGCTCGCCCCGTACGAGACCGGCACGCGCGGCGGCGGGGAGCCCAGCCGCTGGAGCGGCGACCGCGAGCTGGAGTGGGTGGAGCTGCGGCCCGAGCTCGTCGCCGAGGTCACCTACGACCACGCCAGCGGCGGGCGCATCCGTCACGGCGCTCGGCTGCTGCGCTTCCGCGACGACCGCGACCCGGCCTCGTGTCGGTTCGACCAGCTCGAGGAGTGAGCGCCGCCTACGACGCCGCCGAGTGGTCCGACCTGTTCGTGGCCTCGGCGGGGGCGACCGCCGCGCTGGCCGGACTGCTCTTCGTGGCCGTCTCGATCAACGTCGAGCGGATCCTCGCCTTCCGCGGCCTGCCCGAGCGGGCGCTCGAGGCGCTGCTGGTGCTGGTGGCGGCGCTGGTGGCGTCCGTCTTCGCGCTCGCGCCCGTGAAGGACACGACCCTGGGTTGGCTGCTGCTGGCCACCGGCGTGCTGGTCACGGGCGCGGCGGTGAGGCTCGAGCGGGTCAGCCTTCCCGAGCGGCACGACCGCTCGGCCCCGGCGACGATCGCGCAGCTGCTGCTCTCGGCCGTCGGGACGCTGCCGTTCGCGGTCGGCGGGATCAGCCTGATCGCGGGGGCCGGAGGCGGCCTCTATTGGATCCTGGTGGGCGTCGTCGGCGCCGTCCTGGCCGCGGCGCTGAACGCCTGGGTGCTGATGATCGAGATCCTGCGGTGACCGGCGAGCTCGCCGAGCGCTTCCTGGAGCGCGCCGGCTCCGTGGCGGGCGTGGCGGTGCGGGGCGTGCGCCTGCGCCAGCGCGGCCGGATGTGGCCGCGCCCCGGGGCGCGGGCGCTGAGTTTCGACGCCGTTCAGGAGATCGACGTCCGCCGGGTGGCGTTCCGCTGGCGGGCCCGCTTCGGCGTCGGGCCGCTGCGGCCGCTGGCCGTCGTGGACGCCCTCGACGGCGGTCGGGGCCGGCTCGAGGGGCGCGTGGCGGGACTGCGCGCGTTCCGCTCGGACGGCCCCGAGATCACCCGGGGCGAGGCGATGCGCTACCTGGCCGAGCTGGCCTGGGCTCCGCCCGCCCTGCGCCTGAACCCCGCCCTCGAATGGACGGAGGCCGACCCCTTCGACGCCGACGTCGCCACGTCGACCGCGGGTGGGCGGGCGGCCGTGCGGCTCGGCTTCGCCCCCTCGGGCGACCTGCTGGCCGCCTCGGCGGCGGACCGCCCGCGGCCCGACGGCGACGCGGTCGTTCCCACGCCCTGGCGGGGGACCTTCCGCGACCACGCCGAGCTCGGCGGCCTGCGCGTGCCCCGCCGGGCGGAGGCCGTCTGGGAGCTCCCCCAGGGATCCTTCGTCTACTGGCAGGCCGAGGTGACTGGCCTGGAGGTCGTCACCGGGTGAGGTCGTGGAAGCGCGAGAGCGCGAGCACGCTCTGGGCGACCGCGGCCTCGCTCTCGGCCGCCGCCCGCCGGTCGCGCTCGGCGTCGGGCGCCGGGCCCGGGTCGTCCCACCAGCCGCGGGCGGGCTCGGGGCAGCCCGCCTCCAGGGCGACGCGGCGCCAGCCCTCGGGCACCGGCCCCTCGACCGCCGTCCCGGCCAGCTCCGCCGCGAGCCCCGCCCAGGCGCGCGGCGGCGCGGTGCACGGCTCGTAGCCGCCGCCGCCCAGCGCGACCAGGCGGCCGTCGCAGGCCTCGTCGGCCAGGGCGCGCAGCCGCGCCCAGAGCTCGCGGTAGAGCGGCATCGTGGTGAGCGTGTGGCTCAGCGGGTCGGCGTGGTGGTGGTCGACGCCGCACTGGGCCACGATCGCGTCCGGCGCGAAGGCGCGCACCACGGGCGCGACGACCAGGTCCCACGCCGCCCGGTAGGCGTCGTCGCCGGCGAAGGGCGGCAGGGCGACGTTCGCCGCGGACCCCGGCGCCTCCGCCCCGCCGGTCTCCGCCGGGAAGCCCGAGCCCGGGAAGAGGTGGCGCCCGCTCTCGTGGACGGAGACGGTCAGGACGCGCGGCTCGTCGTAGAAGATCCACTGGGTGCCGTTGCCGTGGTGGACGTCGAGGTCGACGTAGGCGACCCGCTCGAGGCCGGCGTCCAGCAGCCAGCGCACCGCGACCGCGGTCTCGTTGTAGATGCCGAAGCCCTGCGCCTGGCCGGCCGAGCCGTGGTGGGCGCCGGCCGACGGCACGAGCGCCGCGCGGGCGTGCCCGCCCGCCACGGCGCCGGCGGCCGCGGCGCAGGCGGCGCAGGCGCGGGCCGAGTCGTCGTGCATGCCGGCGTAGGCGTTGTTGTCGCCGCCAATGCCCCAGTGGCGCGCCTCGGGCTCGGCGGCGAGCACGGGCGACCGGTCGTAGCGGTGGACGGCCCGGATGAAGGCCGGCGCGAACACCCGCGCCAGCTCCTCGTCGGGCAGCGGGCCGGGGGCGGGCTCGAGCGCAACGCCGGGCAGGTCGAGCAGGCCGGCCTCGCGGCACAGCGCCACGGCGAGGCGGTGGCGGCGGGCGTCGGTGGGGTGGCCTCCGCCGAAGCGCATCCCGAGGCCGTCGTCGTGGACGACCAGCAGCCGCAGCGCTCCCGCCATCACCGCCCCGCCCTCAGGGCCCGAAGCTCCCGAGCACGCCGGTCAGGTCGAGGATGACGAAGGCGAGCACCGCGACGGCGGCGACGCCGTACCACAGCCAGGCGGGGTCGCGGCGCCGGGGCATCAGTCCACCCGCACCACGAGGATCGCGAGGTCGTCCGCCAGCGGCCCGCCGTGGAAGGCGACCACGGCCTGCTCGACGGCGCCCGCGACCTCGCCCGGCGGCGACCCCGCGAGCCCGGCCAGCAGCGAGCGCAGCCGCTCCTCGCCGAACATCTCGCCCTCGCGCCGCGCCTCGACCACGCCGTCGGTGTAGAGCACCAGCGCGTCGCCCGAGGCGAGCTCGGCCTCCTCGTCGTGCACGCGCACCTCGGAAAAGGGGCCCAGGATGGTGCCCGGGCGGCCCAGCGCCTCGACCTCGCCCCCGGCCCGGATCACCAGCGGCAGGGGGTGGCCCGCGCTGGCCACGGTCGCGGCCACCGCCGGGCCGCGGGTCGCGAGGCGCGCGTACGCGACGGTCGAGAAGCGGTGCTCCAGGCCGCGCTCGGCGATGATCGCCTCGTTCAGGCGCTCCAGCGCGGCGGTCGGCTCGGGGTCATCGCGGGCGAGGGCCCGCAGGCTGTGGCGCAGCAGGGCGGTGAGGGCCGCCGCCTCGACCCCCTTGCCGCACACGTCCCCGATCACCGCCACGCAGGACGAGCCGGCGGCGAAGAGGTCGTAGAAGTCGCCGCCGACCTCCACCCCGTCGCCCATCGGCGAGTAGCGCGCGGCCGACTCCAGGCCGGTGATCGCGGGCAGGGCGGGCGGCAGCAGGCTGCGCTGCAGCGTGTTGGCGATCAGCCGTTGCTCGTCGTAGAGGCGGGCGTTGTCGGCCGCCAGGCCGGCGCGACGACCGAGCTGGAGGGCCACGCGGCGGTCGGCCTCGTCGTAGACGCGCCCGGAGGGGCCGCTCCAGAGGGTGAGCGTCCCGATCTCGCGCCCCCGCGCGCGGAGCGGAGCGGCGACGCGACGGGCCGGATCGGTCAGGCCCGGGCCCGCGGGCTCCCTTCCGACGGCGGCGCCGGCCACCGTCCGCGGCTCGCCCGAGGGGTCGCTCACCTCGATGGTGCAGAAGTCGGCGAGGGTGGGTACCACGAGGTCGGCGAGGCGCGCGAGACGCTCCTCCACCCCGAGCGTCGCGTCCAGCGCCTCGCCGACGTCGAAGAGCAGCTGGAGCCCGCGCTCCGCGCGCACCCGGTCGCTGATGTCGGCCACGAAGACGCCGACGGCCACGATCTCGTCGTCGTGGCGCACCGGGTACCAGCTCGCCAGCCACACGTGGTCGCGTCCGGCGTCGGCGGCGGTGGGCGCCGTGATCTCGAGGTCGTCGACCGGGTCGCCCGACTCCAGCACGCGCCGGAACGGACCCGCCAGCGCCTCGCCCCAGGCCGCCGGCATGACCTCCTGCGGGCGCCGACCGGTCAAGGCGTCGGCCGAGCGGCCGCCGATCCCGGCGAGCTCCTGGTTCACGCGCACGAAGCGCATCTCCAGGTCGAGCAGCCCGAACCCGAGCGGGGCGCAGGTGATGATGGTGTCGAGGAGCTCGCGCGACTCGCGCAGCTCCCAGGCCTCCCCCCCGCCCGCGGGTGGGTCCTCGATCACCCCTGAGCGGCCGCCGGGTCGCCGACCACCTCGATGCGATCGGTCACCAGCGTCAGCTCGAGCACCTTGCCGACCGGGCCGCCGGGCTCGACGACCACCACCAGCCGCCGCCCCTCGGCGACGGCCCGGCTGGAGGCGTCGAGGATGACCCGCAGGCCGGTCGAGTCGATGTGGACCACCTCGCGCAG
>DATLLV010000229.1:0-4378 GCA_035537655.1 Miltoncostaeaceae bacterium
GCCTCGGCCACCACCTCGTCGATGCCGCGCGCGTCGAGCACCGTGCGGCAGCCTCGCAGGTCGGCCCGGGCACGGGGCCGGCGTGTACGCTCGCGCCACGCCGGACGCCGTCATCTTCGACCTGGACGGAGTGCTGCTCGATTCCGAGCCGCGCTGGAACGAGGCCAAAGAGGCCCTCGTCCGCGATGCGGGCGGGACCTGGCTGCCCGAGGCGCCGGTCGCGATGATGGGCATGAGCTCGCCCGAGTGGTCGGCCTACCTGCGCGACGCGCTGGGCGTGCCGATGGAGCCCGACGCCATCAACCGGGCCGTCGTCCGCCGCATGGCGGAGGCCTACGCCGCCGGGCTGCCCCTGCTCCCGGGCGCGAACGAGGCCGTCCGCGCGCTCGCGGCCCGGTGGCCGCTCGCGCTCGCCTCGTCCTCCAACCGGGAGATCATCGACCTGGTGCTCGACCGCGCGGGCCTCGCCGGCCTGTTCCGGGTCACGATCTCCTCCGAGGAGGTCGCCCACGGCAAGCCGGCCCCGGACGTCTACATCGAGGCCGCGCGGCGGCTGGGAGCCAGGCCGGCGCGCTGCGTGGCGGTGGAGGACTCGGCCAACGGGCTCCGGGCCGCGGCCGCGGCGGGGATGACCGTCATCGCCGTCCCCAATCCCCACTACCCGCCGGGCGCCGACGCCCTCGCGCTGGCCGCGGCCACCGTCGCCACGGCGGGCGAGATCACGCCGGCTCTGGTGGAGTCCCTGACGCCGGCCGCCTGAGGCCGCCCCCGACGACGCGGACCACCGACCCGAGAAGGAGCAACCCGATGCCGTACGAGCTGCCCCCGCTTCCCTATCCCTACGACGCGCTCGAGCCGCACATCGACGAGGAGACGATGCGTCTCCACCACGACAAGCACCACCAGACCTACGTGAACAACCTCAACGCGGCGATCGAGGGCACGGAGTGGGACGGCCGGCCCATGCTGCAGGTCCTCGACAACCTCGACCTGATCGCCGAGGACAAGCGGACGGCCATCCGCAACAACGGGGGCGGCCACGCGAACCACTCGCTCTTCTGGGAGATCATGAGCCCGGACGGTGGCGGCGAGCCCCAGGGCGCACTGGCGAAGGCGATCGACGACGCGTTCGGCGGCCTCGACGAGCTCAAGCGGCAGGTGGTCGACGCCGGCCTGAAGCGCTTCGGGAGCGGCTGGTCGTGGCTCGCCCACGACGGCACGGGGCTGGTCGTCCTCTCGACGCCGAACCAGGACACGCCCCTGATGGACGGCCACACGCCCCTGCTGGGCGTGGACGTCTGGGAGCACGCCTACTACCTGCGCTACCAGAACCGCCGCCCCGACTACCTCGAGGCCTGGTGGAACGTGGTCAACTGGGCGCGGGTCGCGGAGCAACTCGAGCGCGCGGGGGGCTGACGCGGCGCTTGCGCCGCGGCCCCGCGCCGCTCAGGCGGGCGGCGCCGGGCCGCGGCGCAGCGCGATCCAGGTGAAGGGCTGGATCACCCCGCGGGGCGTGCGGTGCTCGTCGCGGCGCGCCTTGACCAGCGCGAACGCCTCGCCGAACTCGGCCGCCAGCGACCGGGCGTCGTACCGCGCGACCGGCAGGCCCGAGCAGCGCTCGGGACCGTCCGACGCGAACGTGCCGACCACGAGGTGCCCGCCCGGCCGCACCGCCGCCAGGGCCACGGCGACGTAGCGCCGCCGGGCCTCCGGCTCGGCCATGAAGTGGAAAACGGCGCGGTCGTGCCAGAGGTCGAAGGTGCGCGCCGGTGTCCACTCCAGGACGTCGGCCCGGATCCACGCCACGCCGGGCGGCGCCGCGCCGACCTCCTCGTGGGACGCCTCGAGCGCGCGCGCGCACAGGTCCAGCACCGTCACGTCGGAGAATCCGCGCGCGACGAGGGCGGCGGCGAGGCGCGAGGCGCCCCCGCCGACGTCGACCACGCCGGCGCCGGGCCCGACGCCCAGGGCGTCGATCAGCTCCAGCGAGGCGCGCGGCGCCGCCTCGAACCAGCTCACGTCGGCCGGGGCCCGCTCCGTGAAGACCCGCTCCCAGTGCGCGCGCCGGTCCTCGCCGGCCCTCATGCCGGCGCCGCCCGCACGACCGGCAGGCCGGCCGCGAGCCACCCCTCGAACCCGCCGATCATGTCTGTCACGCCCGCGATGCCCAGCTCGCGCAGCGTCGCGGCCGCCAGGCTCGACTGGTAACCCTGCGCGCACATCAAGACCAGGGCTCCACGGGCCTCGCAGAGGCGCTCGTCGCGGTGCGGGCACGAGGGGTCGGCGCGCCACTCCAGCACGTTGCGGGGGACGAAGTGCGCCCCGGGCACGAGCCCCTGCTCCGCGCGCTGCAGCTCGGAGCGGATGTCGACGATCAGGCCCCCGCGCGCCGCGACGGCCAGGGCCTCCTCCGGGCTCAGCCGCTCGAGGCGGGAGCGGGCGTCGCTGAGGAGGTCATCGACCGTCCGTCGTCCGCTCGCTCCGGCGTCCGGCACCGCGCGCCCCCTCGTCGGAGCCATGGTACGACGGATCCCGGCCCGAACGGGGAAAGAGAGACTCGAGCGGTCGACGATGCGAAGGGAGCGAACCGATGCCCGAACGCGACGGCTACATCCCCGGCGTCCCCTGCTGGGTGGACGCGAGCGAGCCCGACCCGGAGGCGGCGCTCGAGTTCTACGGTGGCCTCTTCGGCTGGGAGTTCGAGGACGTGATGCCGCCGGACGCCGAGGGGCGGTACTTCGTCGCCCGGCACGAGGCGGCGGGCTGGTCCCTGTTCGACACCTCGGGCGGCGGGCGGCGCGGCGACGTCGGCGCCGTGGGATCGATCCCTCGGGGCGCGCCGGCGACGGCGATGTGGAACACCTACGTCTGGGTCGACAGCGCCGACGAGGCCGCGGCCAGGGTCCGCGACGCCGGCGGACGCGTCGTGCAGGAGCCCTTCGACGTCTTGGACGCCAGCCGGATGGCCGTCCTCACCGATCCCGAGGGGGCCGCGTTCCGCGTCTGGGAGGCGAAGGGGCACCGGGGCGCGCAACTGGTCAACGACCCGGGCTCGCTCAACTTCAACGGCCTCAACACCCGTGACGTCGACGGGGCGCGGTCGTTCTACGGGTCGGTGTTTGGGTGGGAGATGCTCGAGATTGCCGGCGGGCTCCAGATGTGGATGCTGACCGGCTACGGCGACCACCTCGAGCGCGCCAACCCGGACCTGCGCGCGCACATGGCCCAGGCGGGCGCGCCGGAGCGGTTCGAGGACGTCGTCGCGACCATCAATCCGATCCCGGACGACCAGCCCGACGTGCCGGCCCACTGGAGCGTCACCTTCGCGGTCGCCGACGCCGACGCCGCGGCCGCGAGGGCCACCGAGCTCGGCGGGACGGTGATCGTCCCGCCGTTCGACGCCCCCTGGGTCCGGATGACCGTCATCGGCGACCCGCAGGGCGCGACGTTCATCGCCAGCACGTTCACCCCGGAGAACAAGGACCTCGGCGGCTAGGCGATCGCAGCCGCGTGCACGGACCGCTCAGGCGGCGGGGGGCTCGGGCATGGGCGTCCCGTCCCAGGACATGTCCGCGACGAACGCCGTGCCGGCGGCGACGTGCTCCTGGCGCGCCACGCGGTTCCAGTGGCGGCGCCCGATGAGGAAGTAGAGCGCGGGCAGGACGTCGCTCGGCTCGAAGAAGGCGTCGGGAGTGGTGAGGAGGGCGCGCAGGACGCGCGCCGGCGGGCCCGAGGGGATGTGCGGGTCGAGCAGGTAGGCGTCGTACTGGCGGCTCAGCCCGGCCGGCACGATCCGGAGGTCGGACGGCGACCCGGAGATGGCCCCGGCCAGCCACGCGCCGGGGACGAAGAAGGCGCCGGCGCTCGCCCGGGGGTTGGCCTCGATCATCACCAGCGCGTCGGCGGTGCGCCGGTAGTCGAAGCCGATGCAGCCGGTGAAGCGGGTGGCCTCGGCGATCCGCCGGACCGCCTCCAGCGAGCCGAAGTCGTCGATCGTCGTGAACTGGATCGACCAGCCGCCCTCGGCCGCGATGGTGGGCTCGTACGGGCAGTGAAGCACCACCTCGCCGTGGCGCACGACGCTGAACGAGCAGGCGTCGTCGCCCTCGACGAACTCCTGGACCAGCCAGGGGTTGTCGGCCGTCGGCCGGCAGTCCTCGACGCGGCTCTCGCCCGCGCGGGGGCCGTGGTTGGTCAGGTAGACGAGCCCTCCGCGCGAGAAGGCCGGGCGGGAGACGAAGGCGTCGAGCCGCCCGACGGCGGCCGCCAGCTCGCCCGGCGTGCTGACCACGGCCGTCGCCGGCGTCGGCAGGCCGATCCGGTCGCAGAGCGCCACGAAGCGGCTCTTGTCGTGCAGCTCGGCGACCGTCGCGAACGG
>DATLLV010000230.1:0-13592 GCA_035537655.1 Miltoncostaeaceae bacterium
CTAGCGGCGCCCCAGCACCCGGGCGATCGACCGGGAGTGGGTGGACGGCTCGCCGGCGACGCGCTGCGTGGCGCGGACGGTGATGCGGTAGCGGTGGTGGCGCAGGCGGGTGACGTCGAAGATCGCGAAGGCCGAGCCGTGGGAGAGGCCGCCGCCGTCGCTGTGCCGGCAGACGTTGATCCGGCGCGTCTCGCCGCGCACCCGCCGCCCGTGGCGCGCCGGGTCGCGGATCGCGAAGGTCACGCGGGCGCCGCAGCCCTCGGCGCGCGGCGGGGAGAAGACGTCCGCCGAGATCACGGCGATCAGGGCGGCGCCCGGCGAGTAGTCGCCCACGTCCGACTCCGCGCGCAGGTTGCGGATCGGGATCGCCGCCGCCGCGGCGGGCAGGGCCAGGGCCGCGCCGAGGGCCAGCGCGGCGAGGGCGACGGCCGCCCGCCTCACCGGTCCGCGGCCGCTGGGGCCGGGGTCAGTCCAGCTCGCCGACCCGCTCGAGCTCCTGCTCGCGCTCGGGGGCGCGCTCCCGCCGGCGGCTGCGCGGGGCCGGCTGCTCCGGCGCGGCGTCGAGGCCGAGCAGGCGCGCCAGGCGCTCCTCCACCCGCAGGAACCGGTCGATGGCGGCCGGGTCCCCGGCCACGGCGGGCTCGTACAGCCCCCGCCAGATCTCCATGAGGACCTCGGCGTGCAGCAGCCGCCGCTCCTCGGGCTCGGCCTCGGCGGCCAGCGTCTTCAGCTCGCGGGACACCAGCTTCCGGGCCGCCGCCCTGGTGATGCCGAGGCGGGAGCTGATCGTGTCGAAGCTCGCGCCCTCGCGGCGCATGTCGAACGCCTTGGCTCGCAGGCGCGCGGTGGCCTCGCGTCGGGCCGTCGCGTCGTCCATCACGGTCATCCCATCTCCCTCGGCTCGGGGGCGCCGCTCGGACGGGAACATATCGCGGCGGGCCGCCTCGTTTTCGTGCGTCTGGCGTCCCCGATCGGGGGGGCTTCCAGCAGACACCACCCGGTCGATGGTGCAGTAGGCACTTGCGCAAATTCTTTGTGAACTGGTCGCATTCCTGCACGGCGACGCGAACGGAGGATGGCGCAGGTGTCCCGGCGGAGCACATCGACCAGGCGACGGTGTATGGCGGGGCCCGCCCGCGCCGTGTCCCGCCCGGCGTTCGACCGCCAGGGCGCGACGGCCGATCGCGCGCCCTCGTTCGCGGGCTGATCGGGGCCTCGGACCGTGCTGAAGCGCACCGGACTGGTGTTCGCGGGCCTCTGGTGCGCGATCGCGGCCGGTTGCCTGGGGGTCGTCGTCACGGCGGTCTCGTCGATCTCCTCCTCGCCCCGCGACCCGGCGCTGCCGCCGGCGGTCGCCGGGATACCCGACCCGCCCCGGCCGGGCCTCGCCGTGCCGCCGCCCCGCGGCCTGGGCGCCGCGGTCGGCACCACCCGCTGGGCGACCCTGGCGCGCGAGACGGAGGCGCGGGTGAGCCCCTCGTCCGAGGCGGGCCGGGTCGCGCTGCTGGGCCGGCTCACCCCGGAGGGCACGGACAACGTCGTGCTGCCCTTCCGGCGCGCCGCGGACGAGCACGGGCGGCCGTGGGTGGAGGCCCGCATCCCCGGGCTGCCTTCGCGCCAGACCGGGTGGATCGAGCGCGACGCCCTCGGCCCGGGCGGGCTCACGCGGGCCCGGCTGATCGTGGACCGGCAGCGCCTGACGCTCAGCTACGTCCGCGCCGGCCGCGAGCTGCTGCGGGCGCGGGTGGGCGTCGGCCGGCGCTCGGCGCCCACGCCGGCGGGCCGCTTCTACGTGCGCAACAGGCTGACCCGCTACGCCGGCCCGCGCTACGGGCCGTTGGCCTTCGGGCTCAGCGCGCGCTCGCGGCTGACCGACTGGCCCGGCGGCGGCTTCATCGGCATCCACGGCACGGACCAGCCCGAACTGCTGCCCGGGCGGGTCTCGCGCGGGTGCATCCGGCTGGCCGACCGGGACATCGTCCGCCTGGGGCGGCTGTTGCGCGTCGGGACGCCCGTCGAGATCGTCTGAGCGGGCCGCGGCTCGGGCCCGCGCGGATCGGGTACACTCCGCCGTCGGCCCGACCCTGGCAGGAACGACCCCGCATGGCACACGTCGCCCTCACCGCCCAGAAGCGCACCGAGTTCGGCAACGGCCCCACCCGGCGCCTGCGCCGCGGCGGCCACGTGCCGGGGGTCGTCTACCAGCCGGGCAGCCCCTCGCTGGCCTTCTCCCTCCCCGAGCGCGAGCTGCGCCGCGCCATCGCCGAGGGACGCACCGGCGTCATCGACCTCTCCGTCGAGGGCGAGGGCACCCGGCCCGTGCTGCTGAAGGACTGGCAGCTCGACCCGGTCCGCGGCGACGTGCTGCACGTGGACTTTCAGGAGGTCGACCTGACCCAGGAGGTCGAGGCGCCCGTCCAGATCGTCCTCGTCGGCTCGTCGGTCGGCGTCCGCGACGGGGGCGTGCTCGACCAGACCCAGCGCGAGCTCGTGGTCCGGGCGCTGCCCGAGGCCCTGCCCGACCACCTCGACCTCGACGTCTCCGAGCTCGCCGTGGGCGACTCGATCACGGTCGAGGGCATCGCAGCCCCCCAGGGCGTCGTGATCGTCACCGACCCCGAGACCGTCGTGGCGTCGGTGATCGCTCCGACCGTCGAGCCCGAGGAGGAGCCCGAGGAGCTCGAGGAGGGCGAGGAGGGCGAGGCCGCGGAGGAGGGCGAGGCGCCCGGCGAGGAGTCCGAGGGCTCCGACTCCGAGGAGTAGCGGATGGTGGGCGTGGACGCATCCGCGCCCGCGATCCGGCTGGTCGCCGGGCTGGGGAACCCCGGGCCGCGCTACGCCTGGACGCGGCACAACGCGGGCCGGCTGGCGGTCGAGCTGCTGGGCTCGCGCCTGGGCGCCGGCCGCTTCGCCTCCCGCTTCGCCGGGCGCGTCGCCGACGCGCGCGGGCCGTCCGGGCCGGTGTCGCTGCTGATCCCGACCACCTTCATGAACGAGTCCGGCGACTCGGTCGGCCCGGCCGCCGGGTCGCTGCGGGCCGCGCCCGCCCAGGTGCTGGTCGTGCACGACGAGGTCGACCTGCCGTTCGGCGTGGTGCGGGGCAAGGTGGGCGGCGGCGCGGGCGGCCACAACGGGCTGCGCTCGGTCGCGCGCGGCCTCGGCACCGGCGAGTTCCCGCGCATCCGGATGGGCGTCGGCCGCCCGCCGGCGGAGTTCCGGGGCGACGGGGCCGACTGGGTGCTGATGCGCTTCACCGAGCCGCGCGAGGAGGTCGAGGCGATGCTCGCGCGAGCGGCGGACATGGCCGAGGTGGTCCTCGCCGAGGGCATGGACGCCGCGATCAACCGCTTCCACGCCAACCCCCCGGGCGCGCGTGCCCGGGCCCGCCGCGAGCGGCGCGAGGAGACGGCGGGGGAGGAGCGCGAGGAGGCCGCTGCCGAGCCGGGCGGCGAGGCGTGAGCGAGCCCACCGCCCTCGACCGCCTGATCCTCGGCGCCCCGGGGTTCGCCGAGGCCGCCGCGCGCGCCGCCGACGGTGAGGCCGGTGGCCGCCTGACGCTGGCGCGGCCGGCGTGGCCGGTCGCCCTGACGGCCCTGGCGCGCGGCGCCGGCCGCGCGCTGCTGGCCGTGGCGCCGGGCGACGACGAGGCCCGCGACCTCGCCGGCGAGCTCATCGCGCTGCAGGGCCGCGCCGCCGTGGCGCTGTGGCCGACCCGCGGCCTGCCGGTCGGCGTCGCCGTCGGGCCCTCGCCGCACATCGTGGGTCAGCGCGCCCGCGCGCTGGCGACCCTCGAGCGGCCCGGGAGCGTGGTCGTCGCCGGGGCCCCCGCCCTGGCCGAGCGGGTGCCCGCCGGGCCGGCCCGAGTGCCCGCGCTCGAGGTCGCCGAGGGCGACCGCACCACGCTGGAGGACCTGGTGGACCGCCTGGTCGCGATGGGCTACGAGCGCGTGCCCCAGGTGGAGGAGCGCGGCGACCTGTCGGTGCGCGGGGGGATCCTCGACGTCTACCCCTCGACGGCCGACCTGCCGGCGCGCATCGAGCTGTTCGGCGACGAGGTCGACTCGATGCGGGCCTTCAGCGCCTTCACCCAGCGCACCATCCGCCCGATCACCCACCTCGTCGCCTGGCCGGCCGCCGAGCCCGCCGAGGGTCCCTGGGCCGACGCCCTGGTCGACCCCGGCCCCGGCGAGGCCCGCGTGGTGCGGCTGGCGCCGGCCGAGCACGGGGCGGCCCTGCGCGAGGCGCGCGAGCGGCTCGAGGACGAGGCGGCCGCCGGCGAGCTGGCCGACCCGGCGCGCGTCGACGCCGCCCTGGCGGGGCTGTCGGCGCTCGACCTCTCCCCGCCCTCGGGGACGGCGACCCCCGCCTTCGACGCCACCGAGGCGCGCTTCGCCACGCGCTCGCCCTCCGAGGCCGAGGCCGAGCTGTCGCGCCTGACGCGGAGCGGCCTGCGGGTGCTGGTGACGTTCGCCCGGCGCGGCGACCTCTCGCGCGCGCTGGCGCGCATGGAGCGGGTGCGGCCGGCGGAGCTCGCCTCGGGCGAGCTGCCGGCGCCCGGCTCGGCGGGGCTGACGATCCTGCCGCTGAAGGGCGGGTTCGTCTCCCGCGACCTCGGCCTCGCGCTGATCCCGGAGGAGCGCATCCTCCGCCGCCGGGCGCCCTCGGCGCAGCGCGGCCCGGTCGTCGGCCGCCGCCTGGCCAGCTTCCTCGACCTTCGGGTCGGCGACCACGTGGTGCACGAGGACCACGGCATCGGCCGGCTGACCGCCTTCGAGACCCGCACCGTCGCCGGGCTCACCCGCGACTACCTCGCGCTCGCCTTCGCCGACGGCGACCGCCTCTACGTGCCCCACGACCAGCTCGACCGGGTCACTCGCTACGTCGGCGCGGACGGCTCGGCGCCGGCCCTCTCCAAGCTGGGGGGCAAGGCCTGGGACCGCATGAAGTCGCGCGCGCGGGCCGCCGTGCGGGAGATGGCCGGCGAGCTGATCGCGCTCTACCAGGCGCGCGCGGCGGCGACCGGATTCGCCTTCCCGCCCGACGACGAGCTGATGCGCGAGCTGGAGCGCCGCTTCCCCCACCGCGAGACGCGCGATCAGCAGCGCGCGATCGACGCCGTCGCCGACGACATGGAGCGCCCGCGTCCGATGGACCGCCTGATCTGCGGCGACGTCGGCTTCGGCAAGACCGAGATCGCGATGCGCGCCGCCTTCAAGGCCGCCGCCGGCGGCAAGCAGGTGCTGATGCTGGCGCCGACCACCATCCTCGCCCAGCAGCACCTGGCCACCTTCCGCGAGCGCTTCGGCGACCTGCCCGTGACCGTGGACATGGTCAACCGCTTCCGCTCGCCCGCCGAGACGCGGGAGATCCTGGGGCGCTACCGCGACGGGCGCCTGGACGTCCTGATCGGCACCCACCGGCTCCTCTCCATGGACGTCCAGCCCAAGGACCTCGGCCTGGTGATCGTCGACGAGGAGCAGCGGTTCGGAGTGGCCCAGAAGGAGGCGCTGCGCCGGCTGCGGCTGCGCGTCGACGTGCTGGCGATGAGCGCCACGCCGATCCCGCGGACGCTCCAGATCTCGCTCTCCGGCCTGCGCGACATCAGCGTCATCGAGACGCCGCCGCCGGGCCGGCGGCCGATCGCCACCCACGTGGGCGAGTACGACGAGGCGCTCGTGACCGAGGCCCTGCGCCGCGAGCACGCCCGCGGCGGCCAGAGCTTCTACCTGCACAACCGCGTCGAGACGATCGAGGCGGCCGCCGAGGGCCTGCGCGCGCTGCTCCCCGACCTGCGGATCGCGACCGCCCACGGGCAGATGGCCGAGCACGAGCTCGAGGACGTGATGCTCGCGTTCGTGCGCGGCGAGGCCGACGTGCTGGTGGCCACCAGCATCATCGAGGCCGGGCTCGACATCCCCCAGGCGAACACCCTGGTGGTGGAGCGCGCCGACCAGCTGGGCCTGTCCCAGCTGTACCAGATCCGTGGTCGGGTGGGCCGCTCGGACGTGACCGCCCACGCCTACCTGCTCTACCCGGACGCCGCCACCCTCGGGCGCGACGCCGCATCGCGCCTGCGGGCGCTGGCCGACTACACCGAGCTGGGCAGCGGCCTGCGCATCGCGATGCGCGACCTCGAGATCCGGGGCGCCGGCAACCTGCTGGGCGACGAGCAGAGCGGCCACGTCGCCGCCGTCGGCTTCGAGCTCTACCTCGAGATGCTCAACGACGCCGTCCAGCTCGGCCGGGGCGAGGCGCCGCCCGACCAGGGGGTGCGGGTGGAGATCCCGGTCTCGGCGTACATCCCCGGCGACTACGTCACGCTCGAGGCGGCCAAGATCGACCTCCACCGGCGCATCGGGCTCGCCGCCGACCTGGAGGAGGTCGCATCGCTGCGGGCCGAGGTGGAGGACCGCTTCGGCCCGGTGCCGCCGCCGGTCGATGCGCTGCTGGCGGTGCAGCGCCTGCGCATCAAGCTGCGGGGGGCCGGCGCGACCCAGCTGGCGGTGCGCTCCGGGCGGGTCACGATCGGCCCGGTCAGCCTCACCAGCCAGGCGCTGCGGGCCCTGCGCGAGGCCGAGCCGCGCGCCTCGTACGCGGGCCGCGAGCGCATCGTCTCGCTGCCCGTGGGGGCCGTGCCCTCGGAGCGGCTGGCCGCCGCCGAGGCCGCCCTGGACGCCCTCGCCGGGGCCTCCGCGATCGCCGCCTGAGCGCCGTCTCCGAGGGCCTGAGAACCCGCTCCCGGTGCCTTAAGCCGCCCCTAACGGGGGCTCGCCGGTCTCCTGCTACCATCGCCCGCGTCGTGCCGAAGACCGTCCGCAGATCGCCGCTGCTCGCGGGGGTCCTGGTGCTCCTGGTGACGGCTGTGGCGGTGGGCGTCACCGCGTGCGGCGGCGACGACTCGGCCGACCTCCCGGCCGGCGTGGTCGCGCGCGTGGGCGACGCGAACATCACCCAGCAGCAGCTCGACCGGTCGATCGCCCAGACCGGCGCCGAGGCCAAGTCGCAGGGCCAGACGGTCCCGACGCAGGGCGCCGACGGCTTCGACCAGCTCCAGCAGCTGGCGCTGCAGCAGCTCGTGCGGCAGAAGATCGTCGGCTTCGAGGCGCGCGAGTGCGGCCAGCCCTGCACGGTCACGGACGCGGAGATCGACCGCGACCTCAAGCGGATCATCCAGCAGAACTTCAACGGGAAGCAGTCGGACTTCGACACCTTCCTGACCGACCGGAACATCAGCCAGACCGAGGCCCGCGAGCTCGTCCAGAGCGGCCTCCAGCAGCAGAAGCTCTACAACCACATCACCCGCGGGGTGCGGTTCACCGACCAGGACGCGAAGGCGTACTACGAGGCCCACCCGGACCAGTTCATGGTCCCGGCCGGCCGCGTCGCGAGCCACATCCTGGTGCCCACGAAGGCCGAGGCCGACCAGATCCGCGCCGAGGTGACGCCGGAGAACTTCGCCGAGATCGCCCGCGAGAAGTCGACCGACACCGGCTCGGCAAAGCAGGGCGGCAGCCTCGGCCCGATCCAGAAGGGCCAGCTCGTCCCCGAGTTCGAGAAGGTCGCCTTCTCGCTCAAGGACGGCGAGATCTCCCAGCCGGTGAAGACGCAGTTCGGCTGGCACATCATCATGGTCGACACCACCCCGGCGAAGACGACCTCGTTCGCCGACGCGAAGGACCAGATCGTCCAGACCCAGCTCTCGCAGAAGCGCCAGGCCGAGTACACGAAGTGGTACACGGGAGTGCTGAAGGACTGGGACGGGCGCACGGTCTACGCGAACCCCGACCTGAAGCCGACCACGGCCGAGCAGAACCAGCCGGCGGAGGCCGTCACCACCGCTCCGTAGCTAGGCTGGCGGCATGATCCGGGTCATCGCCCTCGGGCCGGGCGCGCCCGAGGCCGTCCCGGCGGCGGCGCTGGCCGCGCTCGCCGGCGCTCCGAGGGTGCTGGCGCCCCCGCTCGACCCCGCCCTGGCGGCGGCCCTGCCCGGCGCGCCCGAGCCGCTCGACCTGACCGCCCTTCCGGCGGACGCGGCGGTGGTCGCCCCCGACCCCGAGGCGCTCCGCCTCGCCCGGGCGCTGCCGGACGCCGAGACCGTGCCGGGCCGCGACGCGCTGCGGGCCCGCGCGATCGGCGCCGAGGTGGCGGCGCTCGCCGAGGTGGGGCTGCGCCTGCGGCGCGAGTGCCCCTGGGACCGCGTCCAGACCGCCGAGACGATCGTCCCGCACACGATCGAGGAGGCCTTCGAGGTGGCCGACGCCGTGGCCCGCGGCGGCGATGGCCTGCCCGACGAGCTCGGCGACCTGCTCTTCCAGGCCGTCTTCCTCGCCCAGCTGCTGGAGGAGGAGGAGGGCGGCGCCGACCTGGGCGCCGTCGCGCGCGGCCAGGCCGACAAGCTCATCCGCCGCCACCCCCACGTCTACGGCGACGCCGCGGCCGAGACGCCGTCCGGCGTCGTGGACCTCTGGGAGCGACGCAAGCGCGAGGAGCGCGCCGAGGAGGGGATCTTCCACGACCTGCCCGCCGGCCTCCCCGCCCTGGCGTGGGCGACGAAGGCCCAGGGGCGCGCCGCCGCCGCCGGCTTCGACCACCCCGACGCCGCCTCGGCGCTCGCCAAGCTCGACGAGGAGGCGGCCGAGCTGCGCGCCGACCCGGGCGCCCGCGAGCTGGGCGACGTCCTCTTCGCCGCCGTCGCCGTCGCGCGCGCCCTCGGCGCCGACCCGGAGCTCGCCCTGCGGGCCTCCGCCCAACGGTTCCGGGCCAGGGTGGAGGAGGCCGCCCGCCTGGCCGCGGCCTCGGGCGCCGACTTCGAGGCGCTCCCGCTGGATGAGCAGGTCCGCTGGTACGAGGCCGCCAAGGCGTAGAGCGGGCCCGAGGCCTCGAGCTCCGGGGCCCCTGAGCTCTGATCGGGTCCCGATTGGCCGATGCCCCTCGCGCCAATCGGCCAACGGGCGTCTACAGGTCCACGCCCTCCAGGCTCAGCAGGAAGCGCTTCCGGTCGACGCCCCCGGTGTACCCGCCGATGGCGCCCGAGGTGGCCAGGACGCGGTGGCACGGCACCACGATCGGCATCGGGTTCGATCCCAGGGCGTTGCCGGCCGCCCGCCAGCCGCGCGGGCTGCCCGCGCGGGCGGCGATCTCGGCGTACGTGCTCGCCTCGCCGAACGGGATCTCGGCGGTGCGGCGCAGCACCTCACGGGTGTAGCCGCGGGTCAGCGTCCAGTCGATGGCGAGGTCGAAGTCGCGCCGCCGGCCCTCGAAGTACTCGTCCAGCTCGCGCCGCACCGGGTCGAGGCGGGCGGGCGCCTCCAGGATCCGCGGCGACACCCGCTCGGCCAGCCGGTCGAGCAAGTCGTCGAGCGGCGCGTCGCCGTACGCGAGCATCACCAGCCCGCGCCGCGTCGTGGCCGCGCGCAGGGGGCCGAGCGGCGAGTCGACGATCGCGTAGGCGACGTCCACCAGGCCGCGCTCGTCGGCGGCGGCGGCCAGGCGCCTGGCGGCGCGCTCGCTCGCGGCCGCGGGGTCGACGGCTCCGTCGCCGCCGGCGCGCAGGGCGTCGGTCAGGTCATCCATTCCACACCTCCCGTAGCCGGCGGACGCCCTCGAAGGCGCTCCGCCGGGCCGCCTCCTCCGACGATCCGGTCACGCGGCCGATCTCGGCGTAGGAGAGGTCGTTCACGTAGCGCAGCGTCACCGCCGCGCGCTGGCGGGGCGGGAGGCCGCGGACGGCCGCCCAGAGCCCGGCGTCGGGCGGCTCGGGCGTCCCGTCGGAGGCCGGGGGCTCGAGGTCGGACGCCGGCACCGGCCGCCGGCCGCGGCCCCGCGCCGCGTCGATGGCCGTGCGGCGGGCGATCGTCAGCACCCAGCCGCGCAGGTTGTCGGCGCTCGTCAGGCGCGGGTACGCCCGCAGGGCCTTGATGAAGGTCTCCTGGAAGCAGTCGTCCGCCTCGTCCGCCCCCACGGTGGCCAGCAGGAAGCGGTAGACCGCCTCGCGGTGGTCCTCGAGGAACCGGCTGAACGGCGGCGGTGCGGTCATCCCGAGGTACAACGTACGCGGGGGCGGAAACGTGAGGCCGGGTAGACTCCGCCGCCGCCCGCCCCCGATTCCGGAGCGCCGATGTCCCAGATCTCCCGCGTGCACGCCCGTCAGATCCTCGACTCGCGCGGGCAGCCGACGGTCGAGGTCGAGGTGGGCGTCTCCTCCGGCGCGGTCGGGCGGGCGGCGGTGCCGTCAGGGGCGAGCACCGGCGCGCACGAGGCGCTGGAGCTGCGCGACGGCGATCAGTCGGCCTTCGGCGGGCGCGGGGTGCTGAAGGCGGTGGCGAACGTCGAGGACGAGCTCGCCGGCGTCCTGGTGGGCCGCGAGGCGGCCCAGCAGGCGCTGATCGACCGCACGATGATCGAGCTCGACGGCACGCCCAACAAGGCGCGCCTCGGCGCGAACGCGATCCTCGGCTGCTCCCTGGCCGTGGCCGCGGCGGCGGCCGCCGACGCGAACCTGCCGCTCTACCGCTACATCGGCGGCGCCCGCGCCAACCGGATGCCGGTGCCGATGATGAACATCCTCAACGGGGGCGCGCACGCCGACAACTCGATCGACCTGCAGGAGTTCATGGTCGCCCCGGTCGGCGCCCGCACGTTCGCGGATGCGCTGCGAATGGGCGCCGAGGTCTACGCCTCGCTGAAGACGGTGCTGCGGTCGCGGGGCCTGGCGACCGGGGTGGGGGACGAGGGCGGCTTCGCGCCCGACCTCGAGAACAACGAGGCCGCGCTGCAGGTGATCATGGAGGCGATCGCCGCCGCCGGCTACGAGCCCGGCGAGGACGTGGCGCTCGCGCTCGACCCGGCCACCAGCGAGCTCTTCCGCGACGGCGCCTACCGCCTCGAGGGCGAGGGCCGGACGCTCGACGCCGCCGGGATGGTCGAGTACTGGGTCGAGCTGGCCGGTCGCTACCCGATCGTCTCGCTCGAGGATGGGATGGCCGAGGAGGACTGGGACGGCTGGGTCGCGCTGACCGAGGCGCTCGGCGACCGCGTGCAGCTGGTCGGCGACGACCTCTTCGTCACCAACACCGGCCGCCTGCGGCGCGGCATCGAGCTGGGGGCCGGGAACGCGCTGCTGGTCAAGCTGAACCAGATCGGCACCCTCTCCGAGACCCTCGCCGCCATGGACCTGGCCGGCCGTTCGGGCTACGCGTCGATGGTGTCCCACCGCTCGGGCGAGACCGAGGACACCTTCATCGCCGACCTCGCGGTCGCGACCGGGGCGGGCCAGATCAAGACCGGCGCGCCCTCCCGCAGCGAGCGCGTGGCGAAGTACAACCAGCTGATCCGAATCGAGGAGCAGCTGGGCCCCGCGGCCTCGTACCCGGGGCGGTCGGCCTTCCGCGCGTGAGACGCCCGACGGCAGGAACCGGCGCCGCCGCCGCGTACCCGGAAGCACCAGGGGCCACCGGGCCCGATGCCACCAGCCGGGAGCACCGCCATCTCCGCCAGGCGCCTGATCATCGCCGGCCTGCTCACAGCGCTGCTCATCGGGTACATCGGGCCGGTGCGGGGCTACTTCGACCAGCGCGGCGAGCTGCGCGACGAGCAGGCGAAGCTGGCGCAGCTGGAGCAGCGCCGGGACGAGTACAAGGCCCAGCTCGAGGCCCTGGACACCCCGGAGGTGCTGGAGACGCGGGCGCGCGAGCTCGGGCTGATCAAGCCCGGCGAGCGGGCGTTCCTCGTACGCGGCGACCTCGCGCCGCCGCCACCCAAGCCGAAGGACGGCGGCGGTGACGGGGGCCCGTTCGGCTGGCTCGGCGACCTCTTCTGACCGGGAGGCGGTCGAGGCCCTCATCGGCCGCCCGGCGTTCGCGGGGTTCGAGGTGGCCGTGCGCTGCCCCTTCGGCGCGCCCGCGGTGGTGCGCAACCGCCCCAGGGACTCCCGGGGCCGCCCCTTCCCGACGCGCGACTGGCTGACCTGCCGGGCGCTCGCCGACGCCGTCAGCCGCCTCGAGGCCGCCGGCGGCGTGCGGATGCTGGAGGAGGACGACGCGATGCGCGAGCCGCTGCTCGCCGCGCACCGCCGTCACGCCGCGCTGCACGACGGCCACCGCGTCGCCGGCGGCGGCGATCCGGACCACGTGAAGTGCCTCCACGCCCACCTGGCCTTCGCGATGGACGAGGGCGGCTCGCCGGTGGGGGACTGGATCGCTGCGCGCGCCGATGTGCGCTGGCCCGAGCGGTGCTGCCTCGACCGGCACGGGGGGACGGGGGCGTGAGCCGCTCGGATCCGGCCGTCGCCGCCGCGCGATTCTCGTGGGACGACGGCCTGCGCCGGCTCGGGGAGCCCGCGGCGCCCGCCGTCGCCCGCGCCCGGCACCGGGTGATCGGCGCGGTCACCGACGAGCTGCGCCGGCGCGTGGGCCGGACGTTCACGCTGGCCGACCTGGCGCGGGCCTACGACGGCGCCCAGTCCTGGTACCTGGACCTGGCCGCCCGCACGGCGCCGCGCGAGCCGGCCGCCTGGGACGCCGTGGCGCTGGACGCGGCCTTCGCCGCGTACTCCCGCCAGGCGTCGGACGCGCGGCTGTGAGCACCGAGCGCGCCCCGCGCCCGCGCCCGCGGCGCCGACCGCGGCGGCGGATGCCGCTGGCGCTCGCGCTGGTGCTGCTGGTGCTCGCCCTGGCGGTCGGGGTGCTGGTCGGCTACGCGGCCCGGGGCGACTCGCCGCCCTCGGGGCTCGTCACCGTGGAGCGGTCGGTGCCGGTGGTCACCGTGACGGTGCCGTCGGAGGAGCCGTAGAGGCGCCACGGGCGCCCGGGGCGGGCGCCGTCCACATCCGCGCCAGCACGGGGTCGTCGGTCTCGCCGCGGTCGATCAGGGCGTGGATCGCCGGGAGCGCCTTCACGTTGAGGTAGATGTGCCGCTGGCCCACGCTCGGCTTCTCGCCCAGCAGGCCCGCGCGCAGCAGCGCCTCGCCGACCTCCAGGGCCTCACGCCCCTCGTGGGCGGGCGCCCCGCGGCGGAAGTGGTCGAACTCGGTGTGGTAGCCGGGGCCGACCTTGCCCATGCGCAGCATCCGCTGCAGCACCGCGCGGGCGTGCCGGCGGCGCGGGCAGGGATCGTCCCCGATCGCGAGGCTGGGCGCCGGCTCGGCGGCCGGCGCGCGCTCGCCAACGCAGCCCCATTCGCGCAGGGAGTGCACGAGCTCGGGCGGGTAGGGGCCGGCGGCGGGCTGGTCGCGGGCGAGCAGGGTGAGCACGACCCGCACAGGGTGCACCGACAGCTCGGCCGCGAGCCGGTTCAGCTCGGGTCCGGCCCCCGTCCGCGGCGGGGCCAGCAGCAGCGGCGGCCCGCCGAGGACGACCTCCTCCGGCAGCTCGGCGACGGCGACCCGCCACGCGTCGCCCAGGGCGTCGGCGAAGGTGATCGCGAAGAGCTCGGCGTCCATGCCCGGCGCAGCCAGACACGCGAGCCCGCGCCACTCCTCGAGCCGCATGGCCGTGACCGACGCGCCCGCCTCGGCCGCGCCGGCGAGGGCGCCGACCAGGGCGCGCGCGTGGGGCGCCGAGCGGAAGGCGATCGCCTGTGACGCGGTCAGCGGC
>DATLLV010000231.1:0-2878 GCA_035537655.1 Miltoncostaeaceae bacterium
TGGGAGGCCAGGGGGAGCACGGGCGCAGGCGACGCTACCCGCCCGAAGCGCCGTGCGGATCCGACGCTCGTATAGGTGTTGTTCGGGAATTGCGAGGCCGCTGATAGCGTGGCGCGGTGCCCGTCGCCCAGCCGGCCACCACGCCCTCCGGCCGGTCCGCCCCTGCCGCCGGCGGCTACGACGTCGGCATCGCCGGCGCCGGCCAACTCGCCCGGATGACCTGTCTGGCGGCCTGGCCCCTGGGCCTGCGCGTGGCGGTGCTGGGCCGCCCCGACGAGCCGTCCGCGCCGATGGCCGCGGGGGTGATCGAGGGCGACTGGCGCGACGCCGACGCCGTGCGCCGGCTGGGCGCCGCCTGCGGCGTGGTGACGCTCGAGAACGAGTTCGTCGACGCCGTCGCCCTGGCGGCCGTCGAGGAGGCGGGCACCCCGGTGCGCCCCGACGCCGGCGCGCTGGCGACGGTGCAGGACAAGGCGCTGCAGAAGGGCCTGCTGCGCGACGCCGGCCTGCCGACGGCCGCGTTCGTCGTGGCCGAGACGGCCGGCGACCTCGCCGCCGCCGGCCGCGAGCTGGGCTGGCCGCTGATGCTGAAGGCCCGGCGGCTGGGCTACGACGGCTACGGCAACGCCACCTGCGCCGACGAGGAGGAGGCGCGCGAGGCATTCGCCCGCCTCGACGCCGGCGACGGGGTGCTGGTCGAGGGCCTGGTGCCCTTCGAGCGCGAGCTCGCCGTGATGGTCGCCCGCTCGCCGGCCGGGGGCGAGGCCGCGTACCCCGTGGTCGAGACCGTCCAGGCCAACCACGTCTGCAACGAGGTCGTTGTGCCGGCGCCGGTCGCCGCCGGCGTCGCCGCGCGCGCCGCCGAGATCGCCCGGGCCGCCGCCGCCGCGGCGCGGGGCCTGGGCGTGACCGGGGTCGAGATGTTCCTCGCGCCCGGCGGCGAGGTGCTGGTGAACGAGCTCGCCCCCCGCCCCCACAACTCGGGCCACTACACCATCGAGGCAGCCGAGACCTCGCAGTTCGAGAACCACCTGCGCGGCGTGCTCGACCTGCCGCTGGGCGAGGTCTCCATGCGCGCGCCCGCGGCCGCGATGGTCAACCTGTTGGGCACGCACACCGGCCCGGCGTCGCCGCAGGTCGCCGCCGCCCTCGCGGTGCCCGGCGCCCACCTGCACCTCTACGACAAGGCCGAGGTGC
Source organism: Miltoncostaeaceae bacterium (assembly GCA_035537655.1). Lineage (GTDB taxonomy): Bacteria > Actinomycetota > Thermoleophilia > Miltoncostaeales > Miltoncostaeaceae > DATAGF01. The sequence goes on from DATLLV010000231.1 coordinate 1,198, forward strand.
GGCCCGGCCGGAAGATGGGCCACGTCACGGCCCTGGGCGCGACGGGCGAGGAGGCCCTGGCGCGCGCCCGGCAGGCCGCGGCGGCGGTGGGCCTGTGAGCGCCGCCGCGCCGCCGCTGGTCGGCGTCGTGATGGGCAGCGACAGCGACCTGCCGGTCGTCGGCGGCGCGGGCGACGTGCTGAAGGAGCTCGGCGTGCCCCACGAGGTGCGGGTGGTCTCGGCCCACCGCACGCCCCACGAGATGATCGCCTACGGCGGCCAGGCCGCCGACCGCGGCCTGCGCGTGATCGTGGCCGGCGCGGGCGGCGCCGCCCACCTGCCGGGGATGCTCGCGGCCGTCACCACCCTGCCGGTGATCGGCGTCCCGGTGCGCAGCTCGGCGCTCGACGGCCTGGACTCGCTGCTGTCGATCGTCCAGATGCCGCGCGGCGTGCCGGTGGCCACCGTCGCCATCGACGGCGGCCGCAACGCCGGCCTGCTCGCCGCCCAGATCCTGGCCCTCTCCGACCCGGCCCTGGCCCACCGCGTGGCCGCGGTCCGGGCCGCGATGGCCGAGGCAGTCGCGACGGCCGACGAGAAGGTGCGCAACAGGGGGAAGTAGGGATGGGCGAGCGCTACCAGCGCCCCGGGTGGTTCACCACCAACGTCGTCAACCGCATCGTCGCCGGGCTCACGCGCGCCGGGATCAGCGTCTGGGGCTCGCGCGTGCTCGAGGTCCCGGGCCGGACGACCGGCGAGCCGCGCCGCAACCCGGTGAACCTGCTGACCGTCGACGGGCAGCGCTACCTCGTCTCGCCGCGCGGGCACTCCCAGTGGGTACGCAACCTGCGCGCCAGCGGCAGCGGCCGGCTGCTGCTGGGGCGCACGAGCGAGCCCTTCACCGCGGCCGAGGTCGGCGACGACGAGAAGGTCCCGCTGCTGCGCGCCTACCTGGAGCGCTGGCGGATGGAGGTGGGCGTCTTCTTCGGCGGCGTGGGGCCGGACTCGCCCGACGAGGAGCTCCGGCGCATCGCGCCGGACCACCCCGTCTTCCGGATCGCGCCCCGCCCTTGACCCTCCCTCGGGGGGAGGCTGGAGGATTGGCGACGTGGACGACCTGATGCCCATCGGAGCGCTTGCGCGGCTCAGCCGGCTGAGCGTGAAGGCCCTGCGCCGCTACGACGCCGAGGGGCTCCTGGTGCCGGCGCGGGTCGATCCGGCCTCGGGCTACCGCTACTACGGCCGCGATCAGGTGCGCGTCGCCGCCTCGATCGCGCTCCTGCGCTCGCTGGACGTACCGCTGGCGACCATCCGCGAGCTGCTCGCCGCCGACGACCCGGCCCGGCTGCGCGAGCTGCTCGCCACGGAGCGCGAGCGCGCCGCCCGCGAGCTCGCCCGGCGGCGGCGCGCGATCGACTCCCTCGGGCGGCTGATGGCGGCCGGCGACCTGATGCCGTATGAGGTCGCCTTGCGCGATGAGCCGCCCCTTCTCCTGGCCGCCCTCACCCGGCCGGTCGACCCGGAGCGGATCGTCCGCGACGTGAGGGCGATGGCGGCCGACCTGACCCGGCTCGCGGCGCGCGGCGGGTGGGCGCCGGAGGGGCCCTGGTGCGGGCTCTACCCGCTCGACCTCGAGGAGCGCCCGCCGGTCACGCTCGGGATCCCCGTGGCCGGCGGCCGGGCCGGGGGCGACGGCGTCGAG